>NZ_JBVVPM010000001.1:277701-394728 GCF_055811255.1 Bradyrhizobium sp. MI1.11
ACGGGCGCGACGAACTCCTCGATCGTCGCCGGCGCTCTGCACATCTCCACCGGCGCCAATGCGGATCTGTCGATCACGGGTTCGGGCAATGCGCTGTCCTCGCTCGGTCTGACCGGCTCGACCGGCACCGGCACCGCCTTCACCGCGAGCCGCTCACCTGCGTCCGGCAGCATCTCGGGCAAGACCTTGACCTTCGCTTCCTTCAACGGCGGCACGGCGGTCAACGTCACCTTCGGCGACGGCACCAACGGCACCGTCAAGACGCTGGATCAGCTGAATACGCACCTTCAGGCCAACAACCTTGCCGCCACGATCGATGCCAATGGCCTGCTTACCATCTCGACGACCAACGAGTACGCCTCCTCGACGATCGGCTCGGCCGTCGCAGGCGGCGTGATCGGCGGCACGATCACCTCGGCCCTGAGCTGGACGAATGCGACGACGCCGACTGTCGATCCGGTGGCGCAGGCTACCCGCTCCAACCTCGTGGCCCAGTACAACAACATCCTGGCGCAGATCGACACCACGTCGGTCGACGCGTCCTTCAATGGTGTCAACCTGCTCAATGGCGACCAGCTCAAGCTGGTGTTCGACGAGACGGCCAAGTCGACCTTGAACATCACCGGTGTCACCTTCAACTCGAAGGGACTCGGCCTCGCCGGCCTGTTGCAGGGCACCGACTTCATCGACAACGCCGCGACCAACAAGGTGCTCGTCAGCCTGAACTCGGCCTCGAGCACGCTGCGGTCGGAAGCTTCGACTCTCGGTTCGAACCTCTCGGTCGTGCAGATCCGTCAGGACTTCAACAAGAACCTGATCAACGTGCTGCAGACCGGTTCGTCCAACCTGACGCTGGCCGACACCAACGAGGAAGCGGCCAACAGCCAGGCACTGTCGACCCGTCAGTCGATCGCGGTCTCCGCGCTGTCGCTGGCCAACCAGTCGCAGCAGAGCGTGCTCCAGCTGCTCCGCTAATAAGCAACTGAAATCACAAGAAAAATACGACGGCGGGGCCTCGGCTCCGCCGCTTTTTTGCGTGCGCGGAGACCGTGCAGATTGTGCGGCCGAGGCCGGGAAGGGACGCTAACCCGGCATTAACCGTATCCCTTAAACCGTCGTTAACCATACTTTAAAGGACAGCCCCTAAGAGTGGACAAAAGCCCGCTTTCCAGATCGGCGAGCCCCGATTCGTACCCGGTTCAAGAGGAAGACCCGCCATGTCCAACATCGTTCTCTCGGCGTCGGTTCGCCAGAACCTGTTGTCCCTGCAGTCGACGGCCGACCTGCTGGCCACGACACAGCAGCGCCTCTCGACCGGCAAGAAGGTCAACACGGCGCTCGACAACCCGACCAACTTCTTCACCGCGCAAGGGTTGGACAACCGGGCGAGCGACATCAGCAACCTGCTCGACGGCATCAACAACGGTGTGCAGGTGCTGCAGGCCGCCAACACCGGCATCACCTCGCTGCAAAAGCTCATCGACAGCGCCAAATCGATCGCGAACCAGGCGCTTCAGACCACGGTCGGCTATTCGACCAAATCGAACATCACGACCACGATCCCGGGGGCTACGCCAGCCGATCTTCGCGGCACCACGAGCTACACCTACGCAACCGCAACCGGCAATGTCGTCACCAACGGTACTGCCGGCGGTACGACTCCGATCACTGGCACGACCACGCTCGGCGGCATTTCGCAAGCCCTGACCGGCAATGCCGCTCCCGACGGTGCTGGCACGGTAGCAAGCCTGGCCGTGGGCCTGACTCTGCTTGGCACGCCGAGCGGCACCACCATTGCGGCGAACGGTGCGCCGTCGGACGGCGACGTCATGATCGTCGACGGCAAGACCATCACGTTCCGGGCCGGCGCTGCGCCCGCGGTGGCCAGCGTTCCCGCCGGCTCCGGCAAGAACAACAACGTCGTTACCGACGGCAATGGCAATTCGACCGTTTACCTCGGGACAAACGCCGTCCCGGCCGCAAACGTCCAGGACGTGATGGACGCGATCGATCTTGCGACCGGCGTGCAAAAGGCGGCCATCGCCGGCGGCACTGCGGTGTTGTCGCTCTCGTCGGGCGCCGTCGCCTCCATCGCCGGCGGCCAGCTCACCCTCACCACCGGCACGGGCGCCGACCTCAGCATCACCGGCAAGGCCGACTTCCTCAAGGCGCTTGGTCTGACGACCGCGACCGGTTCCGGCAACGTCAATGTGACCAAGGCACGTCTGACGAGCCCCACGACGCTGGGCTCGCTCATCAATGACGGCTCCACGCTGAACGTTGACGGCAAGACGGTGTCGTTCAAGAACGCGGCGGTTCCTGCTACGGCTCCGACGGGGTCCACCAAGATCGGCAACATCGTCACCGACAACAACGGCAACTCCATCGTTTATCTCCAGGGCGCAAGCGTTCAGGACTCGCTGAATGCGATCGACCTGGCTTCGGGTGCCGGCATCGTCAGCGGCAGCGCCGTGGCAGCGGCGAGCGGTTCGTCGCTTTCTTCGGTCGTCAACGGAGCTCTCAAGCTCAGCACCGGCACCTCGGCGGATTTGTCGATCACCGGCACGGGCAACGCGCTGTCCGCGTTCGGCCTGACCGGTCCGACTGGCACTGGCACGGCCTTCACGGCTGGTCGCGCGCCCGGAGCGGGCAGCATCTCGGGCAAGACCCTGACCTTTACCTCGTTCAACGGCGGCACGCCGGTCAACGTGACCTTCGGTGACGGTACCAACGGCACCGTCAAGACGCTCGATCAACTGAATTCTCAGTTGCAGGCGAACCATCTGACCGCGACGATCGACGCCAACGGCGTGCTCACGATCACCACCGTCAACGAGTATGCTTCCTCGACGCTAGGCTCAGTGACCGCCGGGGGCGCGGTCGCCGGCACGATCACGGGCGTGGTCGCGTTCACGACCGCGCAGCCGCCGATCCAGGATCCGGTCGCGCAGACGGCGCGCTCGAACCTGGTCAACCAGTTCAACAACATCCTGGCGCAGATCGATACGACTTCGCAGGATGCCTCCTTCAACGGCGTCAACCTGCTCAACGGCGACACGCTGAAGCTGATCTTCAACGAGACCGGCAGCTCCACGCTCGGCATCAACGGCGTGGTCTTCAACGCGGCGGGCCTCGGTCTCAGCAACCTCGTCAACGGTATCGACTTCATCGACAACGGTGCCACCAACAGGGTGCTGGCGAGCCTCAACGCCGCCTCGAGCACGCTGCGCTCGGAAGGCTCGGCGCTCGGTTCGAATCTCTCGATCGTGCAGGTGCGTCAGGACTTCTCGAAGAATCTGATCAACGTGCTGCAGACCGGCTCGTCCAACCTGACGCTCGCCGACACCAACGAGGAAGCGGCCAACAGCCAGGCGCTGTCGACCCGCCAGTCGATCGCGGTCTCCGCGCTGTCGCTGGCCAACCAGTCGCAGCAGAGCGTGCTGCAGCTGCTCCGCTAATCTCGCAGCGCAAGATACTGAATCGGAATATCGCGGCGGGGCTCATGCTCCGCCGTTTTTATGAAGATCGCTAAGGCAGGATTAGCCGAGATTGATGCGCATCATGCGAGGTGTGTTTACAGCATGCTCGTGCGCATCTAGCTTTGCGACGAAGCACTCCGTGACCCGTAATAATCCGGAGTGCTTCCAAGCACACACGTAAGCAAATCTTAAGCGGTGCTGCCTAGGGTCGGGAAAGAAATCCTTAAGCGCGTTCAACGGGCTAGGTAACCTCCAGGGTGTGATTGATGTCGAATTCCGCTGCCTCGGCCTACGCGCGTGTTGCAACGACCACCGCATCTCCTCGCGACATCGAAGCGCAGACCCTGCTCAAGGCCGCGAACAAGCTTCAGGATGCGATCAACAGCGCCGAGCCGTTCAGCGAGCAGACCACGCAGGCCCTGATGTTCAATCGCAAGCTCTGGACGATCTTTCTGGGCGAGGCCATGCGCGAGAACAATCCGCAGCCGATCGAGGTCCGGCAGAAGATCGCCAACATCAGCGTGTTCGTGCTGAGCCAGACCGCCGCGCTGCAGATGAGCCCGCAGTTCGATCACTTCCGTCCCCTGATCGAGATCAACCGCAATATCGCCGCTGGTCTGTCCGGCCGTCCGTGATCGAGCACGGCTCGTTCCGCGGCGGCAATATCAAGTTCAAGTGACGGATAGCGGCAAGGCGCAGATCAACAACGTCGTCACCGGTCCCGCGACCGTTCGAGCGATCTCGATGTTGCCGTTCCGACGCTCGACGCCTGATGGTCAGGCGCTGCGGTCCGTGCTGGCCGGACGCGAGGGCTCGGATTTCAAATCCTGCGCATGGAAATAGGCCCGCCGGCGCAGCATTGCCTCGTCGGGGAACTGGTTGACCACCGCGTCGGTCCTGTCGTTGACGACCTGGAAGACGAACGACGCCGCCGCTTGGTCGAACACGACCTGGCGTGAGACGTTCTCGCTGCTTCGCAAATCATTGCGTGCAGGCGCGCTCGCCTCGCCAGCGGCCACTGTCTGGCTCACGGGCAGATCGGTTTGCACGGCCTCGTTCGCCGCCGCATTCGACGTCGTTACGATCTGCACGGCGACCGGTATCCCCACCGGCCTGATGCTGAAATCTGTACTCATGGCAGCCTCCTGGTTGCCTCACGTGAGTCAAATCCCAACCCCTCTCAATACGCAACCATGGAACACCGGGATTGAACATCCGGTAAGGAAACGTGCCTAACCGCGCGACGATGTTGCCCCGCGGTTTTTCGTAAAATTGTCATTTGTTATTGCGCGCGCTCAGAGCGAGCGGCTGACCGCGAGCGGCGTGATGTGGCGCGGGCCCGGCGTGGCGCGGCGTCCCGCGGCCGTGTAGGTGTTCGGCACGTTGCGCTTCTGGATCTCGGCGTTGACGCCGCGCACGACGCTCTCCGACACCGCGTGAGCGGTTGCGAGCACGGTGAGGTTGACCTGGAGCATCGCGCGGAATGCATCATGGTGCCGATGCAGCGTCGAGAGCAGCTCGGGCGCGGATTTGGCGAGCTGGGCCTGGTTCGCCTTCAACTGGGTGACGGCGCCGACATAGTTTCGCGACA
Source organism: Bradyrhizobium sp. MI1.11 (assembly GCF_055811255.1). NCBI lineage: Bacteria > Pseudomonadati > Pseudomonadota > Alphaproteobacteria > Hyphomicrobiales > Nitrobacteraceae > Bradyrhizobium > Bradyrhizobium sp. MI1.11. The sequence continues at coordinate 282,772 of NZ_JBVVPM010000001.1, forward strand.
GTTCCTGCTTCTTGCTCTCGAGGGTCATCGCCTCGCGGACTTGGCCGGCACGTACCAGCTCGGTCTCGCGCTCGATCAGGCCGAGCAGGGCACTCATCGCATCCATCAACTGCTCGGCGATCTTGCGCGCCTCGGCGCTGCCGGATGCGGTGTTCGGGCGCTGCGCTTGCACCGGCTGACGCGAGGCGTTGAAGTGGTTCATCTCGTTTGACCTTATGCCGTGCGGATCGTTTTTGCCTGCTGCATGATCAGGGTGCGATAGACGTCGGTGGCGATGCCGACGCCGCCGGCGTTGGCGAAGTTCTTGGAATATTGCTCGGTCAGCATTGAGCGCCACACGCCGGTGCCAGGGGTGTCGCCGAACGGGCCTTCGCCCTTCAGACCCGAGGTCATCTGCGAGAACATGCTGTTGAGGAACATCGCCTCGAAGTCGGTGGCGATCTTCTGCGCCTTGACCTGCTGCTTCGGCGAGACCTTCTGCAGTGCCGCGGCGAGATCGAAGTCCGGGCGGCCGTTGCGGCTCTCCACCGAGAAGGCGGAGCTGGCGAGCCGTGCGGGGTTGACCATGCCGGCCTGCATCACATCACCTCGATGTCGGCTTCGATCGCACCGGCGGCCTTGATCGCCTGCAGGATGCTGATGAGATCGCGCGGGCCGATGCCGAGGCCGTTGAGGCCGTCCACGAGCTGCTGAAGCGAGACGCCGTCCTTGACGACGGCGAACTTCTTGCCGTCCTCGGTGACGCTGACGCTGCTGCGCGGCGCGACCACGGTCCGCCCCCGCGACAGCGGGTTGGGCTGGCTGACCTGCGGGCTCTCGGAGATCGTGACGGTGAGGTTGCCCTGTGCGACCGCAACGGTGGCGACGCGGACGTCGCGGCCCATCACGATGATGCCGCTGCGTTCGTCGATGATGATCTTGGCGGCGAGATCCGGATCGACCTGGAGCTGCTCGATCTCGGTGAGAAAGGCGACGACGTTGCCCTTGAACTCCGGTGGGATCGCAAGCTGCACGGTCGATGGGTCGATCGGCTCGGCGGTCTTGACGCCGAGATAGTCGTTGATCGCGGCGGCGATCCGCTTGGCCGTGGTGAAGTCGGCATTGCGCAGCGCAAGACGGACGTTCGGCAGGCGATTGAGCGCGAACTCGATCTCCCGCTCGATGATGGCACCGTTGACGATGCGTCCGACGGTCGGCACGCCACGCACGATTTTCGCCGCCTCACCTTCGGCCTGGAAGCCGGATATCGCGAGCGAGCCCTGTGCGACCGAATAGACGTTGCCGTCGGCGCCGAGGAGTGGGGTGACGAGCAGGGTGCCGCCCTGGAGATTCTTGGCGTCGCCGAGCGCGGAGACGGTGACGTCCATGCGCGTGCCCTGGGTGGCGAAGGCCGGCAGATTGCCTGTCACCATCACGGCGGCGACGTTGCCGGTGCGGATGGTGGCGCCGCGGATGTTGACGCCCATGCGCTCGAGCATCGCTTGCAGCGACTGCTTGGTGAAGGGGATGTTGTTGAGGGTGTCGCCGGTGCCGTTGAGGCCGACGACGAGGCCATAGCCGATGAGCTGGTTCTGCCGCACGCCTTCGATGTTGGCGAGATCCTTGATGCGCGATGTCGCGCTTGCAGAATTGGCCGAGAGCACCAGCGCTGACAGCGCGGCGCAGGCCACCCCCACAAGTCTCACCCAACGAACGCTTGGCATCCTCTGCTCCCCGAGGCTCCTCAAATCAAAGAACCATCGCGACACTCCCATGACGAGCTGGTCCGACGCTGTCCTTGCGAGCGCTGTGCCAAGTCGGGGCAGCGGGGGTAGGTAGCTGAATAGGTTGAATAAATCTGTTTCGAGCGACCTCAGCCTGTGTTGTCTCTGAGGAGCGAAACTGCCGCCTGTCGGCAGATTTTGCCGGGCTGTTTACGGGCCGTTAACCATAAAACGGCGAATGTGGCACATCGATCACCCGGATTGCTTCCGATGCGCATCTACGGACCGAACGGCACCACGCTTGGAACGCCGGCCACCCAGGCCAGGCGGACGAGCTCCGGCACCTTCGTGTTGCCCGACACCTCGTCGGCGCCGGAGACGCGGGGCGCCGCGGCGCCGAAGGCCGCCGCCAACATCGACGGGCTGCTGGCGCTGCAAGGCATCGAGGAGGATCCGGTCGAGCGTCGCAAGCGCTCGGTCGTGCGTGGAAAGACCGCGCTCGACGTGCTCGACGATCTCAAGATGGGACTTCTCTCCGGCAAGCTCGACGCCTCGACCGTGATGCGGCTGCGTGACGCTGCGGCGAACCTGAAATCGTCCTCCGGCGATCCCGGCCTGGATTCGGTGCTGTCCGAGATCGAGCTGCGCGTCGAGGTCGAGCTCGCCAAGGCCGGGCAGGCGTAGCGTCTTACGCCGCTTCATCCTTCAACTGCGAATCGTAGCGGCGCTGGGCGGCCAGCACGTCTTTCAGATTCTGTTCGGCCCAATCGCGCAGCGGATCGACGGCGGCGGCGAGCGTCACGCCAAGCTGCGTGATCGAGTATTCCACGGTCACCGGCACCGTTGCGATGGCGTGACGCTTGAGCAATCCATCGCGCTCGAGCGACTTGAGAACCTGGCTCAGCATCTTCTGCGAAATGCCTTCAATCGTCCGGCGCAACTGATTGAAGCGCATCGGCTCCTCGCGCAGCAGCAGCAGGATCAGCACCGCCCACTTGTCACCGACGCGGTCGAGGATCTGTCGCGTGGGGCAGTTCGCTGCGTAGACGTCTGGCTTCATCGTCGGGTCCTCACGATCCATTCCACTGATTTGCCGGCCGCCGCCGGTTACTCCTGTGTAATCAGGTAAGCACAAAGTGCTCTCTTAACACCAGCGCTCTTTGCGATATCTAGTTACCCATAGTTACCACAGAAGCAAAGGAGCCTTTCATGAAAATCGCAGTTACCGGCGCCTCGGGCCGGGCCGGGTCGGAGATCACCAAGGAACTGTCCCGCCGCGGCCACACGGTTACGGCCATCGCCCGCAACCCTGAGCAGATCGCCGCCCTGCCGAACGTCACCCCCACCAAGGGGGACGTGCTCGACCAGCCAGGCCTTGCCAAGCTGTGGGCCGGGCACGACGTCGCCGTGAGTTCCGTGCACTTCCTGGCCAGTGACGCGCTCAAGCTGATCGGTGCGGCCAAGGACTCCAAGGTCGGTCGTTACCTCGTCGTCGGCGGAGCCGGCAGCCTGGAGGTCGCTCCGGGCGTCAAACTGGTGACAACTCCCGGCTTTCCGGCTCAGTACAAGGCCGAGGCGGAGGCGGGTTCGGCCTTTCTCGACCTGCTACGGCGGGAAAAGGAGCTGAACTGGACCTTCATCTCGCCGTCGGCCCTGTTCATCGAGGGGGAGCGCACCGGCAAGTTCCGGCTTGGGACCGATCAGCTTCTCGCAGATGCGAACGGGAAGAGCTGGATCACCTTCGCGGACTACGCCATCGCGCTCGCCGACGAGATCGAGCGGCCGGCCCATGAAAGGCAGCGTTTCACGGTCGGCTACTAGGCTGTCGGCTGCTCCCGGGCCCTTCAGGATAAACCTTTCCTGTGCAAGGGCTTGGGGGCGCCGGTCGGGCGATCAGGGAAACATTGTCTGTCACAGGAGGCCGCTATATAACGCCCCGCTCAGCGGACCCCGTTCCGCGTACGAGTCGTTGCTTAGACAGATAGGCCGCCCTTGGAAAAGTTGAAAAACTACCGACCGACCGAAAAAGAGCCTTTCATGAACGACAGGCAGAAGGAGTACTTCCGATTGAAGCTCCTCGCCTGGAAGGATGAGATCCTCAAAGAGTCCAAGCTCACCCTGCAAGCCCTGCAGGAGGAGAACGTGAACCACCCCGATCTCGCCGATCGGGCATCGTCCGAAACCGACCGCGCCATCGAACTCCGTGCCCGCGACCGCCAGCGCAAGTTGATCGCCAAGATCGACGCCGCGCTCCAGCGTATCGAGGACAACACCTACGGCTATTGCGAGGACACCGGCGAGCCGATCTCGTTGAAGCGGCTCGAGGCCCGTCCCATCGCGACGCTCTCGGTGGAGGCGCAGGAGCGCCACGAGAAACGCGAGAAGGTCTATCGCGACGAATAGATTCCGAGCCGCAGCGATGCGGCTCTTTGTTTTTGAACGCAAGGCGCGCCTTTTCGCGTCGTGATCAGCATTTTGCCTGTCGCTTGCAACCGCGCATTCGGCGCGCGAGCGCAATCGCGAAAAGTGAATCGCGATCAATGGGCTAGACTCAACTCCTCCGAGCTCACGTGAGTTCGGATGAGAAACAGCCTTCACTTCAGGTGCGGGAGGTTTTGCGAGTCGCATCAAGGACATCGACTCGAATGCTGAGGCACCGATCCAGCAGCTTCACGCATTGCTGCAATCAGGCCTGATGCGACGCTACAAGGCGCGCATCCCGATAAAGCCCGGACCAGCTCAATATTTCCTTAAACGCCGGCACAGCCCGTGTGGCTTGCCATGATGTGCCCGATCAGCATTCGCAGCTCATCCAGCTTGGGTTGGCGATGACGTGCTGCCGTGGGGTCTCTTGCGCTTGTCACGCCCCGGCGGGGATGCTGAAGTGCCGCCCTCGATTGTGGTGTGTAGGAGGCGGCGCCGATGGACAGAATTCTCGCAGCCGCAAAGGCGATCGCGCTGGCGCGCCGCAACCATGCACCGCTCGCGGCGCTCGAAGTTCCTCCGGCCGATGAAGCCGAGGGCTATCAGGTCCAGCGCGCGCTGCACGATCTACTGCTGCCGCATGTCGGCCCGCTGGTCGGTTACAAGATCGGCTGCACCAGCCAGGTGATGCAGGAATACATCGGCATTCCGCATCCTTGCGGCGGCGGCGTGTTCCAGAAGGGCGTCCACGACAGCGGTGTGCGGCTCGCGGCTGCCGACTATGTCCGCGTCGGCGTCGAATGCGAGATCGCGGTGCGGCTGAAGCGCAATCTCGCCGCCGGCGAGGCGCCGTTCACGGCCGAATGGGTCGGCGAAGCCGTCGAGGCCTATCATCCCGCGATCGAGATCGTCGACGACCGCTATGTGAAGTGGGAAACGATGGGGGCGCCGACGCTGATCGCCGACGATTTCTTCGCCGCCGGCTGCGTGCTGGGTGAGGTCGTGCCGCGCTCGTCGGTGCCGGACCTGAAGGCGGTCAAAGGCCGCGCCATCGTCAACGGCGAAGAGGTCAGCCACGGCACCGGCGCCGACGTGCTCGGCCATCCCCACAACGCACTCGCCTGGCTCGCCAACCATCTCGCCGCCGAGGGCAAGGGTCTGCACGCGGGACAGCTCGTGCTGACGGGGAGCCTGGTCAAGACGCTGTGGCTGAAAGCCGGCGACAAGGTGCGAATGGAGCTGGACGGGCTGGGGACGGTGGAGGCGGAGTTTACGTAGGCGCTGCGGGCACTGCGTCGTCATTCCCCGCGAAGGCGGGGAATCCAGTACGCCACGGCTTCTCGGTTCATCACTGACGTCTCGAAATACTGGATCGCTCGCCTTCGCGGGCGATGACAGTTGAGAGGGCGGATAGGGGGAGCGGCGTCGCTGCAATCGCGCGTGCCCGACGCGCTGTACGCAGCCGACGCCACCTCAAAATACATGCGGCCCTCGCCAGGGGAGCTGGCGAGGGCCGCGTCGTACATCGTCGTCCGCGCCTAGGTTCGCGAACACGATGTGGGAGCTCGGGAGAAGCTAGAAAGGTAGCAGCACGTCCATGACTTGCTGGCCGTAGCGCGGTTGCTGCACGTCCATGATCTGGCCGCGGCCGCCGTAGGCGATGCGGGCCTGCGCGATCTTGGTGGAATCGATCGTGTTGTCGCTCTGGATGTCTTCCGGACGGACGATGCCGGCGACGATGAGCTCGCGGATTTCGTAGTTGACGCGGATCTCCTGCTTGCCTTCGACCACGAGGTTGCCGTTGGGCAGGACCTGGGTGACGACGGCTGCGACGTTGGTCTGCAACGCTTCCTTGCGGTCCACGCTTCCTTTGCCCTCGCTGGACGCGGTCGAGTCGGCGGTGAGGATGCGGCCGGGCAACACCTTCTGCGCTTGGGCGCCCAATGTCTTGGCGCCGATGAAGTCGGTGATTCCGGAATCTTCCTTGTTGGTGCGGCTGCGCTGGGTATCGTTTTCGATATTGGCCTTGTCGGTGATGTTCACGGCCACCGTCAGGAGATCGCCGACCTGGTGGGCGCGCTGGTCCTTGAAGAAGGCACGGCTGCCGTTGCGCCACAGCGAGTTCGGGTTGTAGGAGGCGACTTCCGGCTTCGGCATCGGCATCTGCACCGGCTTGTAACCGGGCTGCGTCGTCGGATTGTCGATCGCCGATAATTTCGGCTGCTCGCCGATCTGCGACAAGCGGTCGATCGAGGAGCAGCCGCTCGCCAGCGCGCAAGTCGCCAGCAGCAGGGCAGAGATCGCGATGCGACGAAGACGAAAAGCCGAACTGAACGTGGACATGACTTACTCTGACTTGGCTGGAGCTTGCGAGACGCGAACTTGCGGGATCTGGGCTTGTGCGATCTGGGCCGGGGATGCCGGGGTCTGGACCAGGTTCCGGACGAGGGCTGCGGTATCGACGGGGGCGGGCGCCTCGTCGCGCTTGAGCGAGGAGGTCTGCTCGACCGCGGCCGGCATCGGCGCGGCCTGGCTGGCGCCCTGGACCGTCACCTGGCCGCGGCCGGTGACGACGCCGCTCAGCGTGCGCTTGGTCTGCAGATTGAGCACGCTGATGGTGTCGCCCTCGGCGCCGCTCTCGATCGCCTTGCCGCGCGTGGTGAGGTAGATTCCGGGGACCTGATAAATAACAGTGACGTTCTGGTCGCGCTGCACGAAGTCGGGCTTGACGATGTCGGCGACGCGGATGGGAGTGCCCGCCCGCATCGGCCGGCGGAGTTGCATGCCGAGCGTGCGATCGCGCGAGGCGGCCTCACCCGTGACCTCGGCCTTCGGCCGGCGCTCCATGGCGACGTCGGAGGCCTTCAGGAGATCGACACGATCGATGTCGCGCGTCAGCACGGCCACTTCTACCGTTTCGATCGCGGTGCCGGTGAAACGCAGCTTGGTCGGTGCCGGATTGCTGTCGTTGTTGATCTCGAAGGCGATGTCGAAACGGCCGCTGCGGGCGTCATAGCGGGTTGCGACCGGCTGCAGCGTGCCGGTGTTGGAGGCATCCAACCGCATGTCGGCAATGCCGCGGTCGAACGTGACGGTGATGTTGGCAGCATCGCCAAGTCCAAAGCGGCGCTCGAGCGCTGAGGCGACCGCGGTTTCGAGGTCCTTGTTTACGAGCGTGCGGGCGAGACGGGTGACCTGGACCTCCTTGATGTCGCCGGTCATCACGCCGATCACCTGCTTTGCGCGCAACACCGCCAGCACGTGGGCGACCGGCAGCGCACCAGTGGTGCCGAGATCGGGCGAGCGGTAGACCGGGATCAGCGCGGCCGAGCCGGCATTGTCGATGAGATCGCCGACCCGCACCACGTCCGAGGTCACGGTGATGCTCGCGCGCAGCGTCGGAGTCGCGATGAAATCGTCGGCGGCCCGTGCGGGCAGCGCCAGCACGAGGAGAGCGGAGATCGTGGCGAGGGTGGTGCGGATCATCGTCATCACCTCAGCGGAACAACGCCGTGGTCGACTGCATCATCTGGTCGGCGGCGCTGATCACCTTGGCGTTCATCTCGTAGGCGCGCTGGGCGGCGATCAGGTCGCTCATCTCCGAGACGACGTCGACATTGGCCTGCTCGAGGCTGCTCTGCGTGATGTTGCCGAAACCTTCGGAGCTCGCGGTACCGTCCTGCGGCGGGCCGGAGGAGGGCGTCTCGGTGAACTGATTGTTGCCGACCGGCTGGAGGCCCGCCTTGTTGATGAATCGGGTCAGGCCGATCTGGCCCTGGACGGCCGAGGTCGAGGAACCTGGCAGCGTCACGGAGACCTGGCCCTGCACGTTGATGGTGAGGCCCGAAGCGTTGTTCGGGATCGTGATCGTCGGTTGTACCGGGTTGCCCTGCGCGGTGACGATGCGCCCCTGATTGTCCATCTGGAAGGTGCCGTCGCGGGTGTACTGGTAGCTGCCGTCGGGCATCAGGATCTTGAAGAAGCCTTCGCCCGTGATGGCCATGTCGAGGTCGTTGCCGGTCTGCGACAGCGTGCCCTGGGTCATGCTGCGCGGCGTGCCGACGGTCTTGACGCCGCCGCCGATGTCGACGCCGACCGGCAGGATGGTGCCCTGGTCGGACGATTGGGCGCCGACGCGGCGGACGTGTTCGTAGATCAGGTCCTGGAACGCCGCGGTCTGCTTCTTGAAGCCGGTGGTGCGCAGGTTCGCGATGTTGTTGGAGATCACCTGAACGTTGAGTTCCTGTGCCGCCATTCCGGTTGCTGCGGTGTGAAGCGCCTGCATGTCAGTTCTCCCTCAATCAGGCCGGAACGTCGGCGAGCTTCTCGATCGCCGACTTGTGCATGTCACTCTGCTGCTGGAGCAGGTTGGCGATGGCGGTGTAGCTGCGCATGACTTCGACCATGCGGCTCATCTCACCGACCGAGTTCACGTTCGACTTCTCGACATAGCCCTGCTGCACGGTCGACTTGGCGTCGGCCTGCGGGACCGCGGAGCCGATGTCGTAAAGGTTGGCGCCGAGCTTGGTCAGCTTGGCCGGATCGTCGAACGAGGCCATGCGGATCTTGCCGCGGATCGAGTCGTTCTTGGCCGTGCCCTCGAGTACCGTGACGGTGCCGTCCGGCGCGACGTTGATGTCGTGGTCGGTCGGCTGGAAGGTGATCGGGCCGCTGGTGCCCAGCACGAGGTTGCCGTCGGAGGTGACGAGCTGGCCGGTGTTGTTGAGCGAGAATTTGCCGTCGCGGGTGTAGCGCTCGGCGCCATTGGCCTGAACCGCGAAATAGGCGTTGCCGCTGATCGCCATGTCGAGTGGATTCTTGGTCGGCTCCATCGGCCCCTGGCCGACGTCGCGGAAAGTGCCGCGGTCCTGCACATAGGAGACCCGGCGGTCGGAGCCGACGAAATTGTCCTCACGCGCGTTCGAGTTGAGGTACTCCTCGAACAGCGAATGGTCGGCCTTGAAGCCATTGGTGTTGGCGTTGGCGACGTTGTTGGCGATGACATCCATCTGCCGTTCCAACGTCATCTGTCGTGACAACCCGATCAGAAGCGCGTTCTGCATCGGAAATCTCCCCTGAGTGAGATCCGCCAGCTCGCCCTCCCAAGCGCCTTGGCCGATCCCGTGAACGAGATCTCGGGTTCTCCCAAACCCTGGGTCTCGATCCTTTCTTAGCGAAACTCGTGCCAAGCTTAAAAATCGTGTAATTTCAACAGCTTGATTGTTTTTCGAGGGCGCGGGGAGGCGGCAGAAAGGGTCTGTTAGCCATGTTTGCCCGGCAGATTTTTCCTAGTGAAGGCCCAATCGAAAGGTTCCGTTAACCATTATTACCGTAGCGTTTGCGCGTAAGAGGAGCACTGCGCTGGGGCATTTGTATCGCGTCACTGTCTGCCAGGAGCTTCGCTCTTTCGACCCCTTTGAGAGATGAGCGAGCGCGGCGATCATGGCAGAGAATGAAGCGGAAGGTGGCGGAGCCACTGAGGGCGCGGAAGCCGCTCCGCCCAAGAACAAGTTCAAGCTGATGATCATGGTGGTAGGCCTGCTCGCCGTTCTCGGCGGGGGCGCCGCGACCTGGTTCTTCTTTTTCCGTCACGGCGACGACGAGCATCACGCCGAGGCGGCGCCTCCGCCGAAGCCGCCGTCTTTCGTCGAGGTTCCCGACATCATGGTCAACCTCGCCGGCGCGCCGGGCGAGCGCGTGCAATATCTGAAGCTCAAGATCGTGCTGGAGCTGAAGGAAGAGAAGCAGGTCGAGGCGATCAAGCCGACGATGCCGCGCATCACCGACATCTTCCAGACCTATGCGCGCGAGCTGCGCTCCTCTGACCTCAACGGTTCCGCCGGCATCTTCCGCCTCAAGGAAGAGTTGACCAAGCGCGTCAACGCGGCGGTCGCTCCGGTCCAGGTCAGCGCGGTGCTGTTCAAGGAAGTCGTGATCCAGTGAGCATGACGGGCTAGGGATCATGGCAGGCACCGACCAACCAGACCAGGATGCAATTGCCGCCCAATGGGAGGCCTCGCTTGATTCCGAGGATCCCGCCGAGGCCGCGAAGGCTGCTGCTGAAAATGAACTATCGGAGACCATGGCCCTGCAATGGGCGGCCATGGTCGAGGATGGCAGCCGCGATCTCGGAGCCGGCAAGAATTCCGGCGAACGGGTGCTGTCGCAGGAGGAGATCGACAACCTCCTCGGCTTCGCGGTCGGCGACGTCACGCTCGACGACCATTCCGGCATTCGCGCCATCATCGATTCGGCGATGGTCTCCTACGAGCGTCTGCCGATGCTCGAAATCGTCTTCGACCGCCTGGTGCGGCTGCTGACGACCTCCTTACGCAATTTCACCTCCGACAACGTCGAAGTCTCGCTCGACCGCATCACCTCGGTGCGCTTCGGCGACTACATGAACTCGATTCCGCTGCCCGCCGTCCTCACCGTCTTCAAAGCCGAAGAGTGGGACAATTTCGGCATGGCCGTGGTCGATTCCAGCCTGATCTACTCGATGATCGACGTGCTGCTCGGCGGCCGCCGCGGCTCGAGCCAGCTGCGCATCGAGGGCCGGCCCTACACCACGATCGAGACGGAGTTGGTCAAGCGGCTGGTCGAAGTCGTCATGACCGATGCCGAACAGGCGTTCCGGCCGCTGTCGCCGGTGACCTTCACCATCGACCGGCTCGAGACCAACCCGCGTTTCGCCGCGATCAGCCGTCCCGCCAACGCCGCGATCCTGGTGCGCCTGCGCATCGACATGGAAGATCGCGGCGGCAACATCGAGCTGTTGCTGCCTTACGCGACCATCGAGCCGATCCGGGGCGTCCTGCTCCAGATGTTCATGGGCGAAAAGTTCGGCCGCGACCAGATCTGGGAAGGCCATTTCGCCACCGAGATCGTCCAGGCCGAGATCTCCGTCGACGCCGTGCTCTACGAAGCCGACATTCCGCTCAAGCAGTTGATGCGGCTGAAGGTCGGCGACACGCTGCCGCTGGACATGCGCGCGGATGCCAACGTCACCGTTCGCTGCGGCGACGTCACCATCACCGAAGGACGCATGGGCCGGGTCGGCGATCGCGTCGCGATACGGGTGACGAAACCCTTGCGCAAGCCAAGTACGACACTTGCGATGTTCGAAAAGGTCGACGAGCAGAACAAGATGATGGAGGCCCCATGAACCACTCCCTAGGAATGGCGATCGAGACGCTGGTGGCTATCCTGCTGATGCTGACCATCGTCTACTGCGTCACGCTCAACAAGCGGCTGACGCGGCTGAAGGCGGACGAGCATTCGCTGAAGGCGGTCATCGGCGAGCTGATCACCGCAACCGAGATCGCCGAGCGCGCGATCGGCGGGCTGAAGCTCGCCGTGCGCGACGTGAACGAGAACCTCGGCAGCCAGCTCGCGTCGGCGACCCAGATGTCCGAGCAGCTCTACAAGCAGCTCGGCGAAGCCGATAATGTGGTGCGGCGCCTGTCCAAGATCGCGATCGCCGCGCGCCCCGTGACGAACCCGGAGACGGTCGCCGCGCCCGCAGCCAAGCCCTCGTCGGCGAAGGCGGTGGCGGCTGCGGCCGAAGCCTTCTCCGAGCGCCGACGATCCAACGGTCTTGCCGCATAAAGTCAGGGTATGAAGTCTTTTCGCAACATCCGCGTCATTCCGATCGTGCTGGTTGCCGTTGCTGGCCTCGCCACGCTGAAGGTCACGGGTCTTGTGATCAATGGCGGCTATGTCTTCGACTACAAGCCGAGCCAGACCAAGAAGTCCTGGGCGCAGGAGAATCTGAACTTCCCGGCCAGCCGTGAGGATCCCGACATCACGGGCTCGACCCATGGCGCGCCGAAGGAGGCGCCGAAGCCGGCCGCACCCGACACCAAGTCCGAAGGCGCCGCCGTCAAGGAGGAAGCCCAGTCGCAGATCTCCGCCTCGGAGCGCGCGATCCTGGAACGCTTGCAGTCGCGCCGCCAGGAGATCGAGGCCCGCCAGCGCGAGATCGACATCCGCGAGAGCCTGTTGAAATCCGCCGAGAAGCGCATCGAAAACAAGGTCGAGGAGATGAAGGCGGTAGAAACCCGTATCTCCGCGACACAGGCCGAGCAGAAGGCCGCCGAAGCCCAGCGCATGAAGGGCCTCGTGACCATGTATGAGGGCATGAAGCCCAAGGACGCCGCGCGGGTCTTTGACCGGCTCGAGATGGGCGTGCTGATCGAGATCGCCTCGCAGATCGCGCCGCGAAAAATGTCGGACATCATGGGATTGATGTCCCCGGAGGCCGCCGAGCGGCTGACGGTCGAGATGGCCCGCCGGGCCAATGGCGGCGGCGATCAGTCCGCTTCGGCCGGCGAGCTGCCCAAGATCGACGGCAAGCCGACGCAAAAGCCGAATTGAGGGCTCATACTTAAGAAGTCCTTAATTGCCAAAATCTACAGTCTGGGCAGGGGCCGGCACCAATGCCGGCGTGGACCGTCGAACCGGAAGAAATGCCGCCAATGGCGCGAGAGGCTGCCGCTGGATTTGTGTCGCGAGCCCGCGCCCTGGCGCGGAGGCTGTCGCGTCATGTCCGCGCGGCGCCGCTGCTGGCAGCCAGCCTGCTGATCGGCTTCACGGCGCCTGTCCGGGCGGCCGATGCTGTCAGGGGCGAGGCGACTTTCTCGGCCAGCGGCGGCTTTGCCCGTCTCGTGATCAAGCTCGGGGAGGACGTCCCCTCTGAGGTGACGACGGCCGGCTCCATTCTCGTCATCCGCTTCGACCGGGCGGTCGACGTGCCCGTCGACCGCGTCCCGGAAGGCGCGCCCGACTACGTCAACTCCGCCCGCCGCGATCCCGATGGCGGCGCCATCCGCCTGTCGCTGGCGCGGCGCGTTACCGTCAACACCATGAATGCCGGCGAACGAACCTTCATCGACCTCTTGCCGGAGGGTTGGAAGGGACCGCCGCCGAGCCTGCCGATGGACGTGGTCAAGGAGCTCGCCGAACGCGCGCGCGTTGCCGAACGGGCGCTGCGCGCCCAACGCGCCGCGGCGGAGAGCAAGAAGCGTCCGCAGATCCGCGTGCGCGCCTCGGTGCAGCCGACCTTCGTCCGCTTCGTGTTCGAGATGCCGGACGGCGTCGGCGTATCGTCCGTGCTCAACGAGCAGAAGCTCACGCTCGCCTTCAACGCCAACCTGAATTTCGATCTCGCGGACGCGGTCGTCGCGGCGCCGCCGAACGTCGCCTCGATCAAGCAGAAGGCCGACATCGACCAGACCAGTGTCGAGATCGCGCTGATCGGCGATTCCGACGTGCATTCGTTCCGCGACGAGAAGAACTACGTCGTCGACATCTCCTTCCAGCCCGACAAGAGCAAGATGGCCAATTCGGCCGAGGCTGCGATCGCGCAGGCCAAGCCCGCCGCTCATGGACCGGCGCCTGGGCCCGAAAAGCCGGCGGCCGAGAAGCCGAAGGACGCGCAGCGCGAGATCGCGCCGCCGACCTCCGAGGCGATCGCGCGCGGAGCCAGGATCGACGTCAAGCCCGAGGTGAAGGCGGAAGCGCCCGCCGCCATGTCGCCCGCTGAAGCGCCGAAATCGGTGCCGGCTCCTGCGGCCGAAGTTGCACAAGCGCCCAAAGAAATGTCGAAGCCTGCGCCCCCTGCTGCGGAAACTGCGGTCGCCCCTGCCAAGCCGGTCATGGCCGAAGCGCCTCAAGAGGTCGTGAAGGAAGCTGCCAGGGAGCCCGTCAAGGAGCCGGTCAAGGAAGCCGCCAAGGCTGCGTCGGCAGAAGCGCCCGCCGCGCCGCAGCCGACTGGTGCCAGCGTCGATGTGCGCCGCGACAGCGACGGCCTGCGGGTGACCTTCCCGCTTCAGGTCGCAACGCCTGCGGCAGCGTTTCGCCGCGGCGACACCGTCTGGCTGGTGTTCGATACGGCGAAGCCGATCGACGTCGAGGCGATCCGCACCAAGGGTGGTGCGATGATCGGCGAGGTCGGCCGCGTCCCGCTCGAGAAGGGACAGGCGGTGCGCATCCGTCTCACCCGGCCCCTGGTCTATTCGCTGACGAGCGAGGAGGTCGGCAAGCAGACCAACTGGCTCTTGACCCTCGCCGACAAAATCCAGGCGACGCCGCTGCCGCTAATGATCTCGCGCAACATTACCGACCCGGCGCTCGCCAACATCGCGATTCCTTTTGCCAATCCGGGCCTCCTGCACAAGCTTACCGATCCCGATGCCGGCGACACGCTCTATGTCGTCACCGCGCAGCGGCCGGTGCGCGGCTTCATCAAGCGACAGGACCTCGTTGACCTCGCGCTGCTGGAGTCCGCGCATGGCATCGCGATCCGGCCGAATTCCGACGAGGTCGGCGTCGAGGTGGGAGCCGACAAGGTCATCCTCGGCAAGAAGGGCGGGCTGACGCTGTCGCCGGTCGACATCTCGGCCGAGCGCGCGCCCACCGCAGTGCGGCCGGTCTTCAGCCCCGAAGCCTGGCGCAAGGGCCAGTCGGAAAATTTCATAGCGCGCCAGAACGAGCTGATCACGGCGATCTCCAACGTCGAACCGGCGATGCGTTCGCTGCCGCGGCTCGACCTCGCGCAATTCTACATGTCGCGCGCGATGTATCACGAAGCCAAGGCCGTCACCGAATTGATGCTGGCCGATCCCCTCAACAAGGAGGAGAGCGGTGGGCTGATCATGCATGCGATCGCGAGCATCCTGATCGGCCGGCCGGCACAGGGCCTGAAGGACCTCGCCAACCCCCTGATCGGCAACAGTCACGATTCTCAGCTTTGGAAGGCGCTCGCCCATGCGCGCCAGGGCAAATGGGCGGACGCGCGCGAGAAGTTCAAGAACGTCGAATTCGCCATCGCCTCGCTGCCGCTCGACATCCAGCGCATCGTAACGATGGAGGCGATGCGCGCTTCGCTCGAGGTGAAGGATTATGCCGGTGCCTCCAAGCGCCGCAGCGAGCTCGAGGTGGTCGGCGTCTCGCCCGAGGCAGCGCCCGGCTTCGCGGTGCTGCGCGGCCGGCTCGCCGAAGCGCTCGGCCACGACAAGGACGCGCTCGACGACTACAAATTCGCGGTCGGCTCGTCCGACCGGCCGGCCGCGGCCGAGGCCAAGCAGCTCGAAGTCGCGCTGCGGCAGAAGCGCGACGAGATCGGCAAGGAAGACGCGCTGCGCGAGCTCGAAACGCTCGCGATGACCTGGCGCGGCGACTCGATCGAGGTCAAGACGCTCCAGATGCTGTCGCAGATGTTTGCCGAGAACGGGCGCTACCGGGATGCGCTCACCGCGGCGCGTACCGCGACAAAGCTGCAGCCGAACGCGGAAGCCTCGCGCCAGGCGCAGGACCTCGCCTCCGACCTGTTCACGCAGATCTTCCTGGGACCCAAGGGCGACGAGCTGCCGCCGATCGAAGCGCTGGGGATGTTCTACGAGTTCCGCGAGCTGACGCCGATCGGCCGCCGCGGCGACGAACTGATCCGGCGCCTCTCGGACCGGCTCGCCTCGATCGATCTGCTCGATCAGGCCGCCGAGCTCCTGCAATACCAGGTCGACCACCGCCTCGAAGGCGCTGCCCGTGCGCAAGTCGCCGCGCGCCTTTCCATGATCTATCTCGCCAACCGCAGACCCGACATGGCGATCACGGCGTTGCGCGCGAGCCGTATCAGCGACCTCTCGGGCGAGCTCAGGCAGCAACGGCTGCTGCTGGAGGCGCGTGCGCAGAGCGACGTCGGCCGCCACGATCTCGCGCTCGACATCGTCTCCAACGTTACAGGACGCGAGGTGCTGCGGCTGCGCTCGGACATCTTCTGGGCGGCGCGGCGCTGGCGTGAATCCGCCGAGCAGATCGAGCTTTATTACGGCGAGCGCTTCCGTGACTTCAAGCCGCTCAACAGTGTGGAGAAAAGCGACATCATCCGCGCGGCTGTCGGTTATGCGCTCGCCGACGACTCGATCGGCATGTCGCGCTTCCGCGAGAAATATGCGCCGCTGATGAGCGAGAGCGCCGATCGGCTCGCCTTCGACATCGCGAGCAAACCGACCGGCGCCTCCAGCGCAGAGTTTGCCGATATCGCGAAGCTGGCTGCCAGTGTCGACACGCTCGACGGCTTCCTGCGCGAGATGAAGCAGCGCTTCCCCGACGCCACCGCCCGCGCGCCGGCCTCTCCGCAGGCCAAGGACGAGTCCGACCACACCGGCTCGTTGCCCACGATTCCCGTCGTGCGGCAGATCAAGATGACGCGGTAGTTTGCAAGATCGTTAGCCAGCAGCACAGCGGATCCGCCACGGCGTCGGTTCTTTGCGCTTTTCAAAATCTCAAAAATGAGATAATGTCGATCCGTGTCCTGGCGGGTTGAAATTCTCGATGAGGCCGTCGCCGCAGAGATTGCGGCTCTGCCGGCCGATATGCAGGCACGTTTTCTGCGGCTCGCAGAGCGCATCGCTTCAGCAGGCTGGAGAGCCTTAGCGAGCCACACGTGAAACATCTAGAGGGGAAGCTCTGGGAACTGCGCTTGGCCGGTCGCGATGGAATTGCCCGCGCATTATACGTGACTGCGATCGGACGCAGAGTGATCGTTGTGCGCGCGTTTGTGAAAAAGACACAGAAGACGCCGCGTTCCGAGATCGAGCTCGCGCTGCGAAGAGCAAAGGACGTCTCATGACGATCGCTTTTGAGAAGCTGAAGGCGCGTCTGCTCGCCAACCCGAAGGTGAAGGCGGAGTATGACGCGCTGGCGCCCGAGTTCGAGATCGCTGCCGAACTGCTCAGGGCCCGCTTGCGTGCTGGTCTTTCGCAAGCGGAACTCGCGGCTCGGATGGGCACCAGTCAATCTACGATTGCCCGGCTCGAAAATGGCCAGACCCTGCCCAGCACCAAAACGCTTCTGCGCTTCGCCGAGGCGACAGGCAGCAAGATGCATGTGAGGCTTTCGGCAGCGTGATGCAGGTCAATGCGACCTCACCGCATGCTGGTGCTGATTGGCGATCAGTTCAGCAAGCAGCACGACGTGTAGGGGGAGGGCGGGCGCTGCCGTATCGCGCGAAGCGCTGCTGGTCGCCCCATTCTCCGTCATCGCGAGCGCAGCGAAGCAATCCAGCGTCTGTCCGCGGCGGCAGCCTGGATTGCTTCGTCGCAAGAGCCCCTCGCAATGACGGGGAGATAGCGGGGCCAAGTCGAGTGCGGGAGGGATGCAAGGCCGGCTCCGCAGTTCGCCCCTGGGCACGCGCCCGCTAACCTCCGTAACTCTGTACCAGACTCCCTGCCACCAGCGACCAGCCGTCGACGAGCACGAAGAAGATCAGCTTGAACGGCAGCGAGATGGTTGCGGGCGGCAGCATCATCATGCCCATCGACATCAGCACGGACGCGACGACGAGGTCGATGATCAGGAAGGGAAGGAACAGCAGAAAGCCGATCTCGAAGGCACGTTTCAGCTCCGAGATCATAAAGGCGGGGACGAGGATGCGTAAGCCGAGCTCGTCGGGGGTTGCCGGCGGCGGCTCGCCGGAGAGATCCAGGAAGAGCTTGAGGTCCTTCTCGCGCACGTTCTTCTGCATGAAGCCGCGCAGGGGGACGGAGGCGCGCTGAAGCGCGTCTTCGACGCCGAGCTGATTGGCGACCAGCGGACGGATGCCTTCGTCGTAGGATTTTTGCAGGACGGGTCCCATCACGAAGAAGGTGAGGAACATCGCCAGCGCGATGATCACCGAGTTCGGCGGGGCGGTCGCGGTGCCCATCGCTGTGCGCAGCAGCGACAGCACGACTACGATACGCGTGAACGACGTCATCATGATCAGGATCGACGGTGCGATCGAAAGCACCGTCAGCAGCGCGATCAGCTGGATCGCGCGCTCGGTGACGCCGCCACCGCCAGCGCCTCCTCCGCCGAGATTGATGCTGATATCCTGCGCATGCGCCGGCATCGCGAGCGCAGCCGCGCCGATCAGGACAGAAAGAAGAAAAACTCTACGCGGGAGGGCCGGCAGCCTCACGAAGACGGCTTCGGACGGCCGAGCAACGAGGCCATCTCGTCTTCGAGATTTTCAAAGCTGGTCTTTTCCGGAGCCGGCTTTGCGGGAGGGGCCGGGGGTGCCGGCGGCTCGCTGCGGGCCACACGCGGAGGAGCGGCCGGGGGCTCTGGGGCGACCGGAGGGGCAAGCGTCTCGCCGGTGGGGCGGCGGAGTGCTGCTTCGAGCCGCTGCGCCATCTCGGCGAGATTTTGCTCGGCGCTCGATGGCGCCGCAGGAGCGGGCGCCGGCGGCGGAACGGGCGGAGCCTGCGGCACGGGCGGAGGTGGTGCGGCGACGCGCTCGGCGCGCACCGGAGGTGCCTTCACCGGCTCGCTCTGGCGCGGCGGACGCGGCATCAGAGGGGGTTCGTTGCGCGCAACGCGCGGCGGAACAGGTTCGGGACGAAGCTCGCGCTCGGGGCGCGGCGCGATCGGCTCGGAGGTGAAGCCGGCCAGTGGCGGCTCGTTGCGGCGTTCGGCCAGCGCAGGAGCGGGCCGGCGCACTTCGTCGGCAAAGGAGGGGCGCGCGGGCCGCGGTGGCGGCTCGGGCATTTGCGGCTCGGGATGATCGAGCAGCTCGGGCCGCGGTACTTCGTCGGCCCAGCTGCTGCTATCATGCATCGGCGCGAGACGCGGCGGCTCGGCAGCATTGGAGCGCTGCGGGAGCTGGTCGCGGCCGGGCGCTGCGCGCACGATGTTGGGTTCGACGACGATATCCGTGGGGCCGCCGATCATCAGAAGATGCTCGACATTGTCACGCCGGACCAGCACCAGACGGCGGCGGCCGTCGACTGCGGCGGCATCGATCACGGCGAGCCGGGGCATCCGGCCGCGCTGGGTGTTGGCGCCGAGCCGGCTGGTGGCGAATCGGCGAACCAGCCATGCAGCGACGCCGATCAACGCCAGAACGACGATGAACGCGACGATGAAGGTGATAGGACTGCCTTGCATACTTGTCCCCGACAAATGGCGCTTCTCTCGGGCCCGTGGTCAGATGCGCCAACCACTGGCTTACGTTGCCCCAAACTGCGATTTCTTAACGTCCCACGGCAAGTTTTGCCGTCCCCAACTCTTAATAACCCATGAATCGCTCGATCCAAAACGACTTCTTGGCCTGTGCATGCGCCGCCAAGCGGTTGGGTTAATGCCGCTTTTGGAGGCGTAGAATCACGGGGCGTGCGCATTCGTGTCCCGGCGGGGTACAACTGCCTCCGACCTCCTTAACCAGCTGTTAACCATACAGGCGGCAAATTCTGCCTAGCTTCGGACCCATGGGTCCTGCGAGGCGGAAGGAGCCGCAACGATGTCCATCAACGATCTTCCGGTGCTATCGGCGCTTCGCACCAAGATGCAATGGCACCAGGAGCGCCAGCGCGTCCTTTCCGAGAACGTCTCCAATTCGGACACGCCCAAATTCCGGCCGCGCGACCTGGTGGAGCCGAAGCTGGACAAGAGCGGTGCCGTCACGGGTTCGATGGGCCCCTTGGCGCTCACCCGCACCAGCGGTTCCCACATGGCGCCGTCAGGTGCGGCCTCCGGATTCGACCAGAACAAGAATGCGGGTTTTGAGACCCGCCCCGCGGGCAACGCCGTCAATCTCGAAGAGGAGATGATGAAGGCCGCCAGCAACCAGATGGATTATGCGGCGGTGACCTCGCTCTATTCGAAGAGCCTGCATCTGCTCAAGACCGCGATCGGCAAAGGCTAGAGCATGATCCGGAAAAGTGTGCAGCGGTTTTCCGACCAGATCATGCTCAAAAATGAGCGCTGGAGATAGACCATGGCGAACGACAGCAGCGACTTTGCCCGCTCGATGGCGATCGCGACCTCCGGTCTGCGGGCGCAGGCCGGGCGCATGCGGGTGATCTCGGAGAACATCGCAAATGCGGATTCGACGTCGCAGACCGCCGGCGGCGATCCTTACCGGCGCAAGGTGCCGACCTTCTCCTCGGCGCTCGACCGTACACTCGACGCGCAGGTCGTCACCCTCGGCAGGATCAAGCCCGACCAGTCCAATTTCCGCACCAAATACGAGCCGAACAATCCGGCGGCGGATGCGACCGGTAACGTCAAATATCCGAACGTAAACTCGGTGGTCGAGATGACCGACATGCGCGACGCGCAGCGGTCGTACGAGGCCAATCTCAACATCATCAGCGCGACACGCCGGATGATCCAGCGCACCCTCGACATCCTCAAGAGCTGAACAGGACATTTGAACCATGGCAACACCGACAATTGCCGCCAACGCCTATGCAAACCTCGCTCGCGTGCTGGAGAACAGCGGTGCCGGCAAGGGCAGCGAGCCGAGCGGGCAGTCCTTCGCCTCTCTTCTGAAAGACACTGTCGGCAGCGTCCTGGAGTCCGGCCGAAAATCCGATGCGCAGACGGTGGCGATGGCCGCCGGCAAGGCCAACGTGATGGACGTGGTGACGGCGGTCGCAGACACCGACGTCGCCGTGTCGACGCTGGTCTCGGTCCGCGACCGTGTGATCGCGGCCTATGAAGACATCATGAAGATGCCGATCTGATTTTTGGCGCTCGCGCCCGCCCCAACCGTCATTGCGAGCGCAGCGAAGCAATCCAGAGTCTTTCCGAAGCGGCAGTCTGGATTGCTTCGCTACGCTCGCAATGACGGGGGATAGGTCTTCGCATCGCTCGCAAGAGCGGTGGGAGGCGAGGAATAAGACAAAGGAATTGTGCAATGACCGGACCGGAAACCCTCGACGTCGCGCGTGATGCGATCTGGACCATCGTGATCGTGTCGTCGCCGCTGATGTTGGTC
Organism: Bradyrhizobium sp. MI1.11; assembly: GCF_055811255.1. Classification (NCBI taxonomy): domain Bacteria; kingdom Pseudomonadati; phylum Pseudomonadota; class Alphaproteobacteria; order Hyphomicrobiales; family Nitrobacteraceae; genus Bradyrhizobium; species Bradyrhizobium sp. MI1.11. Next base: position 303,661 of record NZ_JBVVPM010000001.1, read on the forward strand.
GGCCTCGTGGTCGGCGTCGTCGTGTCGCTGTTCCAGGCGCTGACGCAGATCCAGGAGCAGACGCTGATCTACGTGCCGAAGATCCTGGCCATCTTTGCCACAATGCTGTTGGCCTTGCCGTTCATGGCCGACGCACTGCATTCCCACATGCTGCGGATATCGTCGCGAATCATCGGCGGCTGAGGCACTATGCGCCCATCATGCGCATCGACGTCTCGCTGCTGCCGGCGCTTGCCGCCTCCTTCATGCTCGCCTTTGCCCGGGTCGGCGCGATGGTGATGCTGTTGCCGGGCCTGGGCGAGACCAATATCCCGACACGGATCAAACTGTCGATCGCGCTGCTGCTCACGCTGATCATCCTGCCGCTGCATCGCAACGCCTATCAGGTCGACATGGGTTCGATCGCGCCGCTGCTGGTCCTGATGCTGCATGAGATCGTGATCGGCATCGTGCTGGGGGCGACCGCGCGGGTGACGTTGTCGGCGCTGCAGGTTGCCGGTGCCGTGATCGCGCAGCAGATGGGGCTCGGCTTCGTCACCTCGGTCGATCCGACGCAGGGACAGCAGGGCGTGCTGGTCGGCAACTTCCTGACGATATTGGGGGTCACGCTGCTGTTCGCCACCGACAGCCATCATCTGGTGATCGCGGCACTGAACGACAGCTATACGATCTTCGCGCCGGGCGAGACGGTGTCGAGCGGCGATGTCGCCGCGCTGGCGACGCGCGCCTTTGCCGCCGCATTCCGCCTGGGCTTGCAACTTTCCGGCCCGTTCCTGGTGTTCGGCCTCGTCTTCAACATCGGGCTCGGCGTGCTGGCGCGGCTGATGCCGCAGATGCAGGTCTATTTCGTCGGCGTGCCGCTCTCGATCTTCGCCGGCTTCCTGGTGCTCGCCGTGGTGCTGACGGCGATGATGGGCACCTATCTCGACTATTTCATCGGTGTCATGCACCAGATGATGCCACTCAAGTGACCGGGTGATCGATGGCGGAAGACAACGATCCAGAGAGTCAAACAGAAGACCCGACGCAAAAACGTCTCGAAGAGGCGCTCGAACGCGGTGACGTCGCCAAGAGCCAGGAGATCAACACCTGGTTCATGATTGCGGGCGCCACGCTGGTGGTCTCGAGCTTCTCAGGATCGGTCGGTAGCGGGCTATTGGCGCCGATGCGCAACCTGCTCGCCAATTCCTGGATGATCAAGACCGACGGCAGGGCTCTGCTCGCTCTGATGCAGCAGATCGAAGTCGCGGTGCTCGCGGCGGTGGGCGTGCCGCTGCTGATGCTCGTACTGGCGGCAATTGCCGGCAACGTGCTGCAGCACCGCCTGGTCTGGTCGGCCGAATCTCTCAAGCCCAAGTTCAGCAAGCTGTCGCCGGCCGAGGGCCTCAAGCGCATCTTCGGCAAGCAAGCGGCGGCGAACTTCCTCAAGGGTCTCGGCAAGCTGATCGTGCTCGGCGCGGTCATGACCATGATCCTGTGGCCGGAGCGGCATCGCATGGAGGCGATGGTCAGGCTCGATCCCGCCGCCCTGCTCGGCGCCTCCACCAGCCTGACCATTCACCTGCTCGGCGCGGTGGTCGCGGCGCTCGCGATCATCGCCATCGGCGACTATTTCTTCCAGTATCGCAGCTGGTTCCAGCGGCAGAAGATGTCGCTCCAGGAGATCAAGGAAGAGTTCAAGCAGTCCGAAGGCGACCCGCACATCAAGGGCAAGCTCAGGCAGCTGCGCCAGCAGCGCTCGAAGAAGCGCATGATGGCGGCGGTTCCCAAGGCTTCCGTGATCATCACCAACCCGACCCACTATTCGATCGCGCTGTCCTACGAGCGCGGCATGTCGGCGCCGATCTGCGTCGCCAAGGGCGTCGACAACCTCGCTTTCAAGATCCGGGAGATCGCGCGCGAGCACGACATCCCGATCGTCGAGAACGTGCCGCTCGCCCGCGCCCTCTACGCCACCGTCGAAATCGACGAGGAAATCCCGACCGAGCACTACCATGCGGTCGCCGAAGTGATCGGCTACGTCATGCGTCTGAAGAGCGGATTTGGCGCCAGCCGGCAATAATACCCCTGAAAAGTACTGGAAATGGCCGTAATCTGGGAATCAGCGTACCTTTCGCCCCTGCTGCCCTTGCGTCTGCGGGTCCGATTCAGGCAGGGAGGACCCTGCGCGCCCTGTAGCGCGTTGATTCTCTGCCGACAGGCTGTGCCAGCTTGAGATGACTGCCGAGACCGACCACGACCTCACACGCGAGCCCGTTGCGGCGCACGAGCCGTCGCCGCGCTCGGGCAGCATTGCGCTGGTGCTGCTGGTGGCCGCCGGCCTCGTCGCCGTTGCCGTCGGGCTGATGACGCTCGGGCGCGCGCAGGCCCAGCCCTATATCCTCGGCATCCTCGCCGTGCTGGCGATGGTCGGCCTGTTCAACCTGTTCGCCTTCGCCGCCGGCATCATCCGCTTCGTCGATCGCAATCTCGACGATCCCGTGATGGGGCGCATCGCCGACCACGCCTTCGACGGCCTCGCCGTGACCGACCCGCGGGGCCATGTGGTCTATTCCAACGCGGCCTATCTGACGCTGACCGGCGCCGCCGGCCCACAGGACGTGCGTCCCGTGGAGCGCGTCTTCATCGGCAACCCCGACGTCTCCGAGGCGGTGTTCCGCCTGTTGAAAGCCGCGCGCGAAGGCAAGCGGCAGCAGGAAGAGGTGCGCATCTCCGGCAATGACGGCAGCCAGGGCCGCTGGCTACGCATGCGGGTGCGGCCTCTCGGCACCGGCAAGCGCGAGGCGAGATATGCGGTGTGGTCGATCGCCGACATCACCCGCGACCGCGAGCGCCAGGAGGACGTGTTCCAGGAACTCCAGCACGCGATCGAATATCTCGATCACGCGCCCTGCGGTTTTTTCTCGGTCAATCCGGCCGGCGAGCTCGCTTATGTCAACGCGACGCTGGCGAACTGGCTCGACTACGACCTTGCCGAGATCGGCTCGGGCGGGCTGAAGCTCACCGACATTGTCTCCGGCGATGGCGCTTCGCTGCTGACCGCGATCGTGTCGGTGCCGGGCGAGGTCAAGACCGAGGTCTTCGACATCGACCTGCGCATGCGTACCGGCAAGACCATGCCGGTGCGGCTCTATCACAAGCTCGCCTTCGGCGCCGACGGCGCGCCGGGCCCGTCGCGCACGCTGGTGATCAGCCGTGCCCGCGACGAGCGCAGCGATCCGGACCGTGCCGCCGAAGTGCGCTTCATGCGCTTCTTCGACCATACCCCGATGGCGATCGCCACCGTCGACCGCGGCGGCAACGTCGTGCGCGCCAATGCGCGCTACGCCAAGCTCGGGCAGGCGCTAGGGCTCGACAGCGCCAGCAAGTCGATCTTCCGCGCGGTCAATTCGCGCGACCGGCATCTCTTGATCGCGGCCATCAACCAGGCCGCGGAGGGCCAGGCCGACGTCGCGCCGGTCGAAGTGGCGCTCGAAGGAACCAGAGAGCGCTGGGGCCAGTTCTTCGTCACGCCCGTGGACGCGGCCGAGAACGACGCCGAAGTCGCCATCGTGCACATGCTCGAGACCACCGAGCGGCGCGCGCTGGAGAACCAGATCAATCAGTCGCAGAAGATGGAGACCGTCGGCCAGCTCGCCGGCGGCATCGCCCACGACTTCAACAACGTGCTCTCCGCCATCATGATGGCGAACGACTTCCTGCTGAACGCGCACAAGCCGACCGATCCGTCGTTCCAGGACATCATGCAGATCAAGCAGAACGCGACGCGGGCCGCCACGCTGGTGCGGCAGTTGCTGGCGTTCTCGCGCCGCCAGACGCTGCGGCCGCAGGTGCTCGACCTCGGCGATGCGCTCTCCGACCTCGCCATGCTGCTGCGCCGCCTGATCGGCGAGAAGGTCAAGCACGAGACGATCCACGGTCGCGATCTCTGGCCGGTCAAGGTCGACGTCTCCCAGTTCGAACAGGTCATCGTCAACCTCGCGGTCAACGCGCGCGACGCCATGCCCGACGGCGGCAAGCTGATCATCCGCACCGCCAACGTCACAACCGAGGAAGCGGCCAAGCTGGCCTACAAAGGCATGCCGGCAGCGGACTATGTGCGGATCGAGGTCGCCGACACCGGTACCGGCATTCCCGCCGACATCCGCGACAAGATCTTCGAGCCGTTCTTCTCGACCAAGGAAGTCGGCAAGGGCACTGGCCTCGGGCTCTCGACCGTCTATGGCATCGTCAAGCAGACCGGTGGTTTCATTTACGTGGACTCCGAGCCGGGGCAGGGCACCTCGTTCCAGATCTTCCTGCCGCGCCATCATGCCGAGCCGGAGGTGCAGGTCGAGCAGCCGGCGCCGGTCGTTGGCGCCAGCAATGGTGCCGCGAAGGAAGCCGGGTCCGTGACGGACGCCAAGCCCCGCACCGATCTCACCGGACAGGGCACCATCCTCCTGGTCGAGGACGAAGAGGGCCTGCGCGCGCTCAACGCGCGCGGTCTGCGCTCGCGCGGCTACACAGTGGTCGAGGCCGAGAACGGTGTCGAGGCGCTGGAGGTACTGGAAGAGCAGAGCGGCGGAATCGATCTCGTCGTGTCCGACGTCGTGATGCCGGAGATGGACGGCCCGACACTGCTCAAGGCGATGCGCGAGAAGAATCCCGACATCAAGTTCATCTTCGTCTCCGGCTACGCGGAAGACGCATTCGAGAAGAGCCTGCCCGAAGGCCAGCAGTTCGACTTCCTGCCCAAGCCGTTCACGCTCAGCCAGCTCGTGGCGGCCGTGAAGGAGACGATGGCGAAGGCGGGGTGAGGGCCTCGACGCCATGACGACGGGAAACCGGAACTCCCGTCGCACAAGTGACCGGTAACCCGCGACCGCGGCTCCTTCGCACGCCCGGCCAAGCTGCCGCCAAAGATGGGCTTTTGCCACATCCCCGCGACTGAGGGCCGCAGCCATAAGTTCCGATAGTGGCTTCCTTTTTACGGAAGGCTGCCCATCTTAGGGGCACGTCCCCATGCCGGGGATCTGGGAAACCAACATGAATTTCTCGCAACGCTCCCGCAGCCTCTTCAAGACGATTGCCGTCGTGCTGGCGCTTGCGCTGCCGACTGCGCTGGCGATCTCGTCCGCCGACGCGCGCGTCGGTGGCGGCATGTCGTCTGGTTCGCGCGGTTCGCGCACCTATTCGGCCCCGCCATCAACCACGACCGCGCCGGGCTCGACCTCGCAGTTCAATCGGACCTACACCCAGCCGGGCGCAGGCATGAATTCGGCTGCCGCCGCACCCGCGCGTGGCGGCCTGTTCGGCCGCGGTGGCGGTTTCCTGGGCGGCCTTGCGGCCGGGTTCCTCGGCGCCGGCCTGCTCGGCATGCTGTTCGGCGGTGGCCTGTTCGGCGGCCTCGGCGGCCTGTCGTCGATCATCGGCCTGATCATCCAGATCGTGCTCGTGGTGCTCGTGGTTCGGCTGGCGATGTCCTGGTGGCAGCGCCGGCACACCCCGCAGGCGGCCTATGCCAACGCTGACGCCGGTGCCGGTCCGGGACCGCAGGCGAATAACCGTCTTGGTGGCGGTCTTGGCGGCGGCTTCGGCTTCGGCGCCAACAACGCCCCGCTCGAGATCAAGCCGGACGACTATGAAGCGTTCGAGCGCCTGCTCGGCGATGTCCAGACCGCGTGGTCGAATGAGGACGTGGCCAAGCTGCACACGTTAGCGACGCCGGAAATGGTCTCCTATTTCGAGCAGGACCTCGGCCAGAACCGCGCGCGCAATGTCGTCAACAAGGTCAGCGGCGTGAAGCTGTTGCAGGGCGACCTCGCGGAATCCTGGCGCGAAGGCGAGACCGATTACGCGACGGTGGCGCTGCGCTTCGCGCTCACCGACAAGACGCTCGACCGCAATACCGGCGCAATCGTCGCCGGCAGCGAGCAGCCGGGCGAGGCCACCGAGGTCTGGACCTTTGCCCGACGTCCGGGCGGCGCCTGGGAATTGTCGGCAATCCAGCAGACCAACTGATCGCGCGTATAGCGACAAACGAGGGCGTCGTGCTTCGGCACGGCGCCCTTTTTGTTTGAGCTGCGCGTTTCGGTCAGGCGGCCATTTGGGCGAAGCACTTAATTGCTTGTTGGCCGCGCAGAGCTGCCGCAATTTCGCACATGCCGGTTGGATGAGGAGATATTCCGTGAGCCAGTGTGTCGCGCGCCTCAGGACAAACTACGAAGGCATTGCCAGGAGTTCGTCCCTGCTGCTGGAGGCGATCGGAACGGCGTATGACCGGATCGAGGCCGAGCGCGACCGCAATTGCTGGATCTATCTTCGCCCACGGCAGGAGGCACTCGAAGAATGCCATAGACTGGTGGCGCGCGCGCGGACGGGCGAAAATCTTCCGCTGCTTGGCATTCCATTTGGTGTGAAGGACAATATCGACGTCGCGGGAATGCCGACAACTGCCGCATGTCCGGCGTTCAGCTACACGCCCTGGCATTCCGCGCATAGCGTCGAACGCCTCACCGCAGCCGGCGCAATTTGCCTCGGAAAGACCAATCTCGATCAGTTCGCCACAGGCCTGTCCGGCGCGCGCTCGCCCCATGGCCCCTGCGCGTCGGTTGCCGATGCCCGCTATGTTGCGGGCGGTTCCAGTTCCGGCTCCGCGGTCGCCGTGGCGGCGGGGCACGTCGCCTTTGCGCTCGGCACCGATACCGGCGGCTCGGGGCGCATACCTGCCGGGTTCAACAACATCGTCGGAATCAAGCCGACCGTTGGGCTGGTGTCATCACGTGGCCTGGTGCCGAATTGTCCGACGATCGATTGCGTGTCGGTATTCTGCAATACCGTCAGCGACGGCGAAGCAATCCTCGACATCATCGAAGGGTTTGATTTCGAAGATCCCTACAGCCGCCTGCCCAGAACCTTTTTCTCCGCCAACGGGGCGGCGGCATCATTCCGGTTCGGCCGCGTTGCGCCAGCAGATCTCGAATGCTTCGGCATGTCGGAATGCGGCGAACTCTACGAGAGCGCCTGCGAACGTCTTGCTCATATCGGAGGAACAGCGATCGAGGTGGACTTTGCCCCATTCCGCCAAGCGGGGGAGTTGATGTTCAGCGGTCCCTGGGTCGCTGAGCGGCGCTCCGCCATCGCTTCTCTCATCGATGTCGAATCCGGCTCCTTGCTTGATGTCACGAGGACCGTGCTGGGCTCAGCCGCCGGCTATTCGGCGATCGACACGTTTGGCGCCATTCACCGGCTGCACCGGCTTCGCCGCGACGCCGAAGCAATCTTTGCCGGCATCGATGCCCTGGTGGTTCCGACTGCACCGCGGCCGTTCACACTGGAGGAGATGCATCGTGATCCGATCACCCTCAACAATCGTCTGGGCTACTACTCGTACTTTGCCAATCTACTCGATCTCTGCGGCGTCGCCGTTCCGAATGCGAAATTGTCAAACGGCATGCCCATGGGCGTGACCCTGCTAGCGCCGGCCTGGCACGATCGCGCGCTGATCGGACTGGCGCGGCGGTTCGAGGCAGGCGCAGACGGATCGGCGTTCGAATTGAAGTCTGGCGGCTAAAGGGCGGACATTATCCCATCGCCTGCCCGAGCGTAGAAATATCCAGGATCGAAATCACGGATCTTTCATATCTGATCACGCCTTCGTCCTGGAGCCGCGCGAGTTGCACGGTCACCCATTGGCGGGTGGATCCGATGAGGTTGGCGAGATCCCCGTGGGTGAACGGCATGCCGACGACGACCTCGTTGTCGCGCTTCACGCCGTAGACGTGCGACAGGAAGATCAGCAGGCTGTGCAGCCGCTCGGTCACCGAGCGCGTCCCAAGCATCTGGGCCATCGCCGAATAGCATCGCGCCTTGAATGCGAGGGCATCCAGCAAGGCGACGGCAATCGTCGGCGATTCCAGCGCAAGCCGCCGCAGCGCCGGTCCGGGCATGAACGTCAACCGGCTGCGCTCGGCTGCAACCGATGTCCACATGTGCGGGCCCGTCCCGAATATGTCGGGCCCGCCGACGAAGTTGCCGGGAAACCAATAGGCGAGCGTGACTTCGCGCCCCGACGGTGCAGCATAGTAGCTGCGTATGCGTCCCTCGCTGATCAGGTAGATCCCGGCCTGTGCGTCGCCCTGAGACCAAACCAGTTGGCCGGCTTCCAGGATCTTTTCGCGTCCGATCGCACGCAAGCGATTGCAATCAGCCCGGTTGAGACCATCCAGCAAGCCGGGCAGCGGTCTGACGAGATCGTCCGACTCCGCGAGCATCACACCTGCCGCTATCGCGCTGTTCGCCCTGTGCATGGCCGGCTCCGCATGTGAGACCCGGCATCGAATATTCAAGAACCATGCCAGCCCGCTGCGTCCGCCTCAGACCCGCGGGCTCCGGGTCATCAGTCCGCGTCCGACTGATTGAACGCCCGCAACCCTTCTGCGCGGATGACGTCGAGACAATCCTTCTTGAGCGACAGATAAGCTGGCTCGACCATGACAGAACTCGACCGTGGGCGCGGCAGCTTGACCGCGACTTCGCGCAGGATGCGGCCGGGTCCCGCGCTCATGATGAGAACGCGGTCGGCCAGCACGATGGCTTCATCGATATCATGCGTCACGAATACGATTGTCGCCTTGATCCGGTCGCGCAGCGCCAGCAGATTGTCCTGCATCACCGCGCGGGTCTGCGCGTCGAGCGCCCCGAAGGGCTCGTCCATCAGCAGCACACGGGGCTGATTGGCCAGCGCTCGCGCGATCGCCACGCGCTGTTGCATGCCGCCGGACAGCGTGTTCGGATAAGCGTCGGCGAAACGCTTGAGGCCAACCATCGCGATCAGATCGTCGGCGATGGCATACGCTTCCGTCTTGGACTTCCCGAGCATCCTGGGGCCGTGGGCGATGTTGCTGCGGACGGACTTCCAGGGAAAGAGATGCGGCTGCTGGAACACCATGCCGACATCGGGACGCGGACTGTAGACGGGCGCGCCCTCGACCAGGATCTCGCCTTCGAACGGCACTTCCAGCCCGGCGATCGTATTGAGCACCGTCGACTTGCCGCAGCCGGAGGGCCCGGCGATGCAAACGAACTCGCCAGGCGCCACGTCAAACGAAACGCGATCGACCGCAATCATTTGCCCGCGCTTGGTGTCGAAGACGATGCTCAGGTTCGAGACTTGAATGGCCGGTTGTTTTCGGGCCGATTCGACGGAGGCAGGCGAACTTGCCAGCGCCAGTTTCATGCCCGATCGAGATCCCGACATCAGCGCCACCAGACGATACGTTCGGCAAGAGCCGCAAACAGCCGGTCGGCGATGAACGACATCAACCCGAGCGCTGCGAGCCCGCCCATGACCTGGCCCGTTTGCAAATTCTGCTGCGCAATCTCGATCCTGTAGACGATGCCGGCGAAAGCGCCGGCCAGTTCAGCCGCGACAAGCGTATAGAAGGAGATGCTGACGGCGGTGCGCAACCCGACCACAATGTAGGGAAGCGCGCCCAGCAGCACGATCTCCTGCAGCATCTGCCGTCGGGGCGTGCCGAGCATCAACGCCGCCCGAATCAGGCCACGGTCGACCTTCTGCACGCCGATGTGAGTCGAAAGCCATACCGTGAAGAATACGCCCCATACGACGAGGAACAATTTTCCCGCCTCCGACAGGCCGAACCAGAGGATGACGATCGGCACGAACGCAATCGGCGGAATTGGCCGCAAGATATGGAATAGCGGGGACAGCAAGCTCGAGATAACGGGGAATTGGCCGGTGAGAACACCGAGCAGGATGCCGAGTGCGCCGCCTATGATGAATCCCGTGGTGACGCGAAAGAGGCTGGCCAACAGATCGCTAAAGAACTGTCCGCTTCGGATCCATTCAAGCACGGCCGCAGCAACCACCGTGGGCGGCGGAAACAGCACCATGTTGACGGTTCCGGAACGGGAGACAAGTTCCCAGAGCCCAATGAACAAGGGAAGCGAAAGCGCCCCGACCAGAATATTGAGACGGCGAAGCCGAACTGAATTCGGCCGCCGAGCGCGACCGCCAGTGCGGATGGCAATGTCGCGTCCCGCTGAAGTGGCTTCCTGCATGGCCGCGCGGGTGCCTATTTCCACGACAGGGTGACGCGTGCGGGATCGACCTTTTTCAGTGGCTCGGTGACGACGAATTTGCTGAAGTCGGGCATCGCCGCTCCCGGAGGATGGTTGCCGCTCTCGAGGCGCCATGCGGAGTGGGTCTTGAGAATCTCGATCAGCCGGTCGTCGAGACGCACCCGGTAAACATAGTCGGCCCAGATGGGCGCGAGTTCGTCCCGCTTCATTCCAACCGCGTCCGCCACTGTCGTGATCGCTTCATCCGGGTGTTCCTTCATCCAGACCTCGGCATCGATCAGTGCGGCGATGAACTTCTCGACCAGCGCAGGGTTGGCATCCAGATAGGGCCTCATGACGACGATGTTGAACGTCTCGGAGTAAGTGCCCGTTGTATCGAGCTCAGCGACGGCTTCGCCCAGGGCCTTCTTCGCGTTGGCGACGTGGGGCTCCCAGGTGTCGATCGCGTCGATGCTTCCGGCTGCAAGTGCCGGCAGCATTTCCTGCGGCCGCAGATTGACGAGGGTGACATCCTTGGGCGTCAATCCCGCCGACTTCAGCAAAGTCGCCGTGTAAACCTCGCTGCCGGTGCCGGCCGTGAAGGCGATTCGCTTGCCGCGAAGATCGGCCTTGGTCTTGACGCCGGCCTTGGCTGCGACGACCGTCTTGAGGTCGGAATATTCCATGCCGGCGACGAAGGCGATGGGCTGGTTTGCCATCGCCGAAGCGGTGACCGGCGCCTCGGCCGTCGTCGCGATGTCGGCGCCGCCCCCGATCACCGTGTCCAGGCACTGCTTGCCGGACGTGAAGTTCGAGACTGTGATGTCCAGTCCGTTCTTTTCGAAGATTCCCTTCGATTTGGCGACGATCGCAATGCCGGAGATCGGTCCGAGGTTTTGCGCAAGTCGGGCTTTGAGCAGTTCCGCGGCCAAGGCGCAGTTCGGACCGATGGCAAGACCGACGGCAAGGCAGCAAAGGGTGGCACGGCCGGCAATTGTCGTGATTGGGCGGATGGTGGTCCGGTGCATGACGATCTCCCCCTTGCGCCGCGTCCCTGCGCAGCCCCGATGTGGTCGCGGATACCGCCCTGAACGGTCCCGCCACAGTCCCCCGCGTCCTCCCCTGGACGATCACTTGAGGATCGGCCCATTTGGTATGCTCGCCCGGCACCCTTGTCCCGGGAAGCAATTAATCGACATGGCAGTCGGGAAGCGGCTGGGAATCGTCGGCGATCCCGCTGACCAACAGATCGCAGACGACATGAAAAGCCAGGGCATCGTGCTTCTTGCATGGGGCCTTGTTCTTTTGGGCGTCTCGCATTGCGACATCGGAATAAGCGGGCCTGCGTCGGGTTGAAATCTGGCGGCCAATGACAACACAAAGGGAGGACAGGATGACCCGCATTGAGAGATCCGTGACGATTTCAGGCCTCGCGCTCGCTGCGGCCTTGCTTGCGGCGCCATCGGCGCAGGCGCAGTCGGCCGACATGACGTTCTTCGTGACTTCCAATGGTCCTGGCAAAGGCGCCGATCTCGGCGGTCTGGAGGGGGCCGATGCGCAGTGCCAGAAGCTGGCCCAGGCCGGCGGCGCCGGCGGCAAAACCTGGCGCGCTTATCTCTCCACGCAGGCCGCCGACGGCAAGCCGGCCGTCAACGCGCGCGACCGCATCGGCAAGGGACCGTGGCAGAACGCCAAGGGCGCTATGATCGCAAAGGACGTTGCCGACCTGCACGGGGCGGCCAACAACCTCACCAAGCAGACCGCGCTCAGCGAGAAAGGCGAGGTCATCAACGGCCGCGGCGACACGCCGAACCGGCACGACATCCTCACGGGTTCGCAAGCCGACGGCAGCGCATTTCCCGCGGGTGACGACAAGACCTGCAAGAACTGGACGTCGAGCACGCAAGGCGCGGCGGTCGTGGGCCATGCCGATCGTCAAGGCCTGCGCGATGACGAGCCGTCGAAATCGTGGAACAGCTCGCATCCCTCGCGCGGCCCTGATGGCGGCTGCTCGCAGGCCGACCTGAAGAGCACCGGCGGCGACGGGCTGCTGTATTGCTTCGCGTCGAATTGAGGCTGCCGTCATTGCGAGGAGCGCAGCGACGAAGCAATCCAGAGTCGTTCCAGGGTGACAGTCTGGATTTGCTTCGCTTCGCTCGCAATGACGGAGCGTGTGGTGCCGCCGTTCCGCCCCATCCTGACGGAACCTTGTCGCGCGTGATAAATTGGTCCTGTCGCTTCCACGCTCACGGACCCCTTTCATGAAATACGAGCTCTATTATTGGCCCGAGATCCAGGGCCGCGGTGAATATGTGCGGCTGGCGCTGGAGGAGGCGGGCGCGGGTTATGTCGACGTGGCGCGTGGCCCACGCGGCACAGCTGCGATGATGAAGATGATGGACGCGCACAAGGGCACGCCGCCTTTTGCGCCGCCGTTCCTCAAAGCCGGTAAGCTCGTCATCGGCCAGACCGCGAACATCCTGCTCTATCTGGGCGCCCGCCACGCCCTCGCCCCGAAGTCGGAGGCCGGTCAACTCTGGGTCCATCAGCTCCAGCTCACGATCACCGATTTCGTGGTCGAGATTCACGACACCCATCATCCGCTGGGGCCCTCGCTCTACTACGAAGATCAGAAACCGCCGGCAAAGAAGCGCACCGCCGACTTCTGGGGCGAGCGCGTGCCGAAATATCTCGGCTATTTCGAGCAGCTCCTTGAGGACAATGGCGGTGCCTATGTCACGGGCCGCAGGCTGACCTATGTCGATCTCTCGCTGTTCCAGATCGTCGCGGGGCTGCGCTATGCGTTTCCGAAGCGGATGAAGGCGTTCGAGACCGATATCCCGGGCCTGGTCGATCTGCACGACCGCGTCGCGGAGCGGCGGAACATCAAGGCCTATCTCGATAGCGGGCGCCGCATTGTCTTTAACGAGCAGGGCATCTTCCGCCGCTACCGCGAGTTGGATGGTTAAAGCACAGCAGAGTGATGCGCGCGCTCACCACAGGCCAGGCAGCAGGCGATAGCGCACGCGCGTCACATAATCGGCATAGCCCGGCAGGCCCTCGCGCAGCGTGCGCTCCTCGATGCGAATGCGGACCGCAAACAAGAGGAGGAACAGCGGCACCATCAGAAGTCCCCACCACGAGCCCAGAAGCAGCGGCACGCCGGCGAAGAACAGGATCATGCCGCTGTACATGGGATGGCGCACATGGGCATAGGGCCCCGTCGAGATCACGTGCTGCGCGCGCTCGGCCTGCAGCTTCACCACGGGCGCCGCGAATGAGTTCTCGCGGAAAACCCAGAGGATGAACAGCGTCGAGAGCAGGAACAGGGCGAAGCCGAGCATCTGCAGCGCCATCGGCACGTCGGAGGACAGCGTACGCCGGTCGAGCCCGATCGCCGCCAGCCAGACCAGCATCGCGACGACGAAGACTGTCATGAACACCTTGTCGGCGGCGGGCTGGTCCTTTTGCAGGACCGGCCGCAGACGTTCGGCGAGCAGTGCGGGGTCGACCCGGTAAAGCCACCAGCCGCAAAGCGGGCCGAGCAGGGCGGAGGTCGCGAGGAACACCCAGGCCGAAGGCCAATGCAGGGTGTCCGCGGACGCGAACAGCAGCGCGCCCATGGCGGCGGTGGTGATCGTGCTCTGCAACAGGAGTCTTGCGATCATGCGCAGGTCTCAGGGTAGCCGCGCACAATATTGGCCCCGCTATCCGGCGAAGTTGCGGCCGGACACGCGAAAAGCCCGATCGACCGGATCGGGCATTTCATCTTCGACGCGGCTGTTCAGGCGAGCTGATCGATCCGCGTACCCTGACCCGGCGGCAGCGGCGCAGGCGGCGGCGGCTTATAGGTCGGGTCGTTGTCTTTGGTCTTGATCTGATCGTCCTGCTGCTTGGTCGTGTCGTAGCTCGGCACCACGATCGCGATCGGCGGCGGCGAAACGGTAGAAACGCTCATCCACAAATCCTCACACATGGAAACAATTGACCCTGCGCCGCGAGGAGCGAAATTTCCTTCAAGCCAATCGTTAAAATGCGAGGGATCCGGTGCGGTGGAATGTGCTCTCGGACCTCTCCTCGTCATTGCGAGGAGCCCTTGCGACGAAGCAATCCAGTCTGTCACCGCAGAGACAGTCTGGATTGCTTCGCTGCGCTCGCAATGACGGAGTGCGTGGAAAGAGCGAGGGGTCGCCCCGCCTATTCGTCCTTGCCGCGCGTGATCGCGATGGACGCATCCGTCTTGGTGCGGGTGCATTCCATGTTGAGACGCCGGTAACGCATGCTGATCTTGTCGCCGCGCAAGAGCCCCATCCGCTTCAGGCAGCGTGTCGCGCCCGTCGTCGTATCGTCCTTGGTCACGGTGAAGACGATCGCCGCCATCGACCCCACCAGCGCAAAGAACTCCGGCTTGGGCTTGCGATCGCCCTTGGCATAGAGCTCGATCGAATATTTGTCGCCACGGCAAGCCACGGACAATTCCTTGGCCGCGGGATGAGTCAAGTAGACGACATTGGCTGCGCGGAAATTCACCTTGAGGCGATCGACCTGGTTCGCCAGCTCCTTGGCGCTGTCGTCGCAGCGGTCTGCGCGCGCGGGCGAGGCGAGGGTCACAAGGCCGGTGATGGCGGCGGCGACCAGGATCGCGCCGCGGACGTGCAAGTTCAATGTCATGATGAAAAGCCCCTTAGCGGGCGCATTCAACCGTCGTCCCGCGCATAGCGCAAGGGGTGCACCCAGGGTCTTCACCGGCATGATGAGGGCCTCGTGTCCGTCGACTGCCGCCGAAAATAGGTCGCCATGTCGCCGAATCGGGATGCCCCGACCGCACCAGAGCGCCTTCCCTTTGCGGCAAAAAAGCTTAGAACGCTTCTATGGAAGGGGCCCATACGAGGGCTCCAAAACCCCGAGATTCCAGCCCATGAACGCTCCCACCGCCTTCCCCGACCCCATAAAGCCCGTTCCGCCCTACAAGCACACGCCGCTGTTTCCGCTCGGCAAGGACGAGACGCCCTACAAGAAGATCACGGCCGAGGGCGTGCGGGTCGAGAAGGTCCTGGGGAAGGACATGCTGGTGGTGTCGCGGGAGGCGCTGCGGGCCCTGTCGGAAGCGGCCTTTGGCGACATCAACCACTATCTGCGGCCGGGGCATCTGAAGCAGCTCCGCGCGATCCTGGAGGATGGCGAGGCGAGCCCGAACGACAAGTTCGTCGCGCTGGACTTCCTCAAGAACGCCAACATCGCCGCCGGCGGCGTGCTGCCGATGTGCCAGGACACCGGCACCGCGATCATCATGGGCAAGAAGGGCTGCAACGTCATCACCGATGGTGACGACGAGGCGGCGCTGTCGGAAGGCGCGCGCGATGCTTACCTGCGCCGCAATCTGCGCTACTCGCAGGTCGCGCCGCTCTCGATGTACGAGGAGAAGAACACCGCCAACAACATGCCGGCGCAGTGCGAGATCTACGCCGAAGGTGATGACGCCTACAAGTTCATGTTCATGGCCAAGGGCGGCGGCTCCGCCAACAAGAGCTTCCTGTTCCAGGCCACGCCCTCGGTGTTGACCAAGGACCGGCTGCTCGCCTTCCTGAAGGAGAAGGTCTTGACGCTGGGCACCGCGGCGTGCCCGCCCTATCACCTCGCCATCGTGATCGGCGGCACCTCGGCCGAGCTCTGCATGAAGACGGTGAAGTTGGCGTCGGCTCGCTATCTCGATGCACTGCCGACCCACGGCTCGCCCGACGGCAACGCGTTTCGCGATCTCGAGATGGAGCAGGAAATTCTGAAGATGACGCAGTCGCTCGGCGTCGGCGCGCAGTTCGGCGGAAAATACTTCTGCCACGACGTCCGCGTGATCCGCATGCCGCGTCATGGCGCCTCGCTCCCCATCGGGCTCGGCGTGTCCTGCTCGGCCGATCGCCAGGTGCTCGGCAAGATCACCAAGGACGGCGTCTATCTCGAAGAGCTCGAGCACAACCCGGCGCAGTATCTGCCTGAGGTCGAGCAGTCGCTGGGCGGCGAGGTCGTCAAGATCGATCTCAACCAGCCGATGAAGGATATCCTGGCCACCTTCTCGAAGTACCCGACCAAGACGCGGGTCTCGATGACCGGCACCATGATCGTCGCGCGCGATTCCGCGCATGCCAAGCTGCGCGAGCGGCTCGACAAGGGCGAGCCGCTGCCGGACTATTTCAAGAACCATCCCGTCTATTACGCCGGCCCCGCCAAGACGCCCGAGGGCTACGCCTCCGGTGCGTTCGGCCCCACCACCGCTGGCCGCATGGATTCCTTCGTCGATCAGTTCCAGGCCGCCGGCGGCTCGATGGTGATGGTCGCCAAGGGCAACCGGGCGCCGGCCGTGCGCGAGGCCTGCAAGAAATATGGCGGCTTCTATCTCGGCTCGATCGGCGGTGCCGCGGCGAATCTTGCCGAGCACTGCATCAAGAAAGTGGAGGTGCTCGAATATCCCGAACTCGGCATGGAAGCGATCTGGCGCATCGAGGTCGTCGACTTCCCGGCGTTCATCATCATCGACGATAAGGGCAACGACTTCTTCAAGGAGCTGAATCTGGGCTAGCTCTTCGCCTCGCTCCGGAGTGCCGGAAGAGCTCGGCCTGCATGGTTCGAGACGCCCGCTTTGGCGGGCTCCTCACCATGAGGGTCTGATATCTCGCCGCGAAACATGACCTCATCCTGAGGGCCCGCCGGAGGCGGGCGTCTCGAAGGATGGGCCGCAGGCTAACTGCAATTCGTGACCTGGTTGGAGCACAGCCCGCGCCACCAGCCGCGGACGCCGTCCTGGCTCTCGACGAGGCCCCAGAGGCCGCTGCAAGCAAAGATGTGCTTCGGCCCGCCATCGGTGTCGATCGGACCGCCGAGCTCGCGCTGGGCCGGCATCCATTTCGCATCGACGAAGGGCGCCTGGAACAGGCCGCCCATGCGGGTCGCGCCATTGGCGTAGGCCGCGCCGACCTTGTTGGAGGCGACCCAGCCGCGTCCGGCATAGGGCTTTGGCGCGCTGCGCGGATATTTCTTGTCGTCCTCGTAGTCCCTGCCGGGCGGCTTGGCGCCTTCGATCAAAAACCAGCCGTTCTTGAAGCCGATGATGCGGAATTCGGTGAGCCAGCCGCCATCGGGCGTGTTCTCGCTGCCGCCGAGCTTGAGCAGGTAGGGCGGCGGAAGCGTGCCGAGCACACGCGCCTTGGTCGATGGTTCGGCACGCACGTTGAGGCCATCAGGATCCTTGTCGACGGACCAGGCGCCGAGATCGCACGGCTCGGTGCCGTCGGGAAGCGTCGAGCGCTTCGCGGCGAGATCGGCGTGCAGCTTTGCGAATTCGGTGTCGTCGTTGTCAGGATCCGGCCCGCTACGCGGCTTCAATGCGGCCGAGACTGCGCGCGTCGCATCCGACGTCAGCGCGACCACAAGAGCCTGGCGCGCGCCGAAAACGCTTGCAGGCGACTTCGGATCGTTCGACGAGATCGGATAGACGGCGAGGTAGCCCGTCGAACCTTCGGTTCGATAGGCCGTGCCGGCAACATAGCCTGCCGGTAGCATGGCGAGCGCGCTTGCCCGCCACGCCGGTTCGGCGTCGTCCGCGCGCGCCGCTTGTGTCGCGACACACAGGATCGTCGCCGCGATGAGACCGAGCGCGCGCACGGTTGCCGCGCGGCTTAGGCGCGCGTGCCGGTGAACGGGAAGCGGCCCATCGGGCCGATGCCCATCTCACCGCTCATGCTGTCGCCCGAGACGGTTCCGATGAATTCGAGCGTCAACGGCATCGGATTGGTGATCGAGACCTTCCAGTTGACGGCATCGCCGCTGACGGTGCCGTCGAATATCTCGGCTGTATCGCCTTCCGCACCCTGCGTCCCTGTGAGCGTGCCGCCGGCAGCCGTCAGGCTCAGCGTCGCCTTGCGCTCGCCCATGGGGGTTGTCAGGGTCAGAGTCCAGTTGCCGTCGACGGCCATTCGCGTCTCCCAAGATCCCGGCGGACCGCGACGATCCGCGGGCCAGTCCCGGCCGAGCGTATAGCGCAACTCGTCGCCCGCGCCTAACGCTCCGTCGGAGGCATTTAGGCGCGGGCGGCGGCGCGCCGTCGGCTGGTGACGATGAGACGGAGCACGACATATTGCACGGCGAAGGCGAGGATCTTGGCGCCGCCCGCGACCACCGTGATGTAGAACGCCCACAGCTTCAGATCGCCTGTGGAGGCGACGGCGATCATGCCGGCGCCGATCACGAACATCAGCACAGCCCAGGCATAACCTGCAGCCGTCACATATTCCGGAACGGTCTCTACGACGATCGCCGGCATGTAGCGCAGCATCCAGCCGCGCTTGAGCATGATGGCGCCGATCGCGAAATGCGCGATCGAGGGCTTTGCGAGCATGAAGCGGGGATCGTTGGTCAGCAGCGTGATCGTGCCGAGCACGACGACGAGCGCGACGCTCGCATAGGTCATGTAATTGACCTGCTGCCCCTTGACGCGCGCGTAGATCACCTGCGCGATCGCTCCGGCAATCGCCACCGACGTTGCCAGGACGACGTTGTCGGTCACGAGGTAGATGACCAGGAAGACGATGGCGGAGAAGAGGTCGGAGGCGAGGCGGGCGAATACGTCCTTCATCGTCGATCCTGTTCAGCGAGTGTGGGGCAGTGCGCTGGCCGGCGCACCGTACGTGATCTGCCGATATTCGGGATACCATTTTGTGAAGTACATCGCGCTGTTGCGGGCGGCGAAGGCGACCGCAAGGCTCGACCAGAGCGGCAGGCCGGGGACATAGAGCAGCACGAGATTGGCGGCCGCCATCAGCAGCGCAGCCGCGGTCCATGCGCCGGTGATGATGTAATTGGCGTAGAGAAAGCCGGGCATTGCCGCGGTCTCGGCCGGCACGGCCTCCAGCGCGTATTGCAGCGTGAATGGACGGCGGACCAGCATCGAGCCGAGCGAGATGACGAAGATGCCGATGTCGACCGACAGCTTGACACCGAGTGTGCCGAGCGCCGGATCGAACAGCGCGAGGTGGATGCCGATTGCGGCGAATAGCAGCGCCGAGCTCATCGCCAGGATCTTCACCGATCGACCGCGCACGACATCGATCGCGACGGTGGCGAGACAGATTGCCGAGGCCACGAATACGCTGATCGTGGCCGATGTCATCAGCATCAGGAAGGTGAAGGCGCCGTAGGGCGCGAGGATCAGGAAAATCGCCATGGTCCGCCTCGGTCAGGCCTTATCTTTACGATGTAAAGATCAATAAGTCACGGGCGGAGCGGGGTCAAGCAAAATCTTTACAGTGTCAAAATGACGTAAGCGACTTCCAAAAATTGAATTGCTGCAACGGCTTGGTCGGCCATTTCGTCGATGAATCCGGCCCAGGGCAGGTAGGACAGCGCAGGTAACGCACAGGCGACCGAGAGGACGAGGGCGAGCAAGATACCGCCGTTGAAGACGGTTTGGCCGCTCCGCCGCGGCTGGATCATCTGAAGTGTGAGGGCGGCGCAGATCAGGACCAGGACGAGATAGTCCGCAGTGATCGATGGCATGTGCATCAGAGACCTCTTTGGTGGCATCCGTGATGACGAGGAACAGCTACTGCGCGCCGACCCAATTGCCGTGAAAACCGTCGGGCACGCGATGTCCGAGCTGCACCAGCGCCACGGGACCGGCCTCGATATCTCCAGCGTTGAACACGGCGAGGTCGCTCCGGTTCTCCCGCGCGCGCCAGACCACCGCCAGCAGCCAGCCATCGCCTTCTGCCGCATCTTTCGACCGCTGGACGAAGACCGGTTCAGAAATGGTGTCGCCGGCCGGCAGCAGATAATGGCCGAGGCGCTTGCCCTTGCCATCGACATGGACGACGCCGGACAACGCGCCGAACATCGGCAGCGTCGGATTGGCGCAGGCGTACCAGCCGTGACCGCTCTTCAATCCGGCGCGGCGGTCGTCGATGCGCGGGAATTCGCCGGTGAGATCGTCGAGATAGGTCTGCTGGAAGCGGTCGGTATTCCCGGCAAGATCAAACGTCCAGCGGCAATGGCGGGCGAAGGATTTCTCGGGATTGGTGGGCGTGCCGTCGGGATGCGTGAACAGTGGTGCTTCCTCGAACTGCATGACGTCGGCGATGATGCGGTCACCTTCCTCCCATGCATTCATGACGTGGAAGACGTAACAGGCCTCAGCGCGAAACCAGACGATGTCCTTCGCGCTGCCCTTGCGCTTGATCACGCCGACATAGGCGCCCTTGTCCGGCTCCCAGGCATAGGGCGGCCGCCCGCTCATCGCGCGCTCCATGCTGCCGGTGAGGGGCAGGATCGGAAACAGCAGGTGGTTTTCCGTGACGATGAAGTCGTGCACCATGCTGGCATAGGGCGCCTCGAAACGTTCGAAGCGCGTCGCCTTACCGGACGCATCGATCGATCCGTAGGAGAGGGCAGGCGTCAGCCGTCCCGCCGCATTGTAGCCGAAGAACACCAGCTCGCCGGTGACGGGATCGATCTTCGGGTGCGCGGTGAAGGTGCCGGCGATGCGGCCTTGATAATTGTGATAGCCGCGCGTCGCCAGCGTACCGGGCTCGATCTCGGTCGGCAGATGCAACTCCTCCAACGCAAGCAGCTTGCCGGCATGGAAGATGATGTTGGTATTCGCAACGCCGCCGTCGGTCAGGTTCGCCGGGGCATCCGGCAGCTTGCGGCCAAAGCCGCCGAACAACGCGCGGCCGGCATCGTGCTCGGCCAGCCATTTCGACGTGCGGATCCAGCGGTTGCGATGGCTGGCGCGCCCGTTCTCGAGATGAAAGGCGTGCAGCATGCCGTCGCCGACGAACCAGTGCGCGCCGGGCGACTCGAACTGCGGATTGGGGCCGTTGCGATAGAGCGTGCCGTTCAGCTCGCGCGGCAATTCACCGATGATTTTCAGGAAGGGCGCGTCGGCCTCGAACGGAATCGGACCGAGATTGTGGCGGCGTTCGGCAACGGCGTCCTGCTGCACGGCGTATCCTCCATCATCTTTACATCGTAAAGATCAAATAGTCGTACGAGGAGTTCTGGTCAAGTGAAATCTTTACACTGTAAATATTGCGTCTTATAGCTGGCCTATGGGCAAGAGCGAAATCAGGACAGCAACCGCGCGAGGTGCGCGCACCCCAAAGAAGGCGAGCGCCCCGGCGCGCCTCGCGCGACGGACGGCGAGCGTCAAGTCCGAGGCGCCCTATCACCACGGCGCGCTGCGCGAGGCGCTGCTCCAGGCCGCCGAACGGGTGCTGGAGCGTGACGGGCTCGCCGGCCTGACATTGCGCGCCGTGGCGCGCGAGGCGGGCGTCTCGCATGCCGCGCCCACCCATCATTTCGGCGACCTCACCGGGCTTCTCAGTGAGCTCGCGGCAGTTGGCTTCCGCCAGTTCAATGCGGCGATGGCGTCGTCCTCCGACTCCGCCACCACCCCGCTCGAGCGCGCGCTGGCGCGGCCGAAAGCCTATGTTGCCTATGCCCAGGCTCATCCCGGCATGTACGGCATCATGTTCCGCACCGAGCGCCTCGACTATTCCAGGCCGTCGCTGCACGAGGCCGCCGAGGCGTCCTTTGCCGGGCTCGCCAATGCCGTCGGCATGATGCGGCAGGAGCAGATCAGCGGCGACGCGCTGACGCTCCATCAGGGCGCCGCGATCGCGCGCGCGTGGTCGATGGTACACGGTTTTACCATGCTGCTGCTCGATGGGCGGCTGGAGGATATTCTGGGGCGCCTGCCCGAGGGCACGACTCCCGAACGCCTGCTCGAGGCGATGCTGATGTCGCCCGTGACGGGGAAGCCGCCGGGCCCTTGATCGCTTGCCGCGAGCGCCTAGCGCATCGTCGCCAGCTCGACCGCGCGGCCGCGTGCGCCGATGATCTTCACCTCGTCCTTGCCGCAGATAAAGCTGCGGGCGAACTCGTCTGCGGCCTTGCGCGCCAGCTCATTGGCGTTCGGGTTGGCGATCGCGTCGACATAGGCGACGTGGCAGACGGGGCCGGGCGGCAGCCGGGTCACGATGAGCATGGCCTTGGTGTTCGGCCGGCCCTTCTTGTCGGGATCGGTGCCATCGGCGACGTGCCAACGCTGGATCATCGCAAACGGCCTGGCGGCCGCGGTGCGCCATTCGACGGTGGTTTCGGACGAGTTGAACGGAGCGAACCAGACTTTTGCCCCCGGTTCCTCGGCCGCGGCCCTGCGATTGCGGCCGACGGAGACGATTTCGCGAAGATCATCCTCGGCGATCAGGACCACGAGGCCATCCTTGCCCTTGCAGACCCGCGTGGTGCTGCCGTCGAGCTCGCTGGGCTTACCGATCTGGCGGCAATCTTTCGGGGCCGTCGAGCTATATTGGCTGCTCACGGATTGGGCGTCGGCGCGGTCGAGACCGCTGCACATCAGCAACATGGCTGGGAGCAATAGGGCCAAGACTGCGGTGGTGATGCGGAACATGACGACGCCTTTGGTCGAGCGGGAACTCCGTACCATCAGACGTCTTGATTGTGGGCAAGGTTCAAACAGGGTCGACAGACACCTGACAGCGGCGCGGAATCGTTCTAGAAGAGCGGCTTCGCTTGGGCTCTTTCAGCCTCGTTCGCGTCCTCGTTTTTCGTGATCATGCCAGCCACCTCGTCCAACAAACCTTATCGCGTCGGCCGCTCGAAGACCGGGCTCGGCCTCTTCGCCACCAAGCCGATCAAGAAGGGCACTCGGATCATCCGTTATTACGGACCGATCCTGGACTCCCGGATTCCCGAGCACGACGACATCGAGAACAAATATTTGTTCGAGCTCAACGGCCGCTGGACCATTGACGGCTCGGTGCGCAAGAACCTCGCGCGCTACATCAACCATTCGTGCCGGCCCAACGCCGAATCCGACGTCCGGCCGCGCGAGCGCAAGGTCTTCATCCGCGCCATCAAGAACATCGAGCCGGGCGACGAGATCAATTACGACTACGGCACCGATTATTTCAAAGCCTACCTGAAGCCGATCGGCTGCAAGTGCGAATCTTGCGAGAAGAAGCGCAAGAAGCTGCGCGCGGAAGCGCGGGCCGAACGCGCCAAGGTGAAGGCGCGCGCGGAGCGTAAAGCGCAGAAGGCGGGGGCGAAGCCCGTCAAAAAGAAGAAGCTCAACGGCGTCGCTGTTGGCAAAGCCAACGGGCGCGCGCGGGCGTAGCCTGATTTCGAGCTTCTGGCACAACTGTCATGCTCCGCGAAAGCGGGGCATCCAGTACGCCGCGGCCTTTTCGTATGCGACGACTGCCTCTGGAATACTGGGTCGGGCCCGGACGCCGCGGGGCCCCCCCCCGGGTGGGCGGCCCCGCCCGCGACCCCCCCCCCCCCCCCGCGCCCCCCCCCCCCCCCCCCCCCCCCCCCCCCCCCCCCCCCCTCTCCCCCCCCCCCCCCCCCCCCCCCCCCCCCCCCCCCCCCCCCCCCCCCCCCCCACGACAGCGAGTGATGCGGCCTCAGGCAGCCAGCACACTCCCGCTCCTGCGCAATCCCACATATTGTAGTTCGGCAAACACGCCGGTCGCGATCGCCTGTGCCACGACCATGAGCTCGCCGGCAAGGTTCGGCGACACCGCGCCCGAGAGCAGCAGCGCGATGCTGCCGACCGTCCAGGCCGCGTTGCCGACGACGACCAGCAGCACGGGCGGCTTTGCCACGGAGGCGCGTGAGGCGAGCCAGCCGACGAGTGCCGTATAGGCGATCAGGAACAGGCCGGTCTCGCGCAGCAGCGCTTCGGGCAGGTTGAACAGCGACGCGAACGCGCCGGCGCCGAAGGTGAAACCGACAGCGGCGACGCCGCTGAAGATCGCGTCGGCAAGAAGCGCGCGGCGAAGCAAGGTGGATGCGTCAATCATCGTGGTCTCCATGGTTGGGGTTGGGCTTGGAAAAAACTCAGTGCCACCCACGCCACCAGGCGCGGAGCAGCCGGGCGAGGCGGTACGGGCAAAGGCTCCTGCCGACGCTGTGCTCGAAGGCCGTGACCTGCGCGACGACATAGTCGCCGGTCGAATGCACCAGCGGCTCCGGCATGTTGAGGCTGCGCGCCAGCATCCGGGTTGCGAGCGCCATGGCCCAGGGAACAAGGTGGTCTGTGATGGTCCGGTAGAGCAGCAGTGCGATCATGGTCGTCTCCTGTTGCGACCCAAGATGCGCCGGCCTGAGGACCAATTCGATTACCTCCGACGTAATGGAAGGGCCGAAATCTGCGTGCTAGGTTTTCGATCATGAACGCACATGCATCCACGGCACAGGCCGAACGCAGCCAGCCGGTCCATATCGGCGACCATTTGCGCGAATGGCGGCAGCGCCGCCGCATGAGCCAGCTCGATCTCGCCGGCGAGGCCGAAATCTCAGCGCGGCATTTGAGCTTCGTCGAGACCGGCCGTGCCGCGCCCTCGCGCGACATGGTGCTCAGACTCGCCGAACGTCTCGAGGTGCCATTGCGCGAACGCAACATGCTGCTGGTCGCCGCCGGCTATGCCCCGGCCTTTCCGCAGCGCCCGCTGGAGGATCCCGCCTTGAAATCAGCCCGCCAGGCGATCGACCTCGTCCTTAGGGCGCATGAGCCGAATCCGGCGCTGGCTTATGACCGGCACTGGAATCTGGTCTCCGCCAATCGCATGCTGGCGCCGCTGCTCGCCGGCATCCCGCAGCGGCTGCTCGGCCAGCCCTTCAACGTGCTGCGGCTCGCCTTCCATCCCGAGGCGCTGGCGCCGCGCACGGTCAACCTCGCGGAATGGTGCGGACATCTCCTGGAGCGGCTGCACCGGCAATGCGAGGCGACGGCCGATCCCGAGCTGATCAAGCTGTACAACGACCTGAAGAGCTATCCGATCCCGGCACGCGCGGCGCCGCTGTCGAGCGACAATGTCGCGATCCCCTTCAAGCTGCGCCATGACGGGGAAATACTCAGTTTCTTCTCCACCACCATGGTGTTCGGTACGCCGGTCGACATCACGCTCTCGGAGCTGGCTCTGGAAAGCTTCTTCCCGGCCGACGAACGCACTGCCGAGCGGCTCCGACAAATGGCAGCAGCCATGAGTTAGCGGCCTTGCCTCGGAATAGGTTCGGCTTATCTTTGGGCACAACCGCAACGCCCGAAGGAGGCGCTCATGAGCACCCTAAAGCCGCTCCAGATCGACGTCGTTTCGGACGTGGTGTGCCCCTGGTGCTATATCGGCAAGCACCGGATCGAGAGCGCGCTGGCGCTGGTGCCCGACGTTCCGGTCAAGCTCAATTTCCGTCCCTTCTTCCTCAATCCCTGGGTGCCGTCCGAGGGCATCAGCCGGGAAGAGTATCTCACCAAGAAGTTCGGCTCGGTTGAGGCCTATAAGGGTATTGCGGGGCGCGTCGTTGCGGCCGCGAACGAAGAGGGGCTCGTCTACCGACCCGAGCTTGTCGCGCGTCAACCCAACACCACTGACTGCCACCGCCTGATTCTCTGGGCCGAGGCGATCGGCAAGGCGCCCGAGATGAAACAGCGCCTGATGGAGCTCTACTTCCGCGACGGCGGCGACCTCACCGATTTGAACGTGCTTGTGCAGGCGGCTGCCGATGTCGGCCTCGATGCCGATGACGTGCGCAAGCGCCTCTCCACCGACGAGGACGTCGCCCGCGTATCGGCGGACGCGCAGGAAGCCGCCGAGAAAGGCATCTCCGGCGTGCCGACCTACGTGTTCGCGCAGAAATACGCCGTCTCCGGCGCACAGGATCCCAACATGCTCGCGCGCGCCATCCGCGAGGTCTCGGCGGAGATCAACGCGCAGGCGGCGGAGTAGAAGCTATTTTATTTGCGAAGTAGGCCAACCGCGCGGCGGGCCGCCGCGTAGGCGATGCCGTGCGCCGCGAGCGCTCCGTGAACGAGCGCCACGATGGGGTCGTTCCGCCGCAACGGTATCAGCACGTCGCCGACGGCGAAGCGCCCGCGCCAGATCGGATTGATCATGGGGTGATCGGCGCTCGCGGTGGAATCCGCGCTGGCGATGGCCGGATCGGCGCAGAGGCGGCGGGTGAGCTCGAGTGTAAGCTGCACGCCCGGCGAATATCTTGCGAAGCGCTCGTCGACGCCGAGCTTGAAGAAGAAGGCGCGGTCCTGATGGCGCAGCACGATGCCGGCGGCCACCGGTGTCGCGCCGGCGCGAAGGGTGACGATCTCGCATTGCGCGGTTTCTGCCAGCGCGGGAACGGCGCGGCGGATGAAGGTTGCATCGCCGGCATCCTGGACCAGCGCGGTGCCGCGCTTGCCCTTCCAGCCACTGGCTTCGAGCTGCAAAAATGTCTCGAGCGCGGGCCTGATCTCGTCGAGGCTGCGCGCGACGTCGAACACGACTGCGCCGTGTTCTTCGAGACGGTGGCGCTGGCGGCGCAGCTCCTTGAGCTTTTTGGTGCCGAGCGCGTCGCGTAGCAGCGTCTCACCGTCCTGGGTCGCGTCGAGGCTGGCGCGGATGTAGGAGTTGAGGAGGCGCGGCTTCAGGCCGTCGCGATTCAGGACCTGGCTGAGGGCGGTCATTGCCGCCCCATCGAGCGCGACATCGTTCAGAACGAGCGCACGCGCTCCGGCCCCGCGGGCCTGCTGCAACAGGCGCGTCGCTGCCTCGATCGGGGCATCGCGGTCGATCAGCGGGCTGCACAGCGTACCATAGGGATGCGCGCTCACCAGCGCGGGCAGGGGGATCTTCCATGCCCGCCAGAGCGAGATCACCGGCATCAGCCCGATCAGCCGCGATCCATCGCATGCGGGAAGCGCCGAAGCATCGGTGCGGCCCCGCGCGGTTGCGCTGACAGCGAGCTCCCACCCTGGCAGGTAATATCCGTTCGGCTCGATGGCGCGCTGCGCGAGTGCGCGCCACTGGCCGGGCTCGATGGCCGTGAGCGGGACGCGCGCACGCACCGCCGCGGCATGCTTTGCCGGTGCCGGATTGATCGCAGCCTGGTGCGCGATATCGACCACGTCCCGTCGTCCCCGTTCAGAAGGCCATGCTTAGCGCAAAGATTGGAAAATACAGTTGGGACGCCGCTTCAATTCGAATGGTAATATTAACGTCTCGTTGAGCATCCGGCCGCGACCCGCCGGATGCCCCTCAATGGATACGCCAGAATTGCTCTCGACTTGGAGGATCATCATGGTCGCCACACCCTTTACGCCGATTGCGTCGCTCCTTGGCGGCGCGTTGATCGGTTTGTCCGCCGTGCTGCTGATGTGGACGACGGGGCGGATCGCCGGGGTGAGCGGTATCGCGGCGCGACTGTTTCCGCCTTACGAGGATCGGGAATTGGCCGGCCGGCTCGCCTTCGTCGCGGGCCTTATCGTCGCGCCCGTTCTGGTGCGCCTTGTCACCGGAAGCCTGCCGGCGCAAACGATCGCCGCCGGAACGCCACTTCTGATGGTCGCGGGACTGCTCACCGGCTTCGGCTCGGTGTGGGGCAGCGGTTGCACCTCCGGCCACGGCGTCTGTGGCTTGTCGCGGCTGTCGGTGCGATCGCTGGTCGCGACCATGACGTTCATGGCGGCGGGAATGGCAACCGTCTTCGTGATGCGGCACTGGAGCTGACCGCGATGACAGTCCTCATTCAATTCGGGATCGGTGTGGTCTTTGGGCTTGGCCTTATCGTCTCAGGCATGTCGAACCCGGCAAAGGTCCTGAACTTCCTGGACGTTGGCGGCATCCCGGCAGGAACGTGGGACGCAAGCCTCGCTTTCGTGATGGCCGGCGCGGTCGTGGTGACCTTCATCGGCTTCCGCCGCGTCTTGAAACTGGCGCGGCCTGTCCTCGCCGATCGCTTCTATGTCCCAGTGCGAAAAGATATCGATCCGAGAATTATCGCCGGTCCCGCCATCTTCGGTATCGGCTGGGGCCTTGTGGGCTTTTGTCCAGGCCCGGCGTTGACCGCCCTCGGGTTTGGCTCGGCCTCCGCCTTCATCTTCGTCGCCGCGATGTGTGCTGGTATGGTGCTCGCCCGCTTCATCGCGCAGCTCCCGTCGGCAACGCGTATCGTCACGCCGGGAGAGCCGCTCGAGACCTGACATGGACAGGACCGGACGAGTTGTCTCGTTCGGTCCCGCCTGTCATGTCATCATTGATTACCAGCGGTCCCCGCCGACACCGACGCCAACACTGACGCCGGGCGCGCGGATACCGACGCCGCCGCGCGGACCATCGTCCCAGTCGCGATAGGTGCGGCGCTCATAGTAGCGGTCGCGCGGCATGGTCGCATAGGAGTCGCGCACGATCACGCGCGAGCCGCCGCGGGTGCGATAGCAATTGCCGGAATCGTCGCAGACCAGCCGCACTTGCTGGACGAGATCGGGGCTGGTGTATTCGCTGGTCGTATAGACGTCGGCGGCCTTCGCGCCGCTCACCGCTGCCAAGGCTCCGACACCAGCCAGCAATGCAATCGTGAATGTCCTCATCATGTCCTCCTCGAAACTGCCCTCGGCGGTAACAAGAAGGGGAGGCCATGATCGTTCCGGCAAAATTACAGGTTTTTCCCGGAACCGGATCGGATGTCGGCTTGATCTGCTTCCTAGATCGGCTCGTAGCTTTCCGACCCGCAGATGTCGTCCGCTTCGGCGCGGCGGCGATCGACCACCTTTCCGCCCGATATGGTCACGATGTAGGTCTGTGGCCCGAGCGGCGATCCGGTCGCCGAGGTGAGCTGGGCGCGGACGCAAGCTGTCCAGCCCGGTCCCCGCACCTCACGATGGGGTGAGGCGACATGCACCTCACGCGGATAGGCCGTGCTGAGGAAGACGAATTCGATCTGCTCGCGCACGACGCGTTTGACGTCGGGGGCCGCTTCGGGCGGCGGCTGCTCGGCCTCCTTCATGCGCATGAACTCGGGCACCGGTGCGCGGCTGTCGGCAAAGCCGCAGGCCCCGAGCGCGAGCGCGCTGGCCAGCAGCGCGGCGTGAGCAATAATCCGTAACATCCGTGAAGGTCCCCTGCGGGCCAAAATATAGGCACGAATGCGATCCGACGAAGACCCGGCCAATCAAGATTTGCTGAAGCCAGGATTTCTTGAAGCCAAGATTTCCAGGAGCAAGATTTCCTGGAGCAAGATTTCCTGGAGCCAGATTTCCTGAAGCCCTGGACCCCGCGGCATTGGCTATTCCATAATTGCCGGCTAGTTTGTACCCCAGACGAGGGGGATTGCGCCCATGAGGATTTTGGTCATAGCGGCCGCCGTGCTGGCGCTGGCGGTTGCCTCCGCGCAAGCGCAGATGGGCGGCGGCAGGCGTCAGCCTAACGAGGGCGGCCAGAAGGCGGACAACAAGCCCAAGGTCGACGAGAAGGCCTACAAGGCCGCGCTCGAGCGCATTCCCGAGTCCAAAGAGAAGTACGATCCGTGGAGCGGGGCGCGTCCGCCTGAACCCGCCAAGAAGCCGAAATAGGTGCGGCGGGCGCTGGCGACCCGCCCCCGGTATTTGGCAGCTCTCATCACGCTCCTCTTGTTTTCGGCGCGGCCAGGCCTCGCCTGGGAGAGCTGGGGTGGCGATCCCGGTGGCTCGCGCTTCTCGCCATTGCGAGAGATCACGCCCGACAATGTCGGCAACCTGGTTCGGGCCTTCGAATTCCAGACGGGCGATCTCGCGGCGCGGCCGCCCGGAGTGATGCGGCGAACCAAATTCCAGGCGACGCCGCTGTTCGTCGAGGACAGCCTGGTCTTCTGCTCGCCTTTCAACGAAGTGATCGCGCTCGATCCCGGCACGGGCGCGCAGAAATGGCGCTACGATCCGAAGATCGCAATCAACCAGCGTCCCGCCAACCGCTACGTCTGCCGCGGCGTCACCTACTGGATCGACGACGAGGCGCCTGCGGATGCCGCATGTCGATCGCGTATCTTCATGGGCACGAACGATGTGCGCCTGATCGCGCTCGATGCGAAGACGGGCATCCCCTGTGCCGGCTTCGGGGAGGGCGGTGAGGTCAGGCCCGATATCGGCATGAAGCTGGAATGGCCCGGCGAATTCCAGATCACGTCGCCGCCGGCGGTCGGCCGCGGGGTCGTCGTGGTCGGCTCCGCGATCGGCGACAACCGCCGCGTCGACGCGCCGAGCGGTGTGGTGCGCGCGTTCGATGCGCATAGCGGTCAGCCGCGCTGGACGTTCGAGCCGCTCAAGCGCGACGGCATCGAAGCCGGTCACGCCAATGTCTGGGCGCCGATGTCGGTCGACGCGGCGCGCGGACTGGTATTCCTGCCGACGTCCTCGCCGTCGCCGGATTTTTGGGGCGGCAAGCGGCCGGGCAACAACGAGCATGCCAATTCGGTTGTCGCGCTGCGCATTGAGACCGGCGAACTCGTATGGGCATTCCAGACCGTGCACCACGACGTCTGGGACTACGATCTTCCGGCGCAACCGACGCTCACGCGCATCGACGCCGGCGAAGGTCAGCGCGATGTCGTGATCCAGCCGACCAAGCAGGGCTTTGTCTTTGTGCTCGATCGCGATACCGGCAAGCCGGTGTGGCCGGTCGAGGAGCGCAGCGTTCCGCAGGGGGCCGCGGAAGGTGAACGGCTGTCGCCCACGCAGCCATTCCCGACGCATGTGCCACCGCTGATGTCGCAAAAAATCTCGACTGAGGATGCGCTCTCGCTCGTTCCTGGCCTGCGCCGCTCAGCTTGCGAGACGCAGTTTGCGGAGGCACGCAACGAGGGCCTGTACACGCCACCCTCAACGCAAGGCACGCTGGAGTTTCCCTTCACCGGCGGCGGCGTCAACTGGGGCAGCGCAGCCTTCGATCCCGTCAACCAGGTCCTCTATGCCAACACCAGCCGGGCCGTTCATCTCATCAAGCTGATTCCGCGGGCGGAGGCGGCCGGATTCGATCCTCCGCCCGGTCATGATTTCGGCCAGCAGAATGGTGCGCCGTTTGCGATGTCGCGTGCGGTGGCAATGTCGCCGCTCGGGTTTCTTTGCAACAAGCCGCCCTGGGGCGAGATGGTCGCGGTCGATCTGAAGGCGGGCAAGATCCTCTGGCGTTCGACGGTCGGCACCACCGAGGATCTCGCCCCGCTCGGCGTGCCGCTGCCGTGGGGTGCGCCGCTCGTCAACGGGCTCGCTGTCACGGCAGGCGGGCTCGTCTTCACCGGAGCGATGGACGCCTATTTGCGCGCCTTCGACGCGCGCAGCGGCAGTGAGCTGTGGCAGGGTCGGCTGCCCGTGCCAGGCGTCGCCAATCCGATGACCTATTTCTGGAAGGGCGAGCAGTATGTCGCGATCGGCGCCGGCGGCCACTCCGAGGCAGGCACCTCGATCGGCGACAGCGTCGTTGCGTTTCGCCTGGCACGGCCCGGCGAGGGGCCGTCGTTATGGTCGCGTACCATTGATCGTCCCGGTGGGCGATTTTTTGCGGCATCATCGGCGATCGCGCTCGCGATTATCGCGCTTGTGGTTGCAGGACTGCGCTGGCGGCGCCGAGGTCGTATCGCGCGAACATGACGCAGCATCGCGCGCGATGCGAACCATCATTCACATCATATGCACTACTGTACGAAAGCGAGGCCGATGCGCCTCTCGCTGCGCCAATTACGTTGAACTAAATTCAATACTGGCGCTACTTGCACAGCGCTTCAGATTTCGTTTACGACGTCGAAGCGGAAGTGACTCCGCCGATTTTCCCTCAAGCCGTTCCTTTGTGGCGCTACGCGCCGATGGAGATATTGATGAAGACCACGCTTTCGCTTCTGTTCGCCGCAGCTCTCTCGCTGTCGTCCATGCCCGCCCATGCCACCAAGCTCGATCTCGCGAACATGAGCTGCAAGCAGTTCTTGGAGAGCGGCGACGACACCATCAAGATGGTGCTGACCTGGATGGACGGCTGGTACAAGGGCGATGAAGAGAACGCGATCATCGACACCGACGTGTTCGTCGAGAACGCCAAGCAGTTCGGCAGCTATTGCGGAAAAAATCCGAACGTCAGCATCGTCACGGCGGCTGACGAAGTGCTCGGCAAGTAACGTCTCCCACGTGACGGCGCGAAGCGCGATCGCGCTTCCTGTCTCGACATGACGCCATCGAGAGCCGCGGTGCGCTTTGCGCTCGCGCGGCTTTCCTCTTTTCGGCTGATACTCACCCCGGCAGCATCGCGAACGCGCTCGACACCATCGCCACCGGCTTGTTGTCGGTGGCCGAGAGCAGCGTGACCCGGCCAAAGCTCATGCTGCGTCCGAGCCGCACCACGCGGGCATCGGCCAGCACGTCTGAGGAGGAGACGGCGCGCATGAAATGCGTGGTCTGGTCGACCGTCGTCATCGGACGATAGCCGCGGTTGGCGGCGAGGTTCGCGATCACCATCGCGGTGTCGGCGAGCGCCATCAGCGCTTGGCCGCAGACCACGCCGCCGTTGCGGCACAGGCGCTCCGAGAACGGCATGCGCAGGAGCGCTGCCGGCTGCCAGTCCGGCACGTCCGGCGGCGGCAGGTGCTCGATGCGCTCGACCGACAGGTTGAGATCCTGGACCCAGGGCGCAAAGACCTCGCCGAGGATGCGTCGGGCCTCAGTGATGCCGAACTCGGCTTCTGGCTGCGATGGCATTGCTGTCGTTCCCTCCGTATTGTCGGATGTTCGGCATTCCGCGCAGACCGGCGCGGCAAAGTCACCCGGCCTGCCGCGGGTCCCGTCGGCTTGAAAATGCCTGACTTCGCCCGGTATGATGCCACGGAGTGGGTATGGGGTGGGTGATGTTGCGTCGGTATATCCTCATGTTTTGTCTGGCCGGGTTCGGCCTGTTGCTGAACGGGTGCACCAAGTGCGGCCCGATCTGGGACGACTGGCTCCACGCGCCGAAATCGTGCAAATCGGATCGGCTCTAGCGGCCCGAGCGGCCCTTGCGGTTGTGGCCGGGGTGACAAGGCGCGGGCGACCCGCGCCGCATGGATGATCAAGGAGTCAATGATGAAGCTTTTCCGTATGGCCGCGGTGCTGGCTGTTCTGGCGGGACCGACCGTGCTGGCGGGACCGGTCTATGCGCAAATGCCCAATCTCAATTTGCTGCAGGAGGGGCCTGGCAAGACCCCCGAGGAGAAGGCCGCGGAAGCCGAGCGTGACAAGGCCTACAAGGAAACACTAAAGAAGATTCCGGATTCCAAGGCTTCCAACGATCCCTGGGGCGGCATGCGCTCCGACCCGCCGAAGCCGTCGGCGGCGCCAAAGGCCTCGGCCGCGACCGGTGCGCCGAAGAAGAAGTCCGGCACGTCTGCCAATTGACCATCTGCCCGATCGGAGGCGGTTGATGCCTCCGGCCGGGACTCCTCTTCGGTCGGCCTGCTTCCTACATTGCGCGAGAGCGTATTGCGCAAAGGAGGCGGGACATGGTCGATCGTCCGCGGGATCTCGCCGAGCGGATGGCGCGCCGGCGCACGATGGGCGGCAAGCCCGGCGCGACGGCCGGCGACGGCTATCTACGCGAGACCTTCACGCTGCCGCGCGCGGCGGCGCGGGAGAGGGCGCAGGCTTTCTTCGCCCGCTATCCCAAGGCCGGCTATATGAGCGCGGTCGAGACCTGGCGCGAGCTGCCCGGCGGCGACATCGAATTCACGATGCGGCGGCTGCCCAGCGCGGATTAGGCCTGGCCCCTATTCGAAGGTTTCGGATGTGATGCGGATCCGGAACACGGGCTCCTTGGCCTCGTCCAGCAGCTCCATGTTCCATTCGGAATTTTCCTGGAGCTTGCGGGCGATGCCGGCGGCCATGTCGGCGCAGACGCTGGTCATCTCCTTCCAGGCCAAATCGCGATCGGCAAATTCCGACGCCTGGTCGGCGCAGCCGGAATAGCTGCCGTTCCGGATTCGAAAAAAGTAGAGCGGCATGGTTCGTACCGATCGCGCCTGATGGCTCCGTCCCCACGGCCATAATCGCGGCAGTCCAATCCCAAACCATCGGCAGATCAATTCCGGGCGGCTACGGAATAGCCCCGTGGGGGCGGCGAGCGCCCTGCAAGCCATGCCGCCGACGATCTCGGTCCGGCCGCTCAGGTCGCGTTGCGCCCGATCGCCTTCAGCTCCCGATCGATGCGCAGCTGCACCCGCCGGATCGCCAACAGATCGATCTTGGTCTCGGTCCTGCCGGTCTTGATCTGCTCGCCGATCCGGAACTGCCACTGCCAGATGCCGGGAAGTGCCGTCTTGGCGACGGTGAACTCGACGCCCCTGTGATTCATGGCCTTCTCCCATGATTCACTTCCATCACTGAGAACATGCTGGGCGGCATAATATTCCAGGGAAAGCCAAATCTGTCGGTAAGCCCCGGATAGCTCACGGCTATCTCGCAGACGCACGCGCTGCCGCCCAGCGGCGGCGCGAGGCCTCTCCGTGGTTCTCCGGCCAAGAACAGAGTTCCTGGGATGGGTAAGGGCGCCTTCCGGACCGCGGCGGCATGTGCCTTGCTTGGCCCGATGACGGTCAGCAACATGGGCGCGTCATGCCGGGCATTCCCCGCCGCTATTCTCATTTCGTGTTCGGAATCATCCAGTCCGGACTGACCTCGCTGATCGCCGCGGGCATCGCCAGCTTTCCCGCAGGGAACGCGCTGGACTTCCTGGCGCACTGGATGGTGTCGTGGCTGATCGCATGGGCGGCGATGCTGCCGATCGTGCTGCTCGCGGCGCCGGTGATCCGCGCCTTCTCGCTGCGCCTGACGCAGGAGGAGGGCGGTTCGCAAACCGGCCGGCCGGCATGAAATCGGCAAGAAAATCCGAATGAAAATCAGCATGAAAAAACCCCGCTTGGGAGAGCCAAGCGGGGAGAAGGTTATTGGAGGCTGAGGTGCTGGGCTGCAACACCATAGCCAGGCGACCCTAGCCGGCTCAGCTTACGACAGCCTGACAAGGCCCGACGGTGGCAGCGAAAGCCGGAGCTCGGGGGCCGCACACTGGCCCCGCACCGGTCCCAATTTCGACATCCGTTCGCACAACTCAGGACACAACCGCAGGCGAGATTTCGCAGCGACGGTGCTGCCATGGGGGAAACGTGGCGCACCGGCAACGGGGTGGCATCATGGACAACGTAGAGCGGTCATTCGCCGCCGCGACGGCGGCTGGCTTCGTCGTGCTTGTGATCGGCATCGGGTTGCTGGTTCTGCTGTAGGCAATGCAGGGTGCCGGGAGACGGCTCCGGGGGTGGAAAGGCCCATGCGCGCCTTTCAAAAACACGAAAACAACCCCATGCACAGTAGCCTGCAGGAAAATTCCGTCGCTCAATCAATGGGTTATTGGTAGTATTTAGATACCTTCTCGGCTCGGATTCGCCTCCGCGGCCACGCCAATCCCCATTCCGTGCCGATCTCCTTGAGATCAATCATGGTCGTTCGGGCATCGTCGCGAACGCGTTCCGCTGGCGAACACCGTCACCGCCTGCCGAGTCGGCAGGCCTCGTCAGCTCCTAAGCACTCGTCGCGGCGGCCTTAGTGAACCTTGATCGCGTCCAGCGGCAAATGGAGTTCGGCGGCACGCTCTTCGCGGTCCTTCTTGCGGAACTCGTTTTCCTTGCGCTCGAACTTGCGCATCTCCTCCTGCGCCGCCTCCAGCAGTGGATTGCGCCGGCTCGTATCGTGATGCGTGTTGTTCGTCATGACTGAGGTCCCCAGAGTTGCGGTCCCGTCCAAGAGTCCGATGCAAGACTCCCATGCAAGAGTCCCATCCCAGAGAAGGCCGCAGACCGCGAAAAGGTTCGGTGCCGCAGGATTGCGGAATTCTGACGGCGTGCGGGTCATCGGTCTTTGATGCGCGTCAGCCAGAGCGTGCAAATTCCCAAAAGAACATATTGCGAACCTAGAACAAATAGGGTACATTGATTTTATCGCCGCCCGCCAGCCGTTTGTCCCTCTAGCGAATCCTCGCCATAAGGAGCACGACCCAATGTCCACCACTGCCCTGCGTATCGTCGAAGGATCTTCCATGGACAAGAGTAAAGCTCTGGCCGCCGCGCTCTCCCAGATCGAGCGGCAGTTCGGCAAGGGCTCGGTGATGAAGCTCGGCAAGAACGACCGTTCGATGGATGTCGAGGCGGTCTCCTCGGGCTCGCTCGGGCTCGATATCGCGCTCGGGATCGGCGGCCTGCCGAAGGGGCGTGTCGTGGAGATCTACGGGCCGGAATCCTCGGGCAAGACCACGCTGGCGCTGCACACGGTGGCGGAAGGGCAGAAGAAGGGCGGCATCTGCGCCTTCATCGACGCCGAGCACGCGCTCGACCCGGTCTATGCGCGCAAGCTGGGCGTGAACATCGACGAGCTCCTGATCTCCCAGCCGGACACCGGCGAGCAGGCGCTGGAAATCTGCGACACGCTGGTGCGTTCCGGCGCGGTCG
Organism: Bradyrhizobium sp. MI1.11; assembly: GCF_055811255.1. Classification (NCBI taxonomy): domain Bacteria; kingdom Pseudomonadati; phylum Pseudomonadota; class Alphaproteobacteria; order Hyphomicrobiales; family Nitrobacteraceae; genus Bradyrhizobium; species Bradyrhizobium sp. MI1.11. The sequence goes on from NZ_JBVVPM010000001.1 coordinate 340,048, forward strand.
ACGTGCTGGTGATCGATTCGGTCGCGGCGCTGGTGCCGAAGGCCGAGCTCGAGGGTGAGATGGGCGATGCGCTGCCGGGTCTGCAGGCTCGTCTGATGAGCCAGGCGCTGCGCAAGCTGACGGCGTCCATCAACAAGTCCAATACCATGGTGATCTTCATCAACCAGATCCGCATGAAGATCGGTGTGATGTACGGCTCGCCGGAAACCACCACGGGTGGCAACGCGCTGAAATTCTATGCCTCCGTCCGCCTCGACATCCGCCGCATCGGCGCGATCAAGGAGCGCGACGAAGTGGTCGGCAACACCACCCGCGTCAAGGTCGTCAAGAACAAGCTGGCGCCGCCGTTCAAGCAGGTCGAGTTCGACATCATGTACGGGGAGGGCGTCTCCAAGATGGGCGAGATCCTCGATCTCGGCGTCAAGGCCGGCATCGTCGAGAAATCCGGTGCCTGGTTCTCCTATGACAGCCAGCGTCTTGGCCAGGGCCGCGAGAATTCGAAAGCGTTCCTGAAGGCCAACCCCGACATCACCGCCAAGATCGAGACCTCGATCCGCCAGAACTCCGGCCTGATCGCCGAGCAGATTCTCGCCGGCAGCCCCGAGCGGGACGTCGACGGCGAGGAGCCGGCCGACGAGTAAGCCTCAAGGCGTAGAGTTTTTCGCGAGGAGCGGGCGCTGAGGACGTTGAGTTGCCGACGTCTTCGGCGCCTGTTTCGTTTTGCGTTGCGTTGATCAGGTGGTGCGATGAAGCGTCTGATCTTGACCAGTTCGTCCGGAGGCGAGCTCGCACGATCCGGGTTGGCGGAGCTTGTCATCTCATCCTCGTTTCATTTTGAGTGGGGACCGCTGCCCTCGCCCGAAAAGCTCGCAGCCTATTTCGCGGCGCGTTCGGCGAATCTCGGGCCGGGTGATCATTGGTCTGATTGGGGCATCCGGTGGCCCAAGGGCATCAAGGACCGCAAAGACTTGTCCCTTGCGGACTTCTGCGAGCAATATGACGTGGTTGAACTTTGGTTCGACCCAGCTCCCCGGGATCAATTGCAGCTCGTCTGCCTCCTGGACCATCTCAGCTCCTGCTCCTCGCTGGTGCGAAAGCTTAGGCTTCGACTTGTGGCATCCGAGCTGACGACGGAACGCGGTGAGGATCTCGCTGCATCCGAGCCGCACATTCATGTCCTGCCTATTAGGGCCCAAGAGTTCGAGACTGCCCGGTTGGCGTGGTCGGCCTACCGCGCAATGACCCCTGAGGCGTCGATCTCCTTCACCAGGATCTCAGTGCATTGCTGATGCTGCGCCCGGCCTTGCTCGATCTCTTAGCAGAACTCCCGTCGCCTTCGACGGGACTCGGTGCGACCGAGATGCGGTTCTTGGAGATGCTTGCCAGAGGGTTTGCGAACACGGGTTCGTTGTTTCACCTGCGCTCGCATCGGCGCACGTTCGTGTTTGGAGAGACTGAGTTGGGTCGGTTGCTCGACGGGCTCGCGCTCGGCCCCAGGCCCGCAGTGGCCGGATTGGACGACGAACTGCGGACAATCGATCGCGAGAATCACAGGGATCGCCACGCCGCATATGTACGCAGCCGACTGTCACTGACGGAGTTCGGGGAGGCTGTCCTGGCCCACCAGGAGGATTTCAGTCGCCACATCCGATCGACCGCTGGTGGGGCGGCACGCATCTGACCAATGATCGGCTGTGGCGTTACGGCCATGTATTGACGAAGCCTTGAGGTGCGAGCACTGAACTGACCAACGAACGGCTCTGGCAGTGGGATCCGAAGGGCAGTTCGTTGGTGGCACCCAAATAGGCGTTCAGACAGTAGGATGGGTAGAGCGCAGCGAAACCCATCATTGTCTTCGTCACCGGTAAAAGTGCACTGATGGGTTTCGCTGCGCTCTACCATCCTACGTAGCTAAGAATCCGCTACTCCGCCGCTTCCGCATAATCGCTCACCGGCGGGCACGAGCACACCAGGTTGCGATCGCCATAGACGTTGTCGACGCGCCCGACCGGGCTCCAGTACTTGTCGGTGCGCGAGGTGCCTGCGGGGAAGCAGCCTTCGGCGCGGGTGTAGGCGCGCTTCCAATCGTCGTCAGCGATGTCGTGCACGGTGTGCGGGGCGTGACGGAGCGGCGACGCCTCGATCTTGAAACGGCCGGTCTCGACCTCGGCGATTTCCTTCCGGATCGCGATCATGGCGTCGCAGAAGCGATCGAGCTCCGCCTTGGATTCCGACTCCGTCGGCTCGATCATCAGCGTGCCCGGCACCGGAAAACTCATGGTGGGCGCATGGAAGCCGTAGTCGATCAGGCGCTTGGCGATGTCGTCGACGGTGACGCCTGAGGTCGTCTTCAGCGCGCGGGGATCGACGATGCACTCATGCGCGACGCGGCCTTTCTCGTTCTTGTAGAGCACCGGGAAGTGCGCATCGAGCCTTGCTGCGACGTAGTTGGCGTTGAGGATCGCGATCTCGGTGGCGCGCTTGAGGCCTTCGCCGCCCATCATCAGGATGTAGATGTAGGAGATGGTCAGGATCGAGGCTGAGCCGAACGGCGCTGCCGAGACCGGGCCGACCGGCGCATCCCCGTTCGCCGCTGGATGCCCCGGCAGGAACGGGGCGAGGTGCGCCTTGACGCCGATCGGGCCCATGCCCGGGCCGCCGCCGCCATGCGGGATGCAGAAGGTCTTGTGCAGGTTGAGATGGCTGACATCGGCGCCGTAATCGCCGGGCCTGCTCAAGCCGACCTGCGCGTTGAGGTTGGCGCCGTCGAGATAAACCTGCCCGCCATGGCCATGCACGATGTCGCAGATCTCGCGGATGTGCTCCTCGAACACGCCATGCGTCGAGGGATAGGTGATCATGACGGCGGCGAGGTCGTTCGAATGCTTCTCGGCCTTGGCGCGGAGATCGTTGACGTCGACGTCGCCGTTCTTCTCGCAGGCGACCACCACCACGTCCATGCCGACCATCGCGGCCGAAGCCGGGTTGGTGCCGTGGGCGGAGGAGGGGATCAGGCAGATCTTGCGGTGGGTCTCGCCGCGCGCGGCATGGTAGCCACGGATCGCAAGCAGCCCGGCATATTCGCCTTGCGCGCCCGAGTTCGGCTGCAGCGAGATCGCGTCATAGCCGGTGATGTCGCACAGCCATTTTTCCAGCCGCGCGAACAGCGCGTAGTAACCCTTCGCCTGCTCGCGCGGGGCGAACGGGTGCAGGCTGCCGAATTCCGGCCAGGTCAGCGGCATCATCTCGGTGGTCGCGTTCAGCTTCATGGTGCACGAGCCGAGCGGGATCATCGCGCGATCGAGCGCGAGGTCGCGATCGCTGAGCTTGCGCATATAGCGCAGCATCTCGGTCTCCGAGCGATGCGCATGGAAGACGGGGTGGGTGAGGAAGGAGGTCGCGCGCTTGAGCGCCTCCGGCAGCGCCTCACGCGTGGTCGCGTCGATCTCGGCATAGGCAAGCTGGCCACCGAAGGCGCGCCAGACCGCTTCCACCGTCGCGGGCGTCGTGGTCTCGTCGAGCGCGATCCGCAAGCTGTCGTCGCCAACGCCGAGATTAATCTTCTCGGCGGCCGCTCGCGCGACGATCTCGGCACGCTTCGCGCCTGTAACCACGCTGAGCGTGTCGAAGAAGCTGTCGGACTGCAGCGCAAAGCCGAGCTTGCGCAGGCCCGCGGCGAGCACCGCCGTGCGGCGATGCACATTGCGTGCGATCTGGGTCAAGCCTTCGGGGCCGTGATAGACCGCATACATCGAGGCGATTACGGCGAGCAGCACTTGCGCGGTGCAGATGTTGGAGGTCGCCTTCTCGCGGCGGATGTGCTGCTCGCGGGTCTGCAGTGCGAGGCGATAGGCAGGCATCCCGCGCGAGTCCACGGAGAGGCCGACGATGCGGCCGGGCAGCGAACGCTTCAGCGCATCGCGCACCGCCATATAGGCCGCGTGCGGCCCGCCATACCCCATCGGCACGCCAAAACGTTGCGCCGAGCCGATAGCGATGTCGGCGCCGAGCTCGCCGGGCGAGGCGAGCAGTGTCAGCGCCAGCAGATCGGCAGCGATGATCGCAAGCGCGCCCTTGGCCTTCAGGCTGGCGATCGCGGGCCTGAGGTCGCGCACAGCGCCCGAACTGCCCGGATATTGCAGCAGCGCGCCGAGCACGTCTGATTTGTCGAGATGGGTGAGGGGATCGCCGACGATCAGGGTCCAGCCGAGCGGCTCCGCGCGGGTGCGCATCACGGCGAGCGTCTGCGGATGCACGTCCTTGTCGACGAAGAAGGCTTTTGCTTCAACTTTTGAGTGCCGCTCCGCGAGCGCCATCGCTTCCGCGGCCGCGGTCGCCTCGTCGAGCAGCGAGGCGTTGGCGACGTCGAGCCCGGTGAGATCGCAGATCATGGTCTGGAAGTTGAGCAGCGCCTCCAGCCGGCCCTGGCTGATCTCGGGCTGGTAGGGCGTGTACGCCGTGTACCAGGCCGGGTTCTCCAGAATGTTGCGCTGGATCAGCGCAGGCAAGATCGTGCCGGAATAGCCTTGGCCGATCAGCGAGGTGAAGACCTGGTTCTGGGCGGCGAGCTCGGCCATATGCGCGATCGCTTCGGTCTCGCTCAAGGGCTTGCCGAGATCGAGTGGGGCGGCCTGCCGGATCGAAGCGGGAAGCGTCTGCGCCATCAGCGCATCGACGCTGTTCGCGCCGACGGCCTCGAGCATCGCGGTGACGTCGCGTGCCGAGGGGCCGATGTGGCGGCGAACGAAGCTGGTGGTGTCGCCGTTGGATTTGCGGTGTGCGGTCATCATGGGTCCTCGCTTCAGATGTTCTTGTCGCCGTCATGCCCCGCTTAGTGCGCACTTGCGCACGGGGGCGGGGCATCCAGTAAACGCAGCCGCTTCGGCTAGGGCCGATGGGCCGCGGCGTACTGGATCGTCCGCCTTCGCGGACGATGACACCGAATATGAGGTCAGAGTTCGCATCATCTCACGCCGTGTGGGCCTTGTACGCCGCTTCGTCCATCAGACCGCCGAGCTCGCTCTTGTCGGCCATCTTGATCTTGAAGAACCACGCCTTGCCCTGCGCGTCCGAGTTTACCAGCGCCGGCTCGCTCGCGAGCTCGGGGTTGGTCTCGAGCACCTCACCGCTAACAGGCGCGTAGACGTCCGATGCGGCCTTGACGGACTCCACGACGGCGGCGGGTTCGGCCTTCTTCAGCGTGCGGCCGAGCTTGGGCAATTCGATGAACACGACGTCGCCGAGCTGCGATTGCGCGTAGTCGGTGATGCCGACGGTGGCGACATCGCCGTCGATCGCGAGCCATTCGTGGTCGGTGGTGTACAGCGTCGTGGTCATTTTCTCAGTCCTCAGCGTTTGTAGGTGTTTTTCACGAAGGGCATGGCGGCGATTTGCACGGCCAGGCGTTGGCCGCGCACCTCGGCGAAAAGTTTTGTGTCGAGCGCGCTCAGGCTCGTGGGCACATAGCCCATCGCGACCGGCGCATTCAGGCTCGGGCCGAAGCCGCCCGAGGTGACCTTTCCGATCGGCTCGCCGGAGGTTGCGTCCGCAAACAGCAGCGCGCCCTCGCGCACCGGCGCGCGGCCCTCGGTGCGCAGGCCGACGCGGCGGCGGGATGCGCCGTGGTCGAAATGGACCAGAATCTTTTCCGCGCCGGGAAAGCCGCCGGCGCGCGCGCCGCCGGTGCGGCGGCTCTTCTGCACCGACCATTCCAGTGCGGCCTCGACCGGCGTGGTCGCAGTATCGATGTCGTGGCCGTAAAGACAAAGCCCGCCCTCGAGCCGCAGGCTGTCACGGGCGCCGAGCCCGATCGGCATGACGTCCGGATTGTCCAGCAGGGCCCTGGCGAGCCGTTCGGCATCGCCTGCAGGAACCGAAATCTCGAATCCGTCTTCGCCGGTATAGCCGGAGCGCGAGACGAAGCAGTCGAGGCCGGCGACCTTGTGCGGGCCGCCGGAATCCATGAACTTCATGGCGGGCGCCTCTGCACATAATTTCGCCAGCGCGGATTCCGCCTTCGGCCCTTGCAGCGCGATCAGCGCGCGGTCGGCCAGCGAATCGATGACGCAGGCGTCGGACAGATTCGCGCGCAGATGCGCCTCGTCCTCGGCCTTGCAGGCGGCGTTGACGACCAGGAAGAGGTGATCGCCGAAATTGGCGACCATCAGATCGTCCAGAATCCCGCCCTCGGCATTGGTGAACTGGGCGTAGCGCTGCCGGCCCGGCGCGATCGCCAAAATATCCTGCGGCACCAGCCGTTCCAGCGCGCGGGCGGCGTCCTCGACCTTGCCCGATCTCGGCCTGAGTGCGATCTGGCCCATGTGAGAGACGTCGAACAGGCCGGCTGCGTTGCGGGTATGAAGGTGCTCTTTCAGGACTCCGGCCGGATATTGCACCGGCATGTCATAGCCCGCGAACGGCACCATCTTGCCGCCGAGCGAGACATGCAGGTCGTAAAGAGGGGTGCGTTTCAGGGAGTCTTTGTCGTCACGCGCACGCATCGGGGGGCCCTCGGCGGTTCCCCGGGAACGATTTCCCGTGGACACCAGTCGAAGCCCCATCTGTCGCTGTGCCTGAGAGTATTATCCCGTCGGCGGACGCCATCCGGGTTAAGCCGGTCGGCGCCTCTTTCCAGATGCTGTCAAAGCCACGCGGTCCTTTTGCCTGAGAGTTTCCGGGGCGGTTGCTCCTTCGGCGCCGGCACCAGTGCCGGTCTCTCCCGACGTGGCCGTACGATACAGATAGGTAAAGACCACAGGCCGGCCAAGCCTGTCAACGCGGCATCGGCGGCTTTCCAACGGGATTGCGCATCTGCGGCAACGCCTTGATCTGTCTGCACAGTTTCTGGACAGCGAAGCTGGCCTTGTCTAAAAGCGCTTTGACCCGCAGATATCAGCCCAAACTCGCGGTTTGGATGGCTGGAAGGCGGGTACAAGCACACCCGATTGGATGAACATGAGCGGCGTCAACGAGATCAGGTCGACCTTTCTGAACTTCTTTGCCGAGAACGGCCACGAGATCGTGTCGTCCTCGCCATTGGTGCCGCGCAACGATCCGACGTTGATGTTCACCAATGCCGGCATGGTGCAGTTCAAGAACGTCTTCACCGGCGTCGAGAAGCGGCCCTATCAGCGCGCCACCACCTCGCAGAAATGCGTGCGCGCCGGCGGCAAGCACAACGACCTCGACAATGTCGGCTACACCGCGCGCCATCTCACCTTCTTCGAGATGCTCGGCAACTTCTCGTTCGGCGACTATTTCAAGGAGCGCGCGATCGAGCTGGCCTGGACGCTCATCACCAGGGAATACGGGCTGAAGAAAGACAAGCTGCTCGTCACGGTCTATCACACCGACGACGAGGCGGCCGGACTGTGGAAGAAGATCGCCGGCTTCTCCGAGGATCGCATTATCCGCATCCCGACCTCGGACAATTTCTGGGCGATGGGCGACACCGGCCCGTGCGGCCCGTGCTCGGAGATCTTCATCGATCGCGGCGACCACATCTGGGGCGGACCTCCCGGCTCTCCGGAGGAGGACGGCGATCGCTTCCTCGAATTCTGGAATCTCGTCTTCATGCAGTACGAGCAGGTGACGAAGGAGGAGCGCGTGCCGCTGCCGCGTCCCTCGATCGACACCGGCATGGGGCTGGAGCGCATGGCCTGCATCATGCAGGGCGTCGACAGCGTGTTCGAGACCGACCTGTTCCGTCATTTGATCGACGCGACCGCGTCGGCTCTCGGAAGCGGACCGGACGAGAAGACCGTGGCCTCGTTCCGCGTCATCGCCGACCATCTGCGTTCGTCGGCCTTCCTGGTCGCCGACGGCGTGCTGCCCTCGAACGAGGGCCGCGGCTATGTGCTGCGCCGGATCATGCGCCGCGCGATGCGCCATGCGCAGCTGCTCGGTGCGCAAGAACCGCTGATGCATCGCCTGGTCTGGGCGCTGGTGCGCGAGATGGGCCAGGCCTATCCCGATCTGATGCGCGCGGAAAATTTGATCGAGGAAACGCTGCGGCTGGAAGAGACCCGCTTCCGCAAGACGCTGACGCGCGGCCTCGCCATTCTCGACGAGAAGAGCGCGTCCTTAAAGAAGGGCGACATGTTCGACGGCGACGTCGCCTTCACGCTGTACGACACCTACGGCTTCCCGCTCGATTTGACGCAGGACGCGCTGAAGTCGCGCGGCATCAGCGTCGACCAGGCTTCCTTCACCGATGCGATGGAGCGTCAGAAGGCCAAGGCGCGCGAATCCTGGAAGGGGTCTGGCGAAGCGGCTTCCGAGGCGATCTGGTTCCCGCTGCGTGAAAAGCTGGGGGCAACCGAATTCCTGGGTTACGAGACCGAGAGCGCCGAAGGCGTGGTGACCGCGCTGGTCAAGGACGGCAGGGAAGCCACGAGTCTCAAGGCCGGCGACACCGGCGCGATCGTGCTGAACCAGACGCCGTTCTACGCGGAGTCGGGCGGCCAGGTCGGCGACACCGGCGTATTGACGGGCGAGGGCGGCATCAAATTCCGCGTCACCGATACGCAGAAGAAGCTCGGCGATTTCTTCGTTCACGTCGGCACGGTCGAGAGCGGCGAGCTGAAGCTCGGCACCCCCCTGCAGCTCGAAGTGGATCACGGCAGGCGCTTTTCGATCCGCGCGCATCACTCGGCCACGCATCTCATCCACGAGGCGCTGCGCCAGGTGCTCGGCGATCACATCGCCCAGCGCGGCTCGATGGTCGCGCCGGATCGGCTGCGTTTCGACTTCGTGCATCCGAAGCCGATCACGGCGGAAGAGCTCGCGCGCGTCGAGGATATCGCCAACGACGTGGTGCTGGAGAATGACGAGGTCTCGATCCGCGTCATGGGCGTGGACGAGGCCCGCGAGGCCGGCGCACGCGCGCTGTTCGGCGAGAAATATGGCGACGAGGTTCGCGTCGTCTCGATGGGCCGGACCGCGCGCGAGCGCGGCGCCAACGCGCTCGGCTGGTCGGTCGAACTCTGCGGCGGCACGCATGTCAGGCGCACCGGCGATATCGGCCTGATCACGCTGACCGGCGAGAGCGCGGTTGCCTCCGGCGTGCGCCGCATCGAGGCGCTGACCGGCAACTACGCGCGCAAGCACGCCAACGAGACCATGGCGCTGGCGAAGACGGCGGCCAACGAACTGCGCACCTCGATCGACGACGTCCCGGCGCGCATCAGTGCCCTGATGGAGGAGCGCAAGAAGCTCGAGCGCGAACTCTCCGACGCCCGCAAGAAACTCGCGATGGGCGGCGGTGCGGCTGCGAGCAACGGCGCGGCCTCCGGCGTGCGCGAGGTCGGCGACGTCAAGCTGATGGCGCGCGCGGTCGAGGGCATCGAGATGAAGGATCTCAAGAGCCTTGCCGACGACGGCAAGAAGCAGATCGGCTCCGGCGTCGTCGCCATCGTCGGCGTGACCGAGGACGGCAAGGCCGGCGTCGTGGTCGGCGTCACCGCGGATCTCACCTCGCGCTTCAATGCGGTCAATCTGGTGAAGGTCGCCTCCGAAGCGCTCGGCGGCAAGGGCGGCGGCGGCCGGCCCGACATGGCCCAGGCCGGCGGCCCCGATGGCGCGAATGCGGCCGCGGCGCTCACGGCGATCGAAAAAGCCATGACTGAACAAAAATCGGCCGGCGCGTAGCCAGGTGCGCCCCGTTCCGCGAGGGCGTGGCTCAACTGATCCCAATCTGAGGGATCGCCTCTACGAATTGCTGGAGCACGATCCGCTGGCCTACTCGGTCGGGTCGCGCTTCATCCAGCTGGTCATCGGCGTCATCGTGCTGGACGTCGCTGCGATGATCCTTGCCTCGGTGCCGGAGCTGGATGCGCAGTTCGGCGCGCTATTCGCGGGCATCTCCATCCTCTCCGTGATCGTATTCGCGCTGGAATATGCCGCGCGGCTGTGGACGGTGGCGGGCCATACCCAGCGCACGGCGTCCGCGCTGTCCGACCGGCTCGGCTATGTGTTCTCCGCACTCGGCATCATCGATCTGCTCGCGTTCCTGCCGGCTGCGGTCGTGCTCGCTACGGGCCGGCATGCGACGCTGGCAGCCCTCGGCGTGCTGCCGTTCTTCAAGCTGGTGCGGTACTCGCCGGCGATGCGTTCGCTGCTCGCGGCCGTGCACGCCGAGCGGCGGGCGCTGATCGGCTGCATCGTCATCCTGATCGGCGCGGTTCTGACGTTTGCCTCGCTGCTCTACGCCATCGAGCGCGACGTGCAGCCCGACAAGCTCGGCACCATTCCGCAGGCGATGTGGTGGGCGATCGTGACGCTCGGCACCGTCGGCTATGGCGACGTCGTGCCGGTGACGGCGCTCGGAAAGTTCATCTCCGTCTTTACCATCATCAGCGGCTTTGCCATGATCGCGCTGCCGGTCGCGATCATCTCGACGGCCTTTGCGGAAGAGGTGAAACGGCGCGACTTCGTGGTCACCTGGGGCATGCTGGCGCGGGTGCCGCTGTTCTCGCATCTCAGCGCATCCGAGATCGCCGACATCATGCGGCTGCTGCGGGCGCGCACCATCGAGCAGGGCGAGATATTGGTGCGGCGGGGCGATGCGGCTTCGTCGATGTACTTCATCACCGCCGGCGAGGTCGAGATCGCGCTGCCGAACCAGCAGGTGCGGCTCGCGGATGGCACCTTCTTCGGCGAGATCGCGCTGCTGCATAAAACAAAACGCAGCGGCACGGTGACGGCGACGCGCAAGACCCGGCTGCTGGTGCTCGATGCCCAGGATTTTCACGCCCTGATCGAACGCATGCCGACGCTCGCCGCGCACGTCCACAAGACGGCGAAGGCGCGGCTGGAGGGCAGCGGCGACCTTGCCGTGGCGGAGCTGGCGCAGGCGGAGCGCGAAGGCACCGACCGCTGAGGGCTCAGCCCTTCTTCAGGAACACGTAGTCGGCCGAGTAGGGCACACTTTGAAAGTTGCCGGCGATTTCGCAAGGGCCGTCGTCTAACCAGCCGCCATGGGTGTTGATGCGCTGAACCGTCGTAACCGGCGTGAGGACGCCGCTGCCGCGGTGGGCGGTCACCTCCAATTTGAGCCACGGGATGTCCGTGGTCTTGCCCGACGCGTTGCCGATCGCCAGTCTGCCGGTCATCTTGCCCACCACGGCGCTGCCGTCGGCATGCTCCCAGTTCGGCCCGGCATAGTGCCGGCCGATGGTCTTGCCCTCGACGAGCAGCGTCGCGATCGGCTCGCGGAAGGCCCAAGCGAGCTTGCCGTCGGTGCCGGCCTTGCACTCATAGACCTGCGCGCCCTCGGCGTGGACACTGAGCACGATGCTCTCGCCGGGCGCGGCGATGGCGTCGGGGAGCGGGTCGGCGGCCACAGCCGGTCCAGCGAGCAGCAACAGGCAGGGGACGGCAAGCTTAATCGACATCGTCGCATCTCCGCGAAAGGTCCCAAAGAGAACGGGCCGCGCTTGCGGCGCGGCCCGTGATGATGTCCGGCCCAGTCCGGCGAAATTGCGGTCGGCTTAAGCCGCCAGCGCCTTCCCGAGGTTCTCGGCGACCTTGTCGAGGAAGCCGGTGGTCGAGAGCCAGCGCTGGTCGGCGCCGACCAGGAGCGCGAGGTCCTTGGTCATGTAGCCTTCCTCGACGGTGTCGACGCAGACCTTCTCCAGGGTGTTGGCGAACTTGGCGAGCTCGGCATTGTTGTCGAGCTTGGCGCGGTGCGACAGGCCGCGGGTCCAGGCGAAGATCGACGCGATCGAGTTGGTCGAGGTCTCCTTGCCCTTCTGGTGCTCGCGGTAGTGGCGGGTCACCGTGCCGTGGGCGGCCTCGGCTTCCACCGTCTTGCCGTCGGGGGTGAGGAGGACCGAGGTCATCAGGCCGAGCGAGCCGTAGCCCTGTGCCACCGTGTCGGACTGCACGTCGCCGTCGTAGTTCTTGCAGGCCCAGACATAGCCGCCGGACCATTTCAGCGCCGAGGCCACCATGTCGTCGATCAGGCGGTGCTCGTAGGTCAGGCCCTTGGCCTCGAATTCCTTCTTGAACTCGCGGTCGTAGATGTCCTGGAAGATGTCCTTGAAGCGGCCGTCATAGACCTTGAGGATGGTGTTCTTGGTCGAGAGATAGACCGGGTAGTTGCGCAGCAGGCCGTAATTGAGCGAGGCGCGGGCGAAGTCGATGATGGAATCGTCGAGATTGTACATCTGCATGGCGACGCCGGCGCTGGGCGCCTTGAACACTTCCCGCTCGATCACGGTGCCGTCCTCGCCGACGAACTTCATCGACAGCGTGCCCTTGCCCGGGAACTTGATGTCAGTGGCGCGGTACTGGTCGCCATAGGCGTGGCGACCGATGATGATCGGCTTGCTCCAGCCCGGAACGAGGCGCGGCACGTTCTTGCAGATGATCGGCTCGCGGAAGATGCAGCCGCCGAGGATGTTTCGGATGGTGCCGTTCGGCGACTTCCACATCTGCTTGAGGTTGAATTCCTTCACCCGGGCCTCGTCCGGGGTGATCGTGGCGCACTTGACGCCGACGCCGACCTTCTTGATGGCCTCGGCGGCGTCGATCGTCACCTGATCGTTGGTCTCGTCACGGTACTCCATCCCCAGGTCGAAATAGAGCAGCTCGACATCCAGGAATGGGTTAATCAGCTTGTCCTTGATGTACTGCCAGATGATCCGGGTCATCTCGTCGCCATCGAGTTCGACGACGGGGTTGGACACCTTGATTTTTGCCATGATCGGGGAAGCCTCTTGGGAACGGCGCTTTGGCGCGCCACGGGAATATCCGCCGCCTCTTAGCACCTGATAGCAGCGGGCGAAAGCCAAGGGATTATGCACTTTTAGCTCATCCAGCCCCCGCAGATGGGGGTTCGAGGAGCCCCGTCGCGAGGGCAGGGCTGAAGTTTCAGGCGAGATTCAAAAGTCGAATCCAACCCGTTATTTCCCTTGAGAATTTTGTCAGGACAGGCAAACGACAGGCGAACGGGCAGCCGGCCCGAGAGCAGGTCAAGACCGGGTCGAGACCAGGTCGAGACCAGGTCAGGACCGGCCTTGAATCATTTCATCAAGAGGGCCTGTCCAAGGCCTTGAGAACCAGTGTGAAAGCGAAGCGAGATGTCGGGGACTGACAAGAGCAAGGCGGGCCTTTCCCTCGACGGTCCCATCGTCATCCTGGTCGAGCCGCAGCTGGGCGAAAACATCGGCATGGCCGCGCGCGCCATGGGTAACTTCGCACTGAGCCGATTGCGCATCGTCAATCCGCGCGACGGCTGGCCGAACATCGCCGCCCAGCGCGCCGCGGCCGGGGCCGACTATATTCTGGACAAGGTCGAATTGTTCGACACGGTCGGTGAGGCCGTCGCCGACCTCGACCTGCTGTTCGCCACCACCGCGCGCCCCCACGACCAGGCCAAGCCGGTGGTGGGCCCGGAAGCCGCAGCTAGTGAGATTTCCGGGCACGTCGCCGCCGGCGGAAAGGCCGGTATCCTGTTCGGCCGGGAGCGCTGGGGCCTGACCAATGAGGAGGTCGGGCTCGCCAACCGCATCATTACCTTCCCGGTCAATCCGGGCTTTGCCTCGCTCAACCTCGCCCAGGCCGTGCTGCTGGTCGGCTACGAATGGTTCAAGCGCGCGACCTCCGGCGAGCTGCCGCACGCCATGCCGGAGCGCTCCGAGCGCGCCTCGCAGCACCAGATGCAGGCCTTCTTCGACAATTTGATCCGCGAGCTCGACCGGGTCGAATTTTTGCGCCCGGCCGAGAAGCGCGACACCATGCTGGTGAACCTGCGCAACATCTTCACTCGGATGGAGCCGACCAAGCAGGACATGCACACCCTGCACGGTGTCGTGATGGCGATCGCGGAAGGGCGCAAGGGCCCGGCCAAGGGCGGCGTGCTCGACGGCGAGCAGGCCACGCGGCTGCGCGCGCTTTTGGCCGAGCACGGGCAGGGCGGCGGGGTGCCCGACAGCGGCTCCACCGTGCGCGGCCTCGCCCGCCTCCTCCGCCGCAACCCGACCGATGCCGAGCGGCTGCTGTGGCAGGCCCTCACACGCGATCGCCGTTTCGCAGGAGGGTTCAAGCGCCAGACCCCGGTGGGGCGGCACATCCCGGACTTCGTCTCGTTCCCGCACCGGATCGCGATCGAGCTGGTGAACGCGGGTGAGAACGAGGCGATCGTCGCGGATCGTGCGTCGCGGCGGGCGTGGCTGGAGGCGCGCGATTATCGGGTGCTGGAGATTCGGGCGGCGGATGTGGAGCGCGATATCGAGGCGGAGCTGGAGCGGCTGCAGGGAATGATACAGCAGAGCGCTTAAATTTCGTCGGAAAGCAAAGCGGATTGTCGGTCTCGCTCACCTGGGCCAATCAGCGCCGGTTCAGCGCTGGAAGACAACCTTGCCGCCAACCAGGGTCAGGTCCACCTTGATTTCCTTGATCTGCTCCTCCGGCACGGTCGCGTAGTCGGCGGAGAGCACCACGATGTCCGCCAGCTTTCCGGGTTCAATGGTCCCTTTGCGCGCTTCATCGAACGTGTAGCGTGAAGCCGCGCTGCTGTAGAGACGGAGGGCCTGCTCGCGGGTGATGGCTTCTGCCAAGCCGTAGACGTTTCCGTTGGGGTCCTTCCTGGTCACCATGATGTACATGTTGAGGAAGGGGTTGATCGGGTTGACCGGAAAATCCGTCCCGGCGCCGAGGCTGTTGAGCCCCATTTTTTCGATCAACGTCCTGGTCGGCACGGCGCGGTCGGCGGTCGCTTTCCCGAGAAATCGTTCGACGGTCGCTGCCTTATCCCACATGAAAACGTTCTGGAAATCGATGCGGATTCCGAGTCTTTGCGCACGCTCCATCTGTTCTGGCCGGATCAGGCTGGCGTGGATGAGGACGAAGCGACGATCGCGGATCGATTTTTCTTTATCCGCTGCCTCGAAGGCATCGAGCACCTGGTCAACACCCAGGTCGCCCACCACGTGGACACCGACACGCCAGTCATAACGGTTGCTGACGGCGATGAGTTGCTTCAGCCGCTCGGGAGTCTGCTGCGTGATGCCGTGATAGTTGTCGTGTGAATCGGGATACACGTCACGCATGAGCGCCGTCTTCAGCGTCATGCCGCCGTCGTAAAAGATCTTGATGCCGGCGAACTTGAGCCAATCGTCACCGAACCCTGATGAGGCGCCATTGCCTGACATGATCGCTTCCCATGCAGTCAGATCAGCTGGGGGCTCCGGTCGAAACATCACGCCGGTGCGCAAAGTGGCCTTCCCGGCTGCGACAAGCTTCTGCAGCGTGCGGACGTCGCGTGGCTCTGTTGCGCCTTCGATCACACTGGTGATGCCAAAACTGTTCAGCACACCTTCGGCAATGGTGAATTGCCGCATTTCGTCGTCTTCTGTCCAGGGTGGTACGGCCTTCTCGACCCGATCGATCGCCGTCTCCACGAGCACGCCGGTCAATTCACCGGCTGCGTCGCGTTCAAACTTTCCACCACTCGGATCCGCGGTGGTCTTGTCGACACCGACCACTTGTAGAGCCATGGTGTTCGCCATCGAGAAATGCCCGACGGTGCGAAGATAGACCGGGTTGTCTGGAGCAACGCTATCGATCTCCTGCCTCGTCAGATAGCGCTTCTCGGCCAATTGTGAGGGTGGATGCCACGCGCCACCTACAATCCACTCACCTGGCTTTTTCTTCGTGGCGAATGATTTGATGGCCTCGAGCGCGTCCGCAACGGTCTTGGCTCGGCCCAGGCTTACGACATAGTCGCCCAGACCAGCGGCTTTGAAGTGAGCGTGTGTATCGATCAATCCGGGGATGACGGTCTTGCCAGACACATCGAGCACGCGGGTCCGGGCGCCTGCAAGCGCCTTGATCGAAGCACTGGTTCCGGTCGCGATGATCTTTCCATCCGCGACGGCGACTGCCTCCGTGACGGTCGATCGGTCGTCTAACGTCAGAACCTTGCCATTAACGAGGACCAGGCCCGGCGCATTAAGCTCCGGCTGCTGTGCCTCGGCATTTGCGACGCCAGCGATGAACGTGCCCGTAGCAAGGATTGCAAATGCCGTTAATTTGCGGATCATCGCGTACCCCCTTGGATCTTTTTTGCGTTGGCGACAGCTGCAAGGGTATCTTTGATCAAATAGGGGTTCAATGCTTCTCGACGCTTGGCAGCGTCGCACGGTGGGCAAGGTGGAGTGCTCTCTTGGCTAGCCGAAAGCTGGCTGGCTCCGTACCGGGCGCCCATGTCCCCTCTACGAAAGGCGCCCGAGCTGCACCTCGCGCTCCACCGCAATCCATGTCGTGCGCGCCACCGCGAGCAATTTCCCGGCTCCATCATGCACCGCGGCGTCGGCCATGCGCTTGCGGCCGTCGCGGGCGGTTGGCCAGGCCGTGATGATGCAGCGGTCTCCCGGGCGCGGGCGGGCGTCGATGTGAGCCGACATCCGCCCGAGCAGGAGCGGGGTCTTTTCGAAGCCGCCGCTCTGCTGATCGTAATTGCAGGCAAAGCCGGTGGGGCAATCGAGCGCCGACCAGAGGAATTCGGGTGCGACCAGGCCGTCCTCGGCGGCGAGGTTCGAATCTGGTGCCCAGGTCGCCGCGAGGACAGGAATCTGCGCATGACGGCTGAGCGGCCCGGCGAAGATGCGCAGGCCGTCGCCTTTCGCACGCGCGGGACCGCAAACGAAGCAATTCGGCAGCGGATGCTCGTGCGGCTGGACTAGCGCCAGCAATTCGGCGGCGCGTGCTTTCTCCAGGCTCGCTGTCTCCAGCCGCGCAAGCTCGACGCTTGCCGGCCGCCCGGTCGCGACGATCTTGTCGCTGTCGTGAAGCTCCCATGTGCCGTCGTTCGTCGCGACCGCATCAAGCGGGGTGTCCAGCGGCGGCGGTGCGCGCAGCGTTATCTCCGCGGCGCCGGCAATGTGGCGGGCCAGCCGCCCACAGACATAGCCGCCGTTGCCGGAGTTGGGAGGACCGCAAAAGCGTTTGTCGATGATGATCTGTGTCATCGGTTTTGTTCTCTCTTCCCCGTGCACTTTACCTGATCTTGAGGACAATTCGCCCCTGAACCGTTCGGTTGGCCACGGCACGCATGGCTTCGCCGGCCTCCTCCAAAGGGAGGACGCGATCGATATGCGGGCGGATTTTTCCGCCGGCCAGCAATTGCATCAGCGTGGCATTCATACGCGCGGCGTCCGCGGGAAATTTCTCCGCCCAGGCGCCGACGAAGACGCCGAGGATGGAATAGTTCTTCAGAAGCGGAAGGTTCATCGGGAGCTGTGGAATTTCGCCGCTGGTGAAGCCGATCGGCATCAGCCGTCCGCCCCATTTCACCAGCCGGGCCATCTGCTCGAAAATCGCGCCGCCGATCGTGTCGAAGCCGATGTCGATGCCTTCTCCTGACGTGATCGACTTGATGCGGTCGCGCAGATCCTCACTGCGATAGTTGACGATGTCGCTGGCCCCATAATTGCGAACCAGGGCGGCCTTGTCATCGGAGCCGATACCGGCGACGACGCGCAGGCCGAGATGGCGGCCGAGATCGACCACAGCAAGGCCAACTCCGCCGGCAGCACCGGTGACGAACAGCGTTTCGCCGCGCTGTGCCCGGGCCCGCTCGACCAGCGCATAATAGGCCGTGCCGTAATTATGCAGGACCGTCGCCGCGGCCTCGAACGCGACGTCGCCAGGCAGACGCACGCACTTTGAGTCCTTGGCTATCATCCGTTCGGCGTAGCCGCCGGTCCAGGCGCTGCATGCCACGCGGTCGCCGGGAGCGAATGCCGTGACCTCGTCGCCGACCGCGACGACCACACCGGCCGCTTCCGTGCCGGGCACGAAGGGCGTCGGCGGCCGCATCTGGTAGAGCCCCGAGACCACCAACTGGTCCATGAAGCTGACAGAGGCCGCATGGACGTCGATCAGGATCTCGTCGCCGGCCGGCTTCGGCTCGTCGATCTCGCCGAGGCGCAAATCGCCGGGGCCGGTGAACGATGTGCACAGAATCGCTTTCATCGGGGCGCTCCGAAAAGACGCGGCAGCAGCATGGGAACGTGTCGGCGGTAGTCCTGGTAGGTGGCGCCGAATTCGGCGATCAGGTCGCGCTCCTCGAACTGAAGCGCGGCCAGGATGTAGGCGGTGTTTGCGAGCGCAAACAGAAGGTGGCCAATGGTCATCTCGGGCGTGGCCCAGAACGCGAGCAGGAAGCCGAGCATGATGGGATGCCGCACGATCTTGTAGAGCAGCGGCGTCCTGAACGATTGACCTGGTATCGCGCTCCCGCGGAACGCAACGAAGGCCTGGCGCAGGCCGAACAGATCGAAATGATCGATCATGTGGGTCGAGGCGAACGCGATCAGCCAGCCGAGCCAATGTACGCCGATCAGCAACCAGGCCGCTGTTCCGCTGGTTTGCCAGACCGGCGTGGGGATCGGACGCCACTGCCAAAACAGCAGCAGCAAGATCAGGCTGGAGAGCAGCACATAGGTGCTGCGCTGGCAGGCTGCGGGGAGGAATTTGACCAGCCATCGCTTGAAGCCCGGGCGCGCCATGACGCTGTGCTGGATTGCAAACAGGCTCATCAGCAGCAAGTTGACGACGATGGCCACGCTCAGGTCCGTCGGGCTGCCGACGCCGATCGGCATGTCGATCGACTTATCAATCGACTTGGGCACGACATAATTGCCGACGAAACCGAGCGCATAGAGAAATGAGACCGTGAAGATGACGTAGCTCACGATGGCGTAGAGCAGGATCAGGAGGCGCGAGATCATGTTTTTTCCTATTGTGCCTGATGCAGCCGTGCCGCATGCAGGAGCCTGAGTTGCTCGCCGGCGAGCAGGCTCGATCTGCCCCGACTGCTATCGCTGGACCGTCCCCTGTGCGTCCCCCGGGGGCGCCGCGAGGGGAGGGAGGACTTTCATGACGGTTTTTTCGCTGGGGACGTTCGGGTTCCCGGAGGTCCACGCCGACGGCCGCCCGATTAAGTTGGCCCTGCGCAAGGGCCTCGCGCTGCTGGTCTATCTCGCGGAAGCCAAGGGCGCTGCGGCCCGCGACGTGGTGGCCACGCTGCTGTGGCCGGAGGCCGACCGCGAGACCGGCCTTGCGCGATTGCGGCGGCTGCTTCACCGCATCGAGCTGACGCTCGGTCAGCAGGTGTTCGAGACCGATCGGACCAGTCTGCGGTGGTCTCCGGCAGTCGCGCTGCAAGTCGATGCACATCTGTTCGAGAGCGCCTGCGATCGCGGTGACTTTGACCAGGCCTGCCAGATTTATCGGGGAGATTTCCTCGCAGGCTTCTCGCCGGAGGACTGTCCGGAATTCGACGACTGGGCGTTCTTTCGCCGCGAGGCGCTGCGCGGACGTCTCGTTCACGCGCTGGAGCGTCTGGTGCAGGACAAGACTGCTGCCGGAGACTACTTTGCCGCGACCGCACATGCGACCCGTCTGGCCGAGCTCGATCCTTTGAGCGAGGTCTACGGCCGGCATCTGATCCGCAGCCTGCTGCTGGCGGGCGACCGCAGCGCGGCAGAGCGGCACCACGCGGCACTGACGCAGCGGCTGCGTGACGAGCTTGGTGTTGCGCCCGAAGCCGAGACCGAGGCGCTAATGAGTCCTGCGGCGGCACATGCGATTCCAGCGACGCGCTATGTCAAGGGCGCCGGCGTGCATCTGGCGTATCAGACCTATGGCAGCGGTCCGGTCGACATCCTGGTCATGCCGGGCTTCGTGTCGCATGTGGAACGCGCCTGGGAGCATCCCGCGAGCCGGAGGTTTCTGGCCTCACTGATGAAGCTTGGGCGCCTGATCGTGTTCGATCGTCGCGGCATCGGGCTGTCGGACCGGGTTGGATCGGCCCCCGGTATCGATGTCACCGCGGAGGATATCGGTACCGTGTTGCGGGCGACGGATTCGCGCCGTGTCGTGCTGTTCGGCGCATCCGAGTGCGGGCCAGCCTGCATCAAATTTGCGGTCGATGAGCCGCGTCTCGTGGCCGGACTCATTCTGTTCGGTGCATTGGCCAAGGGCTGCTGGTCGCAGGACTATCCGCACGCGTTGCGCGCCAGCCAGTACGACGCCTGGAGCAAGCACCTCATTGCGCAATGGGGAGGACCGGTAGAGATTGAAACCTTCGCGCCCAGCCTTGCCGGCGATCCCCAGGCCCGCGCCTGGTGGGCGGGGCTATTGCGCGCGGCCTCCAGTCCCGGCGGCATCTCGGCCGTGCTCGAGGCGTTTCGCGACGCCGACGTGCGGCAGCTTTTGCCGCAGATTGCCATGCCGACATTGGTGCTGCATCGTCGGGACGACAAGGCCGTACGGATTGCGGCCGGCCGCGATCTCGCGAGCCGGATCAAAGGTGCGCAATTCGTCGAGCTCGACGGCCATGATCACTGGTTCTTTGCAGGCGATCAGGGACCGGTGCTGGGGGCGATCAGGCGGTTCATTGCTGCGTTACCGCGCGAGCGGCTGCGAGTGCTGTAGCCCGGATGAGCGACGCGACATCCGGGGACGGTCGTCCCGCATGTCGCTGCGCTCATGCGGGCTACGGGATGGGAGCGATCACACCGCCTCGAGCTGATCCGCCGCGCGCTTCTTCTTTGCCTTGGACTGGCTGAGCAGGGGACCTGCCGTCAGCGCCGCCGTATCCGCCACACCCGGATCGCGCGACACCATCGCCGCGACGATCGCGCCGTCGATCAACAGGCCGAGCTGGTGCGCGAGCACGATGGGTTCGTTCGATCCGAGCTCGCCGGCGAGCTTCTCGATATGGCCGAGCACGATCTTCTTGTGCTTCAGCGCGATGTTGCGGAACTGCTTGGCGTCCTTGTCGTGCTCGCCGACCGCGTTGATGAAGGGGCAGCCGTAGAAGCGCTCTTCGGCGAACCAGCTCTTCAGGGCCGGGAAGATGCGCGTGAGTTTGGCTTGCGCATCGCCGCCGCCTTCCTCCATGGCGCCGATGAACCATTCGCGCCACTGCTTGCCTTCGCTCTCCAGCACCGCGTTGACGAGATTGGTCTTGGAGCCGAACAATTTATAGAGCGTGGTCTTCGCGGTGCCGGCTTCCGCGATGATCGCGTCGATGCCAGTGGCGTTGATACCGTTCTTGCAGAACAGATGCGTCGCCGCGTTGAGCAGGCGCCCGCGCGCGGACTCGTCTTCGCTGGTGCCGCCGTGCGGCGAATGAGGCTTCTGCTTAGACGTCTTGTTCGGTGAGGGCTTGGCCATGAGTCCAAACTTACCCGCAGCCGCGCTGCATCAGCAAGCCGCATCTGTCCGCGCTGAAAAGATTCGCACGGGAAAGCCGGTCTGCATCGCCTTTGAGCAAACGGCGGCTGATCAATCCGCAGGCAGCGTTCGCTAAGCGGCTCCAATGCTTGGCCTTTTGATTTTGGCCTGGTCTGGCACGCTCCATGCAAGGAAACAGACCGTTCGGTATCCTGCCGATTTCCACTTCTGCCAGGGAGAAGATGATGACTGCCGTCGTTCAGAAGACAGTGCTGACGGGTTGCCTCGCGCCCATCGACAAGAACGGCCTCGAGCAACTGATCGCCAACGGCAAGGCCAATCCGAAGGTCATCAAGACCTTGAAGTGCAAGACGGTCGCGGAAGGAAAATTCCGCCATGCCAACTACATCCGCAATTTGCCGCCCTACATCGTCGACGAGCCGCCGGGGCTTCTGGGCGACGACACTGCGCCCAATCCGTCCGAAGCCTCGCTGGCCGCGCTCGGCTCCTGCCTTGCCGTCGGCCTGCACGCCAACGCCGTGCATCGCGGCTGGATCGTCAACAAGCTCGAGCTCGAGCTCGAGGGTGACCTCAACATTACCGCGGTGTGGGGCACCGGCGACATGTCGGACAAGCCGGTCGGCTTCACCGACGTCCGCGTCAAGGTCGACATGGAATGTGAGGGGATCTCGCCGGACGAGATCAATGCGCTGGTGGCCCATGTGAAGCAATGGTCGCCGGTCGCCAACACCTTCACCCGCCCGGTCAATCTCGAGGTCGGCATCTGAGCTGACGGCAACAGGACAAGGTGCGGAGACGATCATGGGTTCACTGGCTTTATCACGGACCGAAGTTTTGGATCAGCCCGCACCGTCCATTGCAGGAGAGGTGGCGCGAATCGCGCGGGAGCAGCTCGCGCCGCTCGCCGCCGGCATCGACGACGGCTCGGTCTATCCGGCCGAAGTGCTGCGCAAACTTGGCGAGGTCGGTGCCTGGGGCAGTCACATGCCCCACGAAGGTCCCGCCGATTTGCGCTGTGCCATCCAGGCGATGTCGGCGATCGGCGAGGTCTGCGGCAGCACCGCCTTCATGGCGTGGTGCCAGAACACGCTGGTCTGGTACGCCGCCAACTCGACCAACATGAAGCTGGCAAAGCGCTTCGGCGATGCGTTCTCGACCGGCCGCGTGCTCGGCGGCACCGGGCTCTCCAATCCGATGAAGAGCTTTTTCGGCATCGAAAAGCTCAAGCTGAAGGGGCGCAAGGTCGACGGCGGCTACATCGTGCGCGGCGCGCTGCCCTGGGTCTCCAATCTCGGACCCGACCATTATTTCGGTACCATCTTCGAGCGCGAGGACGAGCCGGGCACTGTCATGTTCCTGGCCGACTGCGCCGATCCCGCGATCTCGCTGACGCCATGCAAGCCGTTCCTCGCCATGGACGGCACCGGCACCTATGGCGTGCAGTTCCGTGACGCCTTCGTGCCTGACGAGCTGATCCTAGCCGATCCCGCCGCGCCGTTCGTCAAGAAGATCCGCGCCGGGTTCATCCTGCTGCAGGCCGGCATGGCGCTCGGGCTCATCAAGGACTGCATCAACATCATGGACGAGGTCGACAACCCGCTCGGCCACATCAACCGCTATTTGCCGCAACAGCCGGTGCACTTCCGCGATCTCGCCGCCGAGCTCGAGGCCGAGACCATGGCGCTGGCGCGCGATCCCTACAATGAAGAGGAGACCTACTGGCGCAAGGTGATCGCGCTCAGGCTTCGCGCCGGCGAGGCCAGCGTCGCGGCGGCGCATGCGGCGATGCTGCATTGTGGCGCGCGCGGCTACCTCAAGTCCCACCGCGCGCAGCGCCGCCTGCGCGAGGCCTATTTCGTCGCGATCGTCACGCCTGCCACCAAGCAGTTGCGCAAGATGCTTGCCGATTCCTGAGTTTTACGAGCCCACCCACCATCTAACCTCAACGGAGAGGCTGCCAATGACGGACGTTCTGATCTCTGCCAGCGAACTTGCCGATCTCTTGAAGACCGAGCCCTGTGTCGTAATCGACACCCGCAACCCCGACGCCTATGGCGCCGGGCACCTTCCCAACGCCGTGAACGTGCATGAGATATTCACGTTTCTTGCGACCTCGACGCCGGAGGGCATGGCCGAGCTGAAGACCAAGTTCGCCGACGCCTTTGGCGGCGCGGGCCTGTCCGGCAAGGAGACCGCCGTGATCTACGAGCAGTCGATGAACTCCGGCTTCGGCCAGTCCTGCCGCGGCTACTACCTGCTCACCATGCTCGGCTATCCCAAGATCAAGGTGCTGCATGGCGGCTTCGATGCCTGGGCGGCCGCAGGTCTTCCGGTGACGAAGGATGTGCCGGCGCCGGCGAAGGCGTCGTTCGGAATCGTGCCTGAAGCGGGCGATATCCTGATCGACGCCAAGACCATGCTGGCGGCGGTCGGCAAGCCGGGCGTCGCCATTCTCGACGTGCGCGACGTCGACGAATGGATCGGCGACAGCTCGTCTCCGTATGGGAAGGATTACTGCCCGCGCAAGGGTCGCATCCCCGGCGCGGTGTGGCTGGAATGGTATCGCATGATGAAACCGACCGCTGAGGGCCCGCGCTTCAAGTCCAAGGACGAGATCCTAGCGGAATGCGCCACTGTCGGCATCTCGCCCTCCACGCCGGTCTATCTCTACTGCTTCAAGGGAGCGCGCGCCTCGAACACATTCCTGGCGCTGAAAAACGCCGGCGTGAAGGACGTGCGGATGTATTTCGGCTCCTGGAACGAATGGTCGCGCGATCCGTCGCTGCCGATCGAGCAGGGATTGCCGATCGCATCGGAGGTGACGACCAAGGCGGCGTGATCGCCGCTAACCGAGGGCACGCGGACGGGGCGCGATTCCCAGCGCCTTGATCCGCGAGGCCAGCGTGGTCGGCTTGATATCCAGCATCTCGGCCGCGCCACCGGGGCCGAACACTTTTCCGGCGCAGCCCTCGAGCGCGGCCAGGATGTTGGCGCGCTCGTGATCGCGCATTTCGGATGACGTCATCACAGCGGGCCGTGCGTCAGCCTTCTGCCGCGTGGCGCCAACCGGGGCCTGCGTGCCCGAGGGGTCGGGCAGATCGATCCGCAAACGGCCGTTCTGCGACAGGATCGCGGCGCGCTCGATCACGTTCTGCAGTTCGCGGACATTGCCCGGCCAGTCATAGCGCGTCAGCCGCCGCGCATCGCCTTCCGACAAGCGCAGATTCGATTTCAGCGCCTTGCTCTCGCGGGTGAGGAAATGCTGAGCGAGCAGCGCAATGTCCTCGCGCCGTTCGCGTAAGGGCACCGTCTCGATCGGAAACACGTTGAGCCGGAAATAGAGGTCCTCGCGAAAACGGCCGCGCTGCACCTCCTGCTTGAGGTCGCGGTTGGTCGCGGCGATGACGCGGACGTCGACCGCGCGGGTGCGCTCCTGGCCGACGCGCTCGAAATTGCCCTCCTGCAACACGCGCAGCAGCTTGCCTTGCAATTCGAGTGGAATCTCGCCGACCTCGTCGAGGAACAGCGTGCCGCCATCGGCGAGCTCGAAGCGGCCGATGCGGTCGCGCGTCGCGCCGGTGAAGGCGCCGCGGACATGGCCGAAGAATTCGCTTTCGAACAATTCGCGCGGGATCGCGGCGCAATTGACGCGGATCAGCGGCCGGTCGCTGCGGGTGGAATCCTCGTGAATGGCGCGCGCGATCAGCTCCTTGCCGGTGCCGGATTCCCCGGTGATCATTACCGCCGCGCTGGTCGGCGCCACCAGCTTGACCTGGCGCAGCGTCGTCTGGATCGCCTCGCTGCCACCGATGATGCCGCGCGGATTGGTCTCGATGCGGATTTCTTCCTGGAGATAGGCGTTTTCGAGCTCGAGACGTTCGCGCAGGCGATCGACTTCGGCGAGCGCGGCGTGCAGCTTCTCGTCGGCCTCGCGGCGCTGGCTGACGTCGCGAAACACCACGACGGCACCGACCACCACGCCGCGATCGCGGATCGGCGTGGAGGTGTATTCGACCCAGGCCGGCGAGCCGTCCTTGCGCCAGAATACCTCGCCATCGACCTGGTGCACGGCGCCGTCGCGGAACGCCGCGTAGATCGGGCAATCATGGTTGTGATAGTGCCGCCCGTCATGGTGGGTGTGGTGCATGATGGGATGGATTTCCTTGCCGACCAGCTCCTCGGCAGTCCAGCCCAGCATCCGCTCGGCGGCGGGGTTCACGAAGGTGGTCTTTCCTTCCGCGTTGACGCCGTAAATGCCTTCGCCGGCGGCGCGCAGGATCAGTTGGTTCTCGCGCTCGATGTCCTGGAACACGCGCTCGACCCGCTGCCAGGTCGAGATGCCGCTGCGCATGTGGTCTTCAGCGGCGGCATCGACATTGCGGCGGCGGCGTGCTTCGAGATCGGTCAGGGTGAGCTGGACCAGCGTGCGCCCGTCATGGGGCAGGACGCAGCCGGCATATTCGAGCCGGAGATTCTGCCCGGTGGCATGGCGCGGGTTCAGCGCCGTGGTCCAGTAGGCGCCCTTGTGCAGCACGGCCTGGGTGAACACGGTCAGCGCCGGAAGTTCGCCGGCATGCAGCGTGCTCGGCCTGGTCTGGCGCAGCAGCGCGCGGTCGTAGCCGATCAGGGCGCAGGCGGCGGGATTGGCATCGACGATCAGGTCGCCGAAGGGGTCGATCAGCAGCGTCGCTTCGACCGAGGATTCGAAAGCCGCGACGCGCGGATCGATGGTCGGGGCCACGTCGTCGTGGGCGAGCATTGGCGTCGTTGCCATTACGAAATCTCGTTATTCAACTACGAAATCTCGTTTATCACGAATTTTCGTAATGACCAAGTGCAGGCGAAAGTGCTGCGTCATCAAGGCACTGGTGGGCGCGAAGGTGGTGGCATGCTCCTTGCGTAATTCTCCTCGCAACGACGCGCAGGAGGTCCGATGTCCACTTTCGACAATCCGTTTGATCCCAATCGCAACCTGCGAGCCGGCTGTGCCTGTGGTCAGCATCAATCCGCGGCGGAGCATGAGCAGGCCACCGCGTTGCGCTGTGATCCCGTCGAGAGCGAGGAGAAGCGCTATGAGGGCGTGGTCGCCTCTGCCGTGATGCGCGCGATGTTTCCGCAGGACGTGGCGCGGCGAGCATTCCTGAAGTCGGTCGGGGCCTCCACCGCGCTGGCCGCGCTGTCGCAGTTCTTCCCGCTTCAGACCGCGACCGAGGTTTTTGCGCAGGCCGGCACGCCGGAAAAGAAGGATCTCAAGGTCGGCTTCATCCCGATCACCTGCGCCACGCCAATCATCATGGCGGCGCCGCTGGGCTTCTATGCCAAGCACGGCCTCAACGTCGACGTGGTCAAGACCGCCGGCTGGGCCGTGATCCGCGACAAGACCATCAACAAGGAATACGACGCCGCGCACATGCTGGCGCCGATGCCGCTCGCGATCTCGCTTGGCCTAGGTGCCAACGCGATTCCGTTTGCCGTGCCCGCGATCGAGAACATCAACGGGCAGGGCATCGTGCTGGCGAGCAAGCACAAGGACAAGCGCGACCCGAAGGATTGGAAGGGCATGAAATTCGCCATCCCCTTCGACTATTCCATGCACAATTATCTGCTGCGCTACTATCTCGCCGAACACGGGATCGACCCCGACACCGATGTGCAGCTGCGTTCGGTACCGCCGCCGGAAATGGTGGCAAACCTGCGCGCCGACAACATCGACGGCTTCCTCGCGCCCGACAATATCTGCCAGCGCGCGATCTATGACGGCGTCGGCTTCATGCATCTCTTGTCCAAGGAAATCTGGGACGGCCATCCCTGCTGCAGCTTCGCGGCCAGCCGCGAGTTCATCACGACGGCGCCGAACAGCTTTGCCGCGCTGACGCGCGCGATCGTCGATGCCACGGCCTATGCGTCGAAGGCGGAGAACCGCAAGCAGATCGCGGAAGCCATCGCGCCGGCGAACTACATCAACGCGCCGGTCACGGTGCTGGAACAGGTCTTGACCGGCACCTATGCCGACGGCCTCGGCGGCGTGAAGACGGATGAAAAGCGCGTCGATTTCGACCCGTTCCCCTGGCAGTCCTTCGCGGTGTGGATGCTGACGCAGATGAAGCGCTGGGGCCAGATCAAGGGCGACGTCGACTACAAGGCGGTCGCCGAGCAGGTCTATCTCGCCACCGACACCAGGAAGCTGATGACCGAGATGGGCCTGGCGCCGCCGGCCGGCAGCTACAAATCGTTCGCGGTGATGGGCAAGACTTTCGATCCGGCCAAGCCCGAGGATTATTTGGCGGGCTTCAAGATCAGGAAGGCGTCGTGAGGGGCCGCGCTCTCTTTTCACCTCGCCCCGCTTGCGGGGAGAGATCGGATTGCTTCGTTAGATGCAATCCGGGTGAGGGGGCCTCTCCGCGAGTTCGTCTCTCACCGAATATGTGGAAGCATGCCCCTCACCCCGACCCTCTCCCCGTAAGAACGGGGAGAGGGAGATGACCACCGCCTCCCTCCGTATCCGCGCCGGCCTGGTCTCGATCGTGCTGCTCGCCGCCTTCCTGGGCGTCTGGCATCTCGCCGTGCGCTCGACGGCGCCGGTGGCCACGATGAGCGCGGAATACGCCAAGCTGATGGGCCTGACCGCGACCCAGGGCAAATCTGCCATGCCCGGGCCGCTCGATGTCGGCGCAAAACTCTGGGAGCATGTGAGGAGGCCGTTCTACGACAACGGGCCGAACGACAAGGGGCTCGGCATCCAGCTCGGCTACTCGATCGCGCGCGTCGGCACCGGCTATCTGCTTGCCGTGCTCGTCGCCATCCCGCTCGGCTTCCTGATCGGCATGTCGCCGCTGCTCAGTCAGGCGCTCGATCCCTTCATCCAGGTGCTGAAGCCGATCTCCCCGCTCGCGTGGATGCCGCTCGCGCTCTACACCATCAAGGATTCCTCGATCTCCGCGATCTTCGTCATCTTCATCTGCTCGATCTGGCCGATGCTGCTCAACACCGTGTTCGGGGTCGCGAGCGTACGCAAGGAATGGATCAACGTCGCGCGAACGCTCGAGGTCGGAACGATCAGGCGCGCCTTCACGGTCATCCTGCCGGCAGCGGCACCGACGATCCTGACCGGCATGCGCATCTCGATCGGCATTGCGTGGCTGGTGATCGTTGCGGCCGAAATGCTGGTCGGCGGCACCGGCATTGGCTATTTCGTCTGGAACGAGTGGAACAACCTCTCGATCACCAACGTCATCATCGCGATCCTGCTGATCGGGGTCGTCGGCATGCTGCTCGACCAAATCCTTGCGCGTTTCACGCGCATGGTCACGTTTCCGGAGTAGGGCCGTGACCGAAAAATTCATCTCCATCGAAGCCATCGCAAAGCGCTATCCGGGCGCGGACGGCGCGACGACGGCGGTCTTCGAGAATCTCTGGCTGTCGATGGCGCGTGGCGAGTTCTGCTGCGTGATCGGCCATTCCGGCTGCGGCAAGACCACGGTGCTCAACATCCTCGCCGGCCTCGATGCGCCGAGCGAGGGCGCGGTGATCGTTGACGGGCAGGCCATCTCAGGGACGAGCCTCGATCGCGCCGTGATCTTCCAGAGCCACGCGCTGCTGCCCTGGCGCACCGTGCTCGGCAACGTTGCCTACGCCGTGAGCTCGAAATGGCGGAGCTGGGATCGCGCCAAGGTGAAGGCGCATGCGCAGACTTTTATCGATCTCGTCGGCCTGACGGGTTCGGAACACAAGCGACCTTCCGAGCTTTCCGGCGGCATGAAGCAGCGCGTCGGCATCGCGCGTGCGCTCTCCATCACGCCAAAGATGATGCTGATGGACGAGCCGTTCTCGGCACTGGACGCGCTGACGCGCGGCACGCTCCAGGACGAGGTGCGGCGGATTTGCCTCGAGACAGGGCAGACCGCGTTCATGATCACCCATGACGTCGACGAGGCGATTTACCTCGCCGACAAGATTTTTCTCATGACCAACGGACCCGGCGCGGTGCTGGCCGAAGTGGTCGAGAACCCGTTGCCGAGGGACCGCGGCCGCACCGATCTGCACCGCCATCCGCTGTACTACGCGCTGCGCAACCACATCGTCGATTTCCTGGTGACGCGCAGCAAGACCTTTGCCGTCGAGACGCCCGGTCACGATCCGCGCAACGTGCCGGTGGTGCGTATCGGCAAGCCCGGACTGACCGTCGCGTCCGGTGGCGACGAGCAACGACAGACCTGGATACCCGGGACGAGTCCCGGGCTGACTGCTTGAAAAAGGAGACCCTCACATGAAACGCGAAGACCTCACCGAGAAGCTGCTCGACATCAAGCGCGAGAAGGGCTGGACCTGGAAATATATCTGCGAGCAGATCGGCGGCTATTCCGAGGTGCTGATAACAGGCGCGATCCTCGGCCAAATGAAATTGACCAAGCCGCAGGCCGCGAACGCCGCTGAACTGTTCGGCCTGACGAAGGCCGAGACCACGATGCTGAACGAGACGCCGATGCGCGGCATGCCGATGCCGCCGACCGATCCCTTGATCTATCGCTTCTACGAGCTGGTCATGGTCAACGGTCCGGCCTGGAAGGCGCTGATCGAGGAGGAGTACGGCGACGGCATCATGTCGGCGATCGATTTCGACATGGTGATGGAGCGCCTGCCCAATCCGAAGGGCGACCGCGTCAAGATCACCATGAGCGGCAAATTCCTGCCGTATAAATATTACGGCGCCAGCGGCAACGTGCCGGAGTATGGATTCAAGGAGGGGTGATCGATCCCTCCGTCATTCCGGACGCCGCGATAGCGGCGATCCGGAATCTCGAGATTCCGGGTTCGGTCCTGCGGACCGCCCCGGAACGACAGTGCGTGCGGATGCCGCTTTCGCCTTATTTCCCGGCCTTCACCTCGGCCGCCGCCACCGCGATCAACTCGTTCATCTTGGCCCGAATCGCCTGTTCGGTGATGGCGACGTTCTTCGCGGCGAAATCGGCCATGACCTTGCGCAGGACGTCGGCGTCACCGGCTTCCTCGAAATCGGCCGCGACCACCTCCTTGGCATAGGCCGTGGCGGCATCGCCGGTAATGCCGAGCTTTTCGGCCGCCCACAGCCCGAGCAGGCGGTTGCGGCGGGCTTCCGCCTTGAATTTCTGCTCCTCGTCGAGGGCGAACTTCTTCTCGAAGCCTTCCTCGCGCTTGTCCAACGTGCTCATGCCTTTTCCAATTCCCTGCTGACTGGACCTGGCCGGCCCTCGTTGCGAGAGCCCCGGTGCATGCCTAGATAGGGGGCACGAATCGGCAAAACAACGAGCCGTTAAGCCGCAGGCAAGACGGTATAAGTTTGATGCCGGACGGCCGGATCGATTGTGCTGGGACAGCCAATCGGATAGGTTGCCTAAGGCTGGGTTCCCGTTCTGTTTCTAGGGGTTCCGGGCCGTTCACGGCAGCTCCGCTGTGGGTCGTAGTCTCGTCAACCGGAGCACACCAGATACATGGATTTCAACAAAACACGGTACATCCCCATGAGCCGTCGGCGTCGCATTTATGAAGGCAAGGCAAAGGTTCTTTACGAAGGCCCGGAGCCCGGTACCCTGATCCAGCACTTCAAGGACGACGCCACCGCGTTCAATGCGAAAAAGCATCAGGTGATCGAGGGCAAGGGTGTCCTCAACAACCGGATCTCGGAGTACCTGTTTCAGCACCTCAACGACATCGGGGTGCCGACCCATTTCATCCGCCGCCTCAACATGCGCGAGCAGTTGATTCGCGAAGTCGAGATCGTGCCGCTCGAAGTGGTGGTGCGGAACGTTGCCGCCGGTTCGCTGTCGCAGCGCCTCGGCATCGAGGAGGGCACGCAGCTGCCCCGTTCGATCATCGAGTTCTACTACAAGAACGACCAGCTCAACGACCCCATGGTGTCGGAAGAGCACATCACCGCTTTCGGCTGGGCGACACCGCAGGAGATCGACGACATCATGGCGCTTGCCATCCGTGTCAACGACTTCCTCACCGGTCTCTTCCTCGGCATCGGCATCCGCCTCGTCGACTTCAAGATGGAGTGCGGCCGACTGTTCGAGAACGACATGATGCGGATCATCGTCGCCGACGAGATCTCGCCGGATAGCTGCCGTCTGTGGGACATCAAGTCGAACGAGAAGCTCGACAAGGACCGTTTCCGCAGGGATCTCGGTGGGCTGCTCGAGGCCTATACCGAAGTCGCCAAGCGTCTCGGCATTCTCATGGAGAACGAGCGTCCGGCGGGCTCCGGCCCGGTGCTGGTGAAGAGCTAAGAGGGATCTGACGTGAAGGCACGTGTTACCGTGACGTTGAAAACGGGCATCCTCGATCCGCAGGGCAAGGCGATCGAGGGTGCGTTGAAGTCGCTCGGCGTCGACGGCGTCGCCAGCGTTCGCCAGGGCAAGGTTTTCGATATCGAGCTCGCGGGCGCGGACAAGGCCAAGGCGGAGGCGGCGTTGAAGGACGCCGCCGACAAGCTGCTGGCGAACACCGTGATCGAGAATTATCGGGTCGAGCTGATCGGGTGAACGGGATGGCTCACAGCCACCCGACCCGACGAAAACGCCAGTACAGCGCCCCGCACGAGACCAGCATCACGCCGAGCAGCATGTAGTAGCCGTACTCCCAGTCCAGCTCCGGCATGTGCTTGAAGTTCATGCCGTAGATGCCGGCAAGTGCGGTCGGGATCGCGATGATCGCGAGCCAGGAGGCAAGTTTCTTGGAGACCGCCGTCTCCTGGGCCTGGCCGACCAGCAGGCTCGCTTCGAAGGCGAAGGCCAGCACCTCGCGCATCGAATCGATCCGCTCCTGGATGTTCCTGACGTGGTCGGTGACGTCGCGGAACAGCGGCTGCATCGTCGCGCGCACCATCGCCAGCTCGTCATGCTCGAGCCGGCGGCAGACCTCGACCAGAGGGCCGATCGCGGTCCGGAGCCGCAAAAGGTCGCGGCGCAGCATATAGAGCCGCTCGATCTGCGCCTTGCTGATCGCCTTGGAGAGCACGTCATCCTCGATGCTCTCGACCTCTTCGTGAATGCTCTCGAGCACGGGCGAGTAGTTGTCGACGATGAAATCGAGAATGGCGTAGAGGATGTAGTCCTCGCCGCGCGCGAGCGCTCGCGGGCAGCTTTCGCAGCGTTCGCGCACCGGCGTGTAGGACGTCGACGCACCGTGGCGCACCGAGACCAGATAGCCTTCGCCGACGAAGATGTGCGTCTCGCCGAAGGCGATCCGGCCCTCGATCAGTTGCGCCGTGCGCGCCACGATGAACAGGGCCTCACCATATTGCTCGATCTTCGGTCGCTGATGGGCATGGTTGGCGTCCTCGATGGCGAGCTCGTGCAGGTCGAACTGCTTCTGCACCGCGCTGAGCAGCGCCATGTCGGGCTCGTGCAGCCCGATCCAGACCACGTGGCCGGGCTTCGCCCGCCAGCTCGAGGCTTCGCTGATGGCGATATTGGCGACGCGCCGGCCGTCGACATAGGCACCGGCGGCGATGACGCCCTCGGTGGACACCGGCTCGGAGAGGGATGCGGGCAGCGAGGGGACATTCATGGCTTTGATCCCGGGCGAATCGATCGGCCGAATGGCGGGCTATGGCCTGTGCACAACGCTCGCGGGCAAGGCTAGCACTGGTAAAATCCCCGTCAAATGGTTATGTCTGCTGCCGATTTGGCAGCCGTGCCAGCCCCATTCAATCCTCGTTCGGAACCTCTGCCATGAAAGCCGCCATCCTCGTCTTTCCCGGAATCAACCGCGAGCGCGACATGGCGCGTGCCTTGAGGCTGATCTCGGGCAGCGAGCCCACAATGGTCTGGCATGCCGAGACGTCGCTACCTGATGGTACCGACCTCGTGGTGGTGCCCGGCGGGTTCTCCTATGGCGATTACCTGCGCTGCGGCGCGATTGCGGCGCGGGCGCCGGTGATGGACGCGGTGCGCGATTATGCGGCCAAGGGCGGCCTCGTGCTCGGCGTCTGCAACGGATTTCAGATCCTCTGCGAGTCCGGTCTCTTGCCCGGCGTCCTGATGCGCAATGCGCGGCTGAAATTCATCTGCCACGACGTGCATCTCCGCGTCGAGCGCTCCGACACGCCGTTCACGCGCGGCTACAATGCGGGGCAGGTGATCCGCGTGCCCATCGCGCATGGTGAGGGCAATTATGCGGCGGACGCGGAGACTATCAAGCGGCTCGAAGGCGAGGGTCGCGTGCTGTACCGCTACTGCTCGGCCGACGGCACGATCGACGATGTCAGCAACATCAATGGCGCCGCGCAATCCATCGCCGGCATCGTGAACGACAAGGGCAACGTGCTCGGCATGATGCCGCATCCGGAAAACCACGTCGAAGACATCATGGGCTGCACCGACGGCCGCGGTCTGTTCGCTGGCCTCACCGCGCATCTGGAAAAAGCCGCGTGATTGCGTTCGTGCTGAAGCGGCTGCCGGCCGCTGTCGCCGTCGTTACGTTCGCGACAGCCGCGCTCGCGCAGGATTTCCCCAAGCGTCCCGTCACCATGATCGTGCCGTTCGCGGCTGGCGGCACCTCCGACGTGATCGCGCGCACCGTTGCCGAGCAGATGGGCATCGCGCTCGGCCAGACCATCGTGATCGAGAACGTCGCCGGCGCCGGCGGATCGACCGCACTGGCGCGTGCCTCCCGCGCCGAGCCCGACGGCTACACCATTGCGATCGGCAATGCCGGTACCAACGCCGCGACTTATACGATCTATCCAAAACTGCCGTTCACGCCGGACTCCTTCGTGCCGATCGCCATGGTGGCGAAGACGTTCGGCATCATCGCCGTGCGCAAAGATTTTCCGGCAAAGGACCTGAAAGAGTTCATCGCCTACGCCAAGGCCAATCCGGGCAAGATCAATCTCGGCCATGCCGGCGTCGGCTCTTCGAATTACCTGATCTGCAAGAGCTTCGTCACAGCCGCCGGGATCGACGCGACGCTGGTCGGCTATCGCGGCGCCGCGCCCGCGCTCACCGACGCGATCGGCGGCCAGATCGACGGCGTCTGCGATGCGGCAGCCTCCGTCTCGCAGTCGATCAACGAGAAGCTGGCGCGCGGGCTCGTGGTCGGCTCGACCGTCCGGCTCGCCACAGTGCCCGACCTGCCGACGTCAGCCGAAGCCGGCCTGCCCGAATTCGAAGCGCAGGGCTGGAACGGCCTGTTCGCGCCCAAGGGCACCCCGCCGGCGGTCATCGCCAAGCTGAATGCCGCCGCGCGTACGGCCGTGGAAACCGACGCGGTGAAGAAACGGTTCGCCGATCTTTCGACCGTGGCACCCGATCCCGACGAGCACACGCCCGAGGTGCTTCAGAAGCTCGTGACGCGCGACGTCGAGAAGTATCGCAAGATGCTGGCGGACGACGCCAAGTAATAGCTAGCGTCGTTTCAGCCGTTCCGTCGGCACCGTCATCGCGGCGACGCCCGCCATGACCAGCACCAGGCCCAGCGCCAGGTTCGAGGGCACGCTCTCGCCGAGCAGCAGCACGGAGAGGCCGACGCCGATCGGGATGCGCAAATAGCCTTGCGCGTTCGTGGTCAGCGTGCCGAGCCGTCCCAGGCACATGTAGAACAGCATCAGCCCCAGGGCGCTGGAGACGATGCCCATGACGATGGTGGCTGTGATCGCGGTCGGCGTCGGGTGCAACGTCCAGGGCTGGTCGATGATCAGTGAAGGCGGCAGCAGCACGAGGCCGCCGAACAGCAGCGAGCCGGCCGCCACCACCATCGGATCGTATTCGGACAGCCGCAGGCCGAAGATCGTGGCGCAGGCGAACGAGATGGTGGCGAGCAGGATGGCGATCTCCGCCACGATCTCGCTCCCGAAGCCGCGCAGCGCATCAAGGCCGACGATGACGATGGTACCGGCAAGTCCGAGAATCGCGCCCAAGAGCTTCAGCAGCGTTGCCGGCTCGTGCCGCGTGATCAGCGAGGTGATCAGGAAGGCGAAGATCGGCGTGGTCGAGGCCAGCACCACCGTGTTCGACGCCGGCACATATTGCTGAGACCAGGTGATGATCAGGAACGGAAAGGTCGAGTTGATCAATTGCTGGGTCGCGAACAGCTTCCAGGCCTTCGCATCGGTCGGAATCCTGACGCCGCGCATCCACAGGATCGCGAACAGGAAGGCGGCCGCGATCAGCGAGCGCGCCGAGATGAAGGTCACAGGCGGGATCGTATCCAGCGCGAGCTTGGCCAGCGGATAGGTTGAGCTCCAGCAGCAGGCCAGCGCGACCAGCAGCGCATAGTCACGCCAGTTGCGCGCGCTGGTGGCGGGCATGGACGGCAGCGGCGAGGCCGAGGCGCGACCCGTCGGCGGTGTGCTCTCCGGCACCTTGGTGTTGCTCCCGGCGCGACAGCGCTGGACCCAAGTCTGGGCGACGGGGCGCCAAAAGGGAAGGCGGCGAGCTATGCGTTTGGCTGTGGTGCCGGCTTCCGCTTCACCCGCTTGATCGTGCCGGAGAAGGTGAACAGGGGCCGCCCGCCTGATGTCAGCTTGCCGCGCAGGAAGATCAACGAGCCGCCGGCGCGGGAGACCTCGCCGACGCATTCGATCAGCTCGCCTTCGCGTGCCGCGTCGAGGAAGTCGCAGGCGAAATTGGTGGTCACGGCCGGCCCATCCAGCTCGTGGGTGGCGATCGCGAACAGGCAATAGTCGGAGAATGCCATGAAGCAGCCGCCATGGACGTTTCCGGAGCCGTTGAGGTGCTTCTCCTCGACCCGGAACGCCGAGCGGACGCTGCCGTCGTCCTCGATCCTGTGCCAGAACGGGCCGATATGGCTCTCAAAACTGTCGCGAATCCAGGTTCGCCAGCCCTGGAATTCCCCATCGGTGGCGACGTGGAGGTCGGGGCGGCGGGGCGGGGGCGCTTTGGTCAATTCGTGCAAGGAAATGGGCCTTCAATTGCGAGTCGTTTGCCCTTAAATCCGATCTGTCCACGCTGTGCAATTCCTGTTCCCGCAGCCCCCGGCCGCAAAACGTGGGACAGCGGGAAAATGCGCCATAAAGGGCTTTTCCAAGCCGTCCGATGTTCCTAAGAACGGCCCACCGCCGTCGAAAGCCTCGAATCCATGAAGAACGAACCCAAGATCACTCCCGAGCTTATTGCCGCCCACGGGCTCAAGCCGGACGAGTATGAGCGCATTCTGAAGCTGATCGGGCGGGAGCCAACTTTCACCGAGCTCGGCATCTTCTCGGCGATGTGGAACGAGCACTGCTCGTACAAATCCTCGCGCCTCCATCTGAAGGGCCTGCCGACCAAGGCGCCCTGGGTGATCCAGGGCCCGGGCGAGAATGCCGGCGTGATCGACATCGGCGACGGCCAGGCCGTGGTCTTCAAGATGGAGAGCCACAACCACCCGAGCTACATCGAGCCGTACCAGGGCGCGACCACCGGCGTCGGCGGCATCTTGCGCGACGTCTTTACGATGGGCGCGCGCCCGATCGCCTGCCTCAATGCGCTGAGCTTTGGCGCACCGGAGCATGCCAGGACGCGGCATCTCGTCTCCGGCGTCGTCGCCGGGGTCGGCGGCTATGGCAATTCCTTCGGCGTGCCGACGGTCGGTGGTCAGGTCCGCTTCCACACCCGCTATGACGGCAACATTCTCGTCAACGCGATGGCGGTCGGCCTCGCCGACACCGACAAGATCTTCTATGCCGCCGCCTCCGGCGTGAACATGCCGATCGTCTATCTCGGCTCCAAGACCGGCCGCGACGGCATCCACGGCGCCTCGATGGCCTCGGCCGAGTTCGACGACAAGTCCGAAGAGAAGCGCCCGACCGTCCAGGTCGGCGATCCCTTTGCCGAAAAGCTGCTGTTAGAGGCCTGCCTCGAGATCATGGAGAAGGGCTGCGTCATCGCGATCCAGGACATGGGCGCGGCGGGTCTGACCTGTTCGGCGGTCGAGATGGGCGCCAAGGGCGATCTCGGCGTCGATCTCGATCTCGATGCGGTGCCGACGCGCGAGATCGGCATGAGCGCCTACGAGATGATGCTCTCGGAGAGTCAGGAGCGCATGCTCATGGTGCTCAAGCCCGAGAAGGAGAAAGAGGCCGAGGCGATCTTCAAGAAGTGGGGCCTCGATTTCGCCGTGGTCGGCTACACCACGCCGAGCAAGCGCTTTGTGGTCAAGCATGGCGGCGACGTCATGGCCGATTTGCCGATCAAGGAACTCGGCGACGAGGCGCCGCTCTATGACCGCCCGCATGTCCCCTCCGCCGCTTTGCCTGTCGTGCATGCGCGCGAAGTGGCGGCGCCGATGAATCTCGGTGCCGCGCTCGAAAAGCTGATCGGCACGCCCGACATGTGCAGCAAGCGCTGGGTCTGGGAGCAGTACGACCACGTCATTCTCGGCAACACCATGCAGCGTCCCGGCGGCGATGCCGCGGTGGTGCGCGTGCAGGACGGCCCGAAGGGCCTCGCGCTGACCGTCGACGTGACGCCGCGCTATTGCGAGGCCGATCCTTATCAAGGCGGCATGCAGGCCGTGGCGGAAGCCTGGCGCAACATCACTGCGGTCGGCGGCAAGCCGCTTGCGATCACCGACAATCTCAATTTCGGCAATCCCGAGCGGCCCGAGATCATGGGCCAGTTCGTCGGCTGCCTGAAGGGCATCTCGGAAGCCTGCCGCACGCTCGACTTCCCGGTCGTCTCCGGCAATGTCTCGCTCTACAACGAGACCAACGGCCGCGCGATCCTGCCGACGCCCTCCATCGGCGGCGTCGGCCTGCTCGACGACTTCACCAAGTCGGCCTCGCTCGCCTTCAAGGCCGAAGGCGAGGCGATCCTCCTGATCGGCGAAACTCACGGCTGGCTCGGTCAGTCCGTTTACCTGCGCGACATCTGCGGTCGCGAGGAGGGGGCGCCGCCGCCGGTCGATCTCGCAGCCGAGAAGCGCAACGGCGACTGCGTGCGCGGCATGATCCATGCGGGCACTGCGACCGCCGTGCACGATCTCTCCGACGGCGGTCTTCTGATCGCGCTGGCCGAGATGGCGATGGCGAGCGGCATCGGCGCAAAGCTGCTGGCGGCGCCGACCGCGTTGGTGCCTCAGGCCTATTGGTTCGGCGAGGACCAGGCGCGCTATCTCGTCACCGTGCCTGAGACGGAAGCCGGCCGCGTGCTCGCCAAGATGCGCGGCTGCGAGGTGCCCTGCGTGCGGATCGGTACCACCGGCGGCGACGCGATCGCGATCGCGGGCGAAGCGCCTGTTGCGATCGACACGCTCAGGGCATCGTTCGAGCGCTGGCTGCCGGAGTATATGGGCGGGAAAGCGGCCTGAGGCGCTGAACCGGTAGCCCGGATGAGCGAAGCGACATCCGGGTCTTTGTCGTGAGGTTTCCCGGATATCGCTATGCTCATCCGGGCTACGGGTATCGTGCCTCACAGCACGTGCGACGCCCCCGGAATCTTCCGCAAGCCCGCCGTCAGTCCCCAGCTCAGGATCACCGTGAGCACGAAGCCGATCGTGGCTTTCACGATCGCAGGCCAGCTGTAGTCGTACAGTGCGTACTGGATCCACAACGCGATCGGGTAGTGCACCAGGAAGATGCCGTAGGCATCCGCCTGCATGCGGTCGAGCAGGTTCGGGCCCGGCGACTTCTGGTGCAGGAAGAAGGCGAGGATCGCGAGCAGGATCGAGCCTGAGAACAGCACGAAGAACGTGCCGTAGATCGCCTGATACCAGTGCGGCTGCGGGTCTGGATTGCCCAGAACTTCGCGCTTGATGTAGATCATGCCCCACATCAGGCAGTAGGGGATCAGCGTGGCGATCACCCAGAGCCAGCGTTGTTTCGGCAACTGGCCGCCGGCGCTGAGGATGCCGCGATCGAAGTTCGCCGCTCCAACGCTGACGCCGATGAAGAAATAGGCGAAGTAGAGCAGGATGCGGCTCGCCTGCACCGAGAACGGCCCGAGCTCGAACCATTTGCTTCCGCCGAAATAGAGCAGCGCCGGCACGTAGGCGATTGTCGTGACGACGACGAGCAGCAGCCAGAATACGGCCGGCTGGTCGAATCCGCGTAGCGACACGCGGTTGCCCGGGTCGACCAGATGCGCGGAGACCCGGTAGAGCAGGCTCGCGGTCAGGTCGAACGCCAGCAGCACCCACACGAACCAGATCGGGCCGCTCGGCCACGGGCCAACCGTGATCGTCTTCCACCAGAACGCCGTGAAGCTCAGCCCGGGATCGTGCCGCAGTGCGATCGCGTAATAGGCGAGGGGAATCACGGTGAACGCCGCGATCGCGAACGGCAGCCCGAGCCGCAACAGGCGGTCGCGGAGAAAAACTGACGGCGCCTTGCGCGCGATGCCCGGCCAGGTGAACAGTCCTGACAGGAAGAAGAACATGGCCATGAAGAAGCTGTCGGTGGCCAGCACGACGATGTCGAAGCCGATCCAGGACGCCGGATCGGTGTGCCCGAAATAGGTGTAGGGAATGACGGCGTGGTGCAGCAGCACCACCAGCGTGAGGAAGGTGCGGGCGCGATCGAGCGACAGATTGCGCGCCTTGGCCTTCGGCACTGCGTGCGCCTCTGCGCCGATCGTCGCTGAATGTGACATCGTCATCGTGGCCGCCCCGGTCGCGCTTTCCGCCCCCGGCCGGACTTTGCCGCCGGGAACCGGATTCAGCAAGGGTCGTTTGGGACGCCCGCAGGTCTCGAGACCGCTAGGAACCAGTTCCCTGCGACGAAGTTAGCGTTCGCCAAAAGGGCTTGGGACCGCGGCAAGCGGTACAATTTCGGAGCTGGCGATGACGATCCTGAAATGGGCGCTGATCTTCCTACTTGTCTCGATCGTGGCCGGCGTGCTCGGCTTCACCGGCATCTCGGCCGCCTCCGCCGACATCGCCCGCTTCCTGTTCTACGTGTTCGTCGCGATTTTCCTGGTGCTACTGATCCTGGGGCTCACGATATTCAGGGCGTAGCGGGGCTCGCGTCAGCATTCCCAGTCGTCGTGCCCGGGCTTGTCCCGGGCATCCACGTCCTTTGTATCCGCGGCAGCCAAGAACGTGGATGGCCGGGACGAGCCCGGCCATGACAGCAGGCCCTATGTGGGCTTACCCCACTTCCTCGATCTTCACCTTGTCCGGATAGAAGGCGAGATGGCCCGAAATCTCGGTCATCGCGGGAAAGGGCGCCTCATAGGTCCAGATCGCGTTATCCAGCGTCTTG
The DNA here is from genome assembly GCF_055811255.1 of Bradyrhizobium sp. MI1.11. Classification (NCBI taxonomy): domain Bacteria; kingdom Pseudomonadati; phylum Pseudomonadota; class Alphaproteobacteria; order Hyphomicrobiales; family Nitrobacteraceae; genus Bradyrhizobium; species Bradyrhizobium sp. MI1.11. The sequence continues at coordinate 380,438 of NZ_JBVVPM010000001.1, forward strand.
CCGTCGGCCTTGACGCTGTAATAGCTCGCATCCCCTTTGTAGGGGCAATGGGTGACACGGTCGGTGCGCTCCAGCAGCGCCATATTGGCGTCCTGTCGCGGCACATATTGCACCGCCGGATATTTCGCCTCTTTCAGCGTCAGCGCCTTGGTGGTCTCGGCGATCACGATATCGCCGGCCGTGACGCGGACGCGCCTGGGATTTGGGGTGATGGTGATGGGGTGGTCGGGCCCTGGAAGCTTCATGATTTCACGCCTTTTTCGATCACTCTGCCGCGCGCGGCACTTTGTCGTGGCTTTATCCAGATCGGATCACCGATATAGTGCCGGAAGGCGTGACGTAGAAGGCCGTTCACGCTAAGTTTGGGCCCGCCGGCTTTGCATATCCGGACCCCGGCAGCGATTCGACGACAAGGCTGATTGCAGCCGAGACAGGAGCACGACCCGAATGCCAATGGACGCCCACGATATCGAGGCGATGATCAAGGCGGCGATCCCCGATGCCGAGGTGACCATCCGTGACCTCGCCGGGGACGGCGATCACTATGCCGCGACCGTGATCTCGGAAACCTTCCGCGGCAAGTCCCGCGTCCAGCAGCACCAGATCGTCTATCAGTCCCTGCGCGGCCAGATGGGCGGCGTGCTGCATGCGCTGGCGCTGCAAACCGGTGTGCCGGGCGCCTGATCTGCTCGTGACGGGGGGATGACGATGGCTGCGGACAATCCGCGCGGCGCGATGTTTCGCGTCATCCTGCCAAACCAGCACAGCCGCGTCACCAATGCCGAGCTGTTCTTCGACCTGGTCTTCGTCTTCGCGATCACGCAGGTCTCGCACACATTGCTGCACCATTTCACGCCGCTCGGTGCGGTGCATGTCGCGGTGCTGTTTCTCGCGGTATGGTGGGTGTGGGTCTACACCGCCTGGGTCACCAACTGGCTCGATCCCGAACGGACGCCGGTCCGGATCCTGATCTTCCTGATGATGCTGGGCGGTCTCGTGCTGTCCACGACGATCCCGACCGCGTTCGAGGGGCGGGGCCTGTGGTTCGCGATCGCCTACGCAACGATGCAGGTCGGGCGCACAGCCTTCTGGATGTTTGCAACGCCGCGGCATCGAACTGCGGTCCGGCACAATGCAATCCGCATCCTGACGTGGCTCTCGGTCTCCGCGATCTTCTGGATCCTCGGCGGCCTCACCCATGACGAGGCGCGGCTGTGGTTCTGGATCGTGGCACTGACGATCGAGTACATCTCGCCGGCGGTGCGCTTCTGGGTCCCCAAGCTGGGCTTCTCGTCGGTCGAGGCCTGGGCAGTCGAGGGCGGCCATATGGCCGAGCGCTGCTCGCTGTTCGTCATCATCGCGCTTGGCGAGGCCGTCGTCGTCAACGGCGCGACCTTTGCCGAGCTGGACTGGACCGCGGACAACATTTTGGCCTTCGTCTCCGCGCTGGTCGGCAGCATTGCGATGTGGTGGGTCTATTTCCACAAGGGCGCCGAGGCCGGCGCCGAGCGCATCTCGAAATCCGCCGAATCCGGCCGGTTGGCGCGGCTCGCCTACACCTATCTGCACATGCCGATCGTCGCTGGCATCATCCTGACCGCGGTCTCCGACGAGCTCGTGCTGAAGCATCCGGTCGGGCATTCAGATATCCGGACCATCGTGAGCACGATCGGCGGTCCCTTGCTGTTCCTGGTCGGCACCATCCTGTTCAAGCACGCGATCCGCGGCTTCCTCCAGCTCTCGCATGGGATTGGCATCATCGCGCTCGCGGCGCTGTCGTGGTTCGCCGCCGAGCTGTCCCCGCTATGGCTGTCGGTCGCCGCGACGGTGATCATGATCGTTGTTGCGGTATGGGAGTCGGTTTCGCTGGGATCGACGCCGGAAGAAGCCGAGGAGCATCAGAGCACGGACCGCGGTAGCGCCTGACTTGAACGCCTCGTCCTTCGAGACGACCGCCCCGCGGTCTCCTCAGGATGAGGCTAATCAGCGCCGGTGCCCGTCGAAACTGCTGCCACGGATACCGTCCTCATCCTGAGGAGCCCGCCTAAGGCGGGCGTCTCGAAGGATGCGCCGCAGGAAACGGAGGAATTTCTACTCCGCCGCCTCCAGCGCGTGCACCGAGAACATCTTCGCGGCATCGGTCCAGCTCTCACGCACACGCCAGCCCGCGCCCTGCGCCAGCGCGGCAAAACGCTCGAGGCTGTATTTGTAGCTGTTCTCGGTGTGGATGCTCTCGCCCGCGCGGAACGAAAAGCTGGTGCCGAGCAGGCGCACGGTCTGGCTCTTCTTGCTGATCAGGTGCATCTCGATGCGGTGCCGCTCGCGATTGTAGATCGCGCGATGGGTGAAGGCGGAGAGGTCGAAATTGCCGCCGAGCTCGCGGTTGATCCGCACCAGCACATTGAGGTTGAAGCGCGCGGTGACGCCGGCGGCATCGTTATAGGCGTCGTGGAGCAGACGCTCCTCCTTCTCGAGGTCGGCGCCGATGATCATCTGCGCACCCCGGCCCAGGATGGCGCGCGCGCTCTTCAGGAAGGCCTGCGCTTCATGCGGCTCGAAATTGCCGATGGTCGAGCCCGGGAAGAACCCGACCTTGGGCATCGTCGCCACCGCCTTGGGCAGCTCAAACGGCGTGGTGAAGTCGGCCGCCACCGGGTAGATGCCGAGTGACGGAAAATCCCGCTTCAGGCCGTTTGCCTGCGCCGTGAGGAAGTCGCCAGAGATGTCGACGGGCACATAGGCCGCGAACTTGCACTGGTTGAGCAGCAGGCGGACCTTTGTGGTCGCGCCTGCGCCGAATTCGACGAGGGCGGCGTGCTCCGGAATGATCTTTGCGATCTCGCTGCCCCGCTCCTTCAGGATCGCCAGCTCCGTGCGCGTCGGGTAATATTCCGGCAGCCGTGTGATCGCTTCGAACAATTCCGATCCGGCCGCATCATAGAAATACTTCGGCGACAGCTTTTTGGGCTGCTGCGAGAGGTCCTCAATGGCCTCGCGCGCGAAGGCGGTGGTTTGTTCGTCGGGAAGATGGGCTTCGGCCAAAGCGCTGGCGTGCACATTCATGATACTCTCCTGAACGCGCTGTCCGGCGCGCATTTGTCGTCGGATGAGAATTTTACTCGTAGTCGGCGAGCCGCAGTCCCGTGAATTGCCAGCGGTGGTGCGGATAAAAGAAGTTACGATAGGTGATACGGCTGTGCCCCTCCGGGGTTGCAAGCGAAGAGCCGCGCAGCACCAGCTGGTTGACCATGAACTTGCCGTTGTATTCGCCGAGCGCGCCTTCGATGGCGCGATAGCCGGGGTACGGCGAGTAGGACGATCGCGTCCACTGCCAGACGATGCCGAAGGCATCGTTGAGCTGGCCCGCGCGGGCCGCGACCTCCCACTCCATCTCGGTCGGCAGATGTTTTCCGGCCCAGCGCGCAAAGGCGTCAGCCTCGTAATAGCTGACGTGGCAGACGGGCGCGTCAGGATCGACCGGCTTGAGGCCGGCCAGCGTCATCACATGCCATTGGCCGTCGATCTCGCGCCAATGGCCGGGGGCGTCCCAGCCCTCGTTGTTGACGGCTGCAAAACCGTCCATCAGCCACAGCGTTGCGGTCCGGTAGCCGCCGTCCCGCATGAAGGCGAGCCATTCGCCATTGGTGACGAGATTGCGCGCGAGCTTGACCGGGCCGACGAGGGCGCGATGCGCCGGCTTCTCGTTGTCGAAATGAAAACTGTCATCCACGTGACCGACGGTGTGGATGCCTTCGTTCAGCGTCAGCCAATCCTCACTGGCCGGCGTCGCGGCCGGGAAGCGCCAGTCCGGATCATAGGCCGGCGGGATCGGGTTCTGCGCGAAAGCGTGCAGGATGTCAGTGACCATCAATTCCTGATGCTGCTGCTCGTGATTGAGGCCGACCTCGACCAGCGGCGCGATCTCGCGAAGCTTGTCCTCGCCGGCGTCGCGGAAGAATTTCACGACGGCAGCGTCGACATATTTTCGATAGGCGCCGACCTGATCGGCGCTCGGGCGGGTGATGTCGCCGCGGTGATTGCGGGAATGGCGCGGACCGGCGCTGACGTAATAGGAATTGAACAGGAAAGCGAAGTCAGGGTGAAAGGGCTGGTAGCCCGCACAGTGCTCGCCGAGCACGAACTGCTCCCAGAACCAGGTGGTGTGCGCCCGGTGCCATTTCGTCGGGCTCGCGTCCGGCATGGACTGGATCTGCTGGTCCTCCGGCGACAGCGGCGCGGCCCTGCGCTCGGTCTCGTCGCGGACGGTGAGAAACGCGTCCTCCAGCCTCTGGGCAAGGCCGCCCAAATCGGCCGACGGTGACGGGGCGGGGGCCGTAGCGGAGGCTTGTTTCGTCACGTTTTTCTCCAGACAGGACAAGAGAACGTTGTTGGCGTTGCCGGGTTCCAAAACGCCGGGTTCGTCCTAGATAGGGGCTCCGTGACGGTATGAAAGTCCTCCCTGGCGATGATATTCGTGGCATCATGCAATGGGCCGCTGCTGCCGAGAGCGGTCCGCCCAGGGGCCGCTCGCCGCCATTTTACTTTGGATGCACAACGGTTTGGGCTACATATATAGGCAGGGATCGGGTTAAATCGGCTGAGCCAGCCCGAAGCGATTGGAGTGGGCTCCGCCCAGAAGGACACGGATATGAGCATCGAGGAATTTATCGCCAACGAAGTGAAGTCGAACGACGTGGTTCTGTTCATGAAGGGCACACCGCAATTTCCGCAATGCGGGTTCTCCGGCCAGGTCGTCCAGATTCTCGACCACATCGGCGTCGGCTATAAGGGCCTCAACGTTCTCGAATCCGCCGAACTGCGCAACGGCATCAAGGACTATTCGAACTGGCCGACCATTCCGCAGCTCTATGTGAAGGGCGAGTTCGTCGGCGGCTGCGACATTGTCCGCGAGATGTTCCAGGCTGGTGAATTGCAGCAGCTCTTCTCCGAAAAGGGCGTCGCTGTCGCGGCCTGATACATGACCCAGCTGACGCGCCGGATCGGCGGCGCGGAGCTCAAGGTCATCGTTGCTGACATCACCACGCTGAGCGTTGACGCCATCGTCAACGCGGCCAACACGTCGCTCCTGGGTGGGGGCGGCGTGGATGGCGCGATCCATCGGGCGGCCGGGCCCGAGCTTCTCGCCGAGTGCCGGAAGCTCGGAGGATGCCCGACCGGCGATGCCAAGATCACCAAGGGTTACCTTCTTCCTGCGCGCCATGTGATCCATGCGGTCGGCCCGGTCTGGCACGGGGGCACTCGCGGCGAGGCAGAGGCGCTGGGCTCCTGTTATCGCCGTGCGCTCGAGCTCTGTGAGGCCAATCAGCTGACGTCCGTGGCGTTCTCCGCGATTTCGACCGGGGTTTACGGCTTTCCGGCCGACCAGGCCGCGAAGATTGCGGTCCATGCGACCATTGAAGCCCTGCAGGCCGCGCCGCTGGTCGCCGACGTCATATTTTGTTGTTTCTCGGAAAAGAGCGCGGCTCTGCACGCGGACGTTTTGGCGCAGTACGGCGGCCCTTGTGCCTGATGACGTGGTCGGTACACTCCGCCGGGCCATGTTCCGGGGAGGGGATATGATTTCACAGTCTGGACTGCGCGCGCTGGTCTGCGCCGCGCTTGTATCGTTGGGTACGATGTCGTTCGCGCGGGCGGAGGGCACCTACGAGATTCCGGCCGGCGCGCATTTCAACCAGGACAAGCTCGCCAAAGTCACCGAGTTCTTCAAGAACGAGGTCGCGACCGGCAAGATCGCCGGCGCAAATGTGCTCATCAAGCAACATGGCAAGCCGGTCTACCACGAAGTCTTCGGCGTGCAGGACGCGGTCAGCAAGGCGCCGATCACCGACAAGACGATCTTCCGCCTGTTCTCGATGAGCAAGGCGATCACGTCCGTCGTCGCAGTGAAGTTGATCGAGGAAGGTACGATCAAGCTCGACGATCCCGTCTCGAAATACATTCCGTCCTTTGCCAATGTGAAAGTCGGCGTCGAGAAGAAAGCCGAGGACGGCACCAAGTCGCTCGAGCTCGTGCCGCCGAACCGGCCGATGACGGTGCACGATTTGATGACGCACACCTCGGGCGTCACCTACGGCTTCTACGGCGACAGCCTGGTCCGCAAGGCCTATCGCGAAGCCAACATCTATGCCGGCGATTTCGACCTCGCCGAGTTCGCCGAGCGCATCGCAAAACTTCCGCTGCACAACCAGCCGGGCGCGCTGTGGCAATACGGCCATTCCACCGACATCCTGGCGCGGGTCATGGAAGTCGCGGCCGGCAAGCCGCTCATCGAGATCGAGCGGGAGAAGCTGCTCGACCCCCTCGGCATGGTCGACACCGGCTTCTTCGTCACCGATCCCGACAAGCAGAAGCTGCTGGCGCAGCCGGTGCCGAACGACAGTGATTTCCGGGTCGGGCGGATCAATGATCCGACGGTCGTCAAAAAGATCCAGTTCGCCAGCGGCGGTATGGTTACGACCATGGCGGATTATGAGCGCTTTACGCAGATGTTGCTCAACGGCGGCAGCCTCGACGGCAAGACCATTCTCAAACCCGAGACGTTCAAGCTGATGGCCACCGACCAGATTGGCCCCAAGTCGGGCGTCGATCGCGATTATTTCTACTTCCCCGGCGATGGCTTCGGCTTCGGTCTCGGACTTGCGGTCCGCACCGATCCCGGCAACGCAAAACCGCCGCCGCCCGGCGATCTCGGCGAATTGAAATGGGACGGCGCCTCCGGCTGCTATTTCGTGATCGATCCCAAGCAGGACATGTTCTTCGTGCTGCTGGAGCAGACCCCGACCGAGCGCCAGCGCGTGCAGCGGACATTGAAGCAGCTGGTCTATGAAGCGATGGAGAATTGACATGTTCGGGCGCCGCGCATTGATCGCGGCACTCGTTCTTCTCGCCGGCGGCATCGTTGCGAAGGCGGGTTCCGAGAGACCTGCGGTCCGCACGCTCTCGCCCGCGGGGCTGGCGAAGGTTTCCGACTACATCCGCAACGAGGTCGCCACCGGCAAGATCCCCGGCGCCATCCTGCTGCTTCAGCAGCACGGCAAGCCGGTGTATTACCAGAATTTCGGCGTCCGCGACGTCGCGACCGAAATTTCGATGAGCGCGGACACGATCTTCCGCCTCTACTCGATGTCGAAGCCGGTCACTTCCGTGATGGCGATGATGCTGGTCGAGGAGGGCAGACTTTCGCTCGACGATCCGGTCTCGAAATACATTCCGGCCTTTTCCGGCATGAAGGTCGGCATCGAGAAGAAGGCCGAGGACGGCAAGGTCGCGCTGGCGCTGGAGCCGCCGGAGCGACCCATCACAATCAAGGATCTGCTGCGCCACACCTCAGGGCTGCCTTACGGCTATTACGGCGGCGGCATGGTGCGCGAGCTCTATGCGGACGCCAATCTCTTCAACAGCAATCTGACCAACGCCGAATTCGCCGCCAAGGTCGCCACGCTGCCCCTGGTCGAGCAGCCGGGCACGGTGTGGGACTATGGCTATTCCACCGACGTGCTCGGCCGCGTCGTCGAAATCATCGTGGGAAAGACGCTGCTGCAATTCGAGAAGGAGCGGCTGCTCGATCCGCTGGGCATGACCGAGACGGCTTTCTTCGTCGCAGATCCTGCCAAATTCCCGCGCATCGCCGAGCCGATGCCGGAGGATCGCTACATCAATCCGACGACGCAGCTCCGCGACATCAGGCGGCCCGCGACCTGGGAATCGGGCGGCGGCGGCATGGTCGGCACGGTAGGCGACTACGCCCGCTTCGCACAGATGCTGCTCAACGGCGGCACTTATGAGGGCCGACGCTATCTCAAGCCGGAGACCATCGCGCTGATGGCCTCGGATCATATCGGGCCGGAGACGAAGATCGCGCGCGACCAGAACTATTATCCGGGTGGATCTTCCGGCTTCGGACTCGGCTTCGCCGTGCGCACCTCGGTGCCCCCTGGGACGGCGTGGCCGCTCGGCGAATATCGCTGGGACGGCGTCGGCGGCACGTTCTTCTTCATCGATCCCGAGGACGACCTGTTCGGGATCTTCATGGTGCAGACCCCGACGCAGCGTGGCCGGATTCAACTGGCGCTGAAGACGCTGATCTACCAGGCGATGGGGCGGTAGAGTCTTTTTGCGGTTTGCGTAGCCCGGATGAGCGCAGCGACATCCGGGACCCTGCGAGTGAAGTCCCGGGTATCGCTGCGCTCACCCGGGCTACGGGGCCTACGCTCCGCGCACGATCTCTCGGACGTAGCCGATCGTTTCCTCGACCTGGGCCGCATTGACGTCGAGATGGGTGCAGGCGCGGATGCGGCCGTCCATCATCGCAAGCGTGACGCCGCGCTGGCGCAGCGCCGCGACCATCTTGTCGCCGGGAATGCCGGCACCATCGGGCTTGAAGAACACCAGGTTGGTCTCGGGCTCCTGCACCTCGACGCCTGCGATCTGCGACAACCCGCGGGCGAGAGCGCGCGCATTGGCGTGATCGTCGGCAAGCCGCTCGACGTGATGGTCGAGCGCGTAGATGCAGGCCGCGGCACAGATTCCAGCCTGTCGCATCGAGCCGCCGAGCCGCTGCTTCCACTGCCAGACCGCATCGATGAAGGCGCGCGAGCCCGCCAGCACGCCGCCGATCGGCGCGCCCAAGCCTTTCGAGAAGTCGATCCAGGCCGAATCCCAGCCCGCGGTCATGTCGCGCGGCGAGATGCCGCTCGCGACAGTGGCGTTGAGCAGGCGCGCGCCGTCCATGTGGGTGACGAGGCCATATTGTTTCGCGATCGCGACGATCTCGTCGAGCGCGGCCTTCTTCCAGATCGTGCCGCCGCCGATATTGGCGGTCTGCTCGACGCTGACCACGGTCTGCGGCGGTTGGTAGCGGGTGCGCGGATGCAGCGCTTTGCGGAACGTCTCCGGCGTGAACTGGCCGTCGGGTCCCTTCAATTGCGTGACCTGGAAGCCGCCGATCGCGGCATGCGCCCCGCCTTCGCGCGCGATGATGTGCGCGCTTTCATGCGCGAGGATCTCGTCGCCGGGGCGGCAATGCACCAGCGTCGCGGTGACGTTGCACATCGTGCCTGACGGCATGTACACCGCGGCTTCCTTGCCGAGCAGCTCGGCGACGCGCGCACACAGGGCGTTCACGGTCGGATCGTCGCCGACCTGCTCGTCGCCGACCTCCGCCCGCGCCATCGCCTCGCGCATCGCAGGTGTCGGCTTGGTCTGTGTGTCCGAGAGCAAATTGATGCGCACCGGCGGCGCCTTGGGATCGATCGGGGAAGGGGTGTAGAGCATGGCTGGTCTCGTCATTTCACCTAGTCGAATCGTTGCGACGTATTGCGTGCGTTTCTCAAGGACCTGAACTAGCCACGAGAACGTTGAGTGACGCGCTGCCGCGCGGCGAGAAGGATTTCGCCTGGCGTGTCGGCCGTAAAGATATTGCAATCAGGCAGAGCGAGCAGCCCCTGATATCGGCAGATCTGCTCGTCGCGGGAGAGGGCCTCCCATGCTCGAAGCGCCGCTTTAGTCGGCGCTGCCGAAGGCAGAGTGTTGGCGAACTGGTCGGCCGTGCGAGACATCGAAGGCATGCTATCAAACAAAAAGGCCCCGGAGAACCGGGGCCTTTGAGCGATTGATCTGCCGACTATCAGCGCGAATAGAATTCGACGACCAGATGCGGCTCCATCTGCACCGGGAACGGCACGTCCGAGAGGTGCGGGATGCGAATGTATTTCGCGGTCATCTTGCCGTGGTCGACTTCGAGATAGTCGGGGGTGTCACGCTCGGAGAGCTGGCTGGCTTCGAGAACGTGAGCGAGCTGCTTGGAGGATTCCTTGACCTCGATCACATCGCCGAGCTTGACCAGATAGCTCGAGATGTTGACCTTGCGGCCGTTCACCTTGACGTGGCCGTGATTGATGAACTGGCGCGCGGCGAAGATCGTCGAGACGAACTTGGCGCGGTACACGACCGCGTCGAGACGGCGCTCGAGCAGGCCGATCAGGTTCTCGCCGGTATCACCCTTGAGGCGGCTGGCTTCGACATAGATGCTGTGGAACTGACGCTCGGAGATATTGGCGTAGTAACCCTTCAGCTTCTGCTTGGCGCGCAGCTGCACGCCGAAGTCGGAGAGCTTGCCCTTGCGGCGCTGGCCGTGCTGGCCGGGGCCGTATTCGCGGCGGTTCACGGGGCTCTTCGGGCGGCCCCAGATGTTCTGGCCCATACGGCGATCGAGTTTGTACTTCGCCTCACTGCGCTTAGTCATCGCGTCCTCTTCAGGTACTTGGTTTGAGGAAACGCGCCCTCCTGTGTGACGGGCTAGCCCGGCACTGACAGGTCCGATCCCCAAAGCTTAAGGGACAGGACCACGGGTCGCGAAACGCTTCGCGGGCCGAAATCGGCCCGCGAGCAAGCGGCTTTTAGGGGGATTTGGGGCTCGCTGTCAATGCGAATGGCCTGGAATCACGTTCCGACCGCCCGGATCGGCTTTGACCCGGCCGCCCGCAATTCGGCAGCGATTTCAGTGTTCAGGACCTGTTCCAGCCGCGTCAGGACCCGGGCGATGGGGGCGGCGTCGGTGACCCGGTGATCCCAACGAATCACGACATGGATGGTCTGGTCAGGCCCGACCACCCCATAGCTGACGATGAAGGGTCCGGGCGTGATGGGGTGAAGCTCGCCACCGCCATAGGCGGCCACCGAGCTCACCGCGAAGCTGCCGAACCAGTTGCCGCGCTGCCGGCCGAAATTCAGTCCTATCGCCCAGGACAGCCGCCGCAGCGGCAGCGGCAGGCGGGTCGCCCGCATGATCTTGCGGAACATGGGAATTTCGTCGATCGGGGCGGTCTTGGCGTGCCGGATCTCGGCATCGACCGCAGCCAGCGTCATGGCCTCGGGAGCGACGATTCGCTGCGGGATCACGCATTCCTCGCCGCCCTCGACCCGGGCAATGGCCACCGACGCCACGCTCTTCGGCAGTTCGTAAAGCGACGGCCAGGGCCATTTGGCATAGACGGTACGCAGGACCGGCTCGTCCCTGGCGACCAGGGCAAAAGCCTTGACGAACATGGCCGCCCAGCCGGCTGGCGCCATCGCGCCCGCGCGGGCCTCCAGCAGAGGGCCGATATCGAGCGAACGGGACAGGGACACGAAGGGCACGCCCATCGAGGCGTGCATGAGGTCGACAATCAGGCGACGCGGCAGCGAAATGGTCTTGGGCGTCCCGCGCATCGCTCTTTGGTTTCCCCTGATTAAAGTTTGTGCAGCGAGCGGGGTTCCCGCTCGCCGCCTGCTCTAGCACGAACCAACCCGCGTGGGGCCGGTCGGTTCGCCGCATCAGGGTGCCGGCGAGGCCAGCGGCTTGGTCTTATCGACGATGTAAACCCCAAGCACTTTCATAGCCTTATCGCCGTGGGCTTTGGCGTCATGCACGACGCCTGCCGGGATCTGGTAGGAATCGCCAGCTTTCAGCGTCTTTTCCGGCTGCCCGTCGATAAGGAGATTGAGTTCGCCTTCGAGCACGTAACCGGTCTCGATGCCCGGATGGGTATGGCGACCGGCCGCGCCGCCCGCCGGGACCTCCGCGATGGCCGTGATGGTGTTGTAGCCATCCGGAAATTCGACCTTCTGGAGCGGGGTGCGTTTGATGCCGGGCTGCTGGGCGAAGGCCGCAACAGCGAGGCCGGTAAAAGCGAGAGCGAGCAAAGTCTTTTTGAACATGGTTTTTTCCTCCCTGGAACGACTGAGCCTAGCAGCGCAGCAGTTCCCGGCAAGGTGGCAATCGGCTTTGCCGTCAGCGCTTGATCCCCTCGAACCCCGCCATGATGCCGCGCTGGAATAGCGACCAGTCGAAGCCGAGCGCGATCGCGCGGTAGCCGCGGTCCACCAAGGCGTTGGCCTGGTCTGCGGTGCGCGCCACGCCGCCGATCGGCACGCCGCTTCTGAGGATGCCGGCCTCGGCCCGCGCCACCAGCTCCAGCAATTCCGGATCGTCCATCTGGCCGCGCTTGTTGATGGAGGTGGCGAGATCGCCGGGGCCGATTACGGCGACGTCGATGCCCGGTGTCGCCATGATCTCGTCGATGCGGTTGACGGCGTCGACGTGCTCGATGGTGATCATGCAGATCATCTCGTCGTCGGCACTGGCCATGTAGTCCGGCATCGACTGGCCCCAGCGGAATGGCGCATGGAACGGACCCCAGAGACGATCGCCGCGTGGCGGATAGCGCACGCTGCGCACCGCTTTCTCGGCCTCCGCGGGATTGGTGATCATCGGGAAATTGATGCCGAAGGCACCGATGTCCATCGGTGCCTTCGCAAGCCATGGCTCGTTCGCCGCGATCCGCACCAGCGGTGTGCACGGTGTGCCGGTGGTGGCCGCGATCATCGCATGTGCTTCGGTTAATCCAATCGGCCCATGCTCGAGATCGACGATGATCCAGTCGAGTGAGCGCGCCATGATCTGCACGGTCTGCACGCTCGGGATCGTCGCGATCGCGCCGAAGGCGGGACGACCCTCGCGCCAGAGCTGGCGGAGACGGTTGAGCGGCGTGGTCGGGACGGACATGGGAAAGAACCTGCAGGAAACGACGACGGCGGAGCCTAGCAGCGCGCCGTCGAGGCGCAAGGTCAGGCCGGAATGCGGCCGCCGAAGAACGGCGTCAGCATGGCCGAAAGGCCATGCGCTCGGTTCGAGGTGAAGATCATCTCAGCGCCGGATTGCGCGATGCCGCCGGTGTGCGGGCCGAGCAGATCCGAGACGCGGCGAGCGATCGCGGGCGCCGGATCGATCCAGTCGACCGGCCAGGGCGCGAGCTGTTTCAGCCGGTCGAGCAGCAGCGGGTAATGGGTGCAGGCGAGCACCACCGTGTCGGTGCGTGCGCCTGCGTCCCCGGCATCGCCGACGAAGCACGGGGCGAGCTCGGCGAGGATGGCGTCGTCGCTGACGGGAGAGCCGCTGAGCTCGGCTTCAGCCAGCGCGGCCAGCTCGGGCGAGCCGACCAGCGTCACCTCGCAGCCTTGCGCGAAATCGCGGATCAGTGCCTTGGTGTATTCGCGCTTCACCGTGCCCTTGGTGCCGAGCACCGACACCCGCCGGCTTCTCGACTGCGCGCAGGCCGGCTTGATCGCCGGCACCGTGCCGACGAAGGGCAAGGAATAAGCGGCGCGTAAGTGCGATAGGACCAGGGTAGACGCCGTGTTGCAGGCGATGACGACGAGGTCAGGATCGTGCGTGCCGATCAGTTCCCCCATCAACGGCACCACGCGGGCGATGATCGCGTCCTCGCTGTGGTGGCCATAGGGGAAGAAGGCGTCGTCCGCGACGTAGACGTAATGCGCGTCGGAGCGCGCGGCCACGACCTCACGCAGGACCGTGAGCCCGCCAAGGCCGGAATCGAACACCAGAATCGTCGGAGAATTGGTCACGTGATCACTCTAGCCGGACATGGTTACCATTCGGTTTTTGGGGCGGTTTTGCGGCAGGGGCGCTGAGGGCCAATTTGGATGGATTCAATTTCGCGATTGCCGCATGGTCCCGGTATCAGCTGCCGTACTGCGGTGCGGATAGGGACAGGCCCGCAAAACTCCGGAGAGCCGACATGATCAGAAATACCAGCAACGGCTGGGGCAGCATTTCCCGATGGCTGCACTGGAGTCTGGCGCTGACCATCATCGGCATGATTGGCTTCGGGTGGTGGATGAACCACATGCCGGCGCGTCCCGACCGCTTCTTCTACCGTTCGATCCACGCCGATATCGGCTATGTGATCCTGCTGCTCACCGTGCTGCGCCTGGTCTGGCGCCTCATCAACCCGACGCCCGCCATGCCGGCCGAGACCTCGCGCTGGCAGAAGATCGCGGCCCATGTCAGTCACGGCGCGCTCTACCTCGCCGTCATCGTCGTCACCATACTCGGTTGGGCGCATTCCGGTGCGCACGCACCTGATTATTCGGACTTCTTCGGCCTGTTTCACGTGCCGCAATTCACCGCTCCCGACCGCGCGGCAGCGGGCGTCTATGAAGACCGCCACATCCTCTTTGCCTATGTGCTGCTCGCCTTGATCGCGTTTCACGTGATCGCCGCCCTGTGGCACCATTTCATCCGCCGCGACCGCGTCGTGGCGCGGATGGTGACGGACGAGGCGGGGTAGGGCGGTCTCTCCACATCGTCATTGCGAGCGCAGCGAAGCAATCCAGAGTCCCTCCGCGGAAAGTTTCTGAGCCTCCCCTAAATCGGTGGACACCTATAGCTTAGACAGCAAGAGGTGTCAGATGACGAAACGGCAGCGACG
>NZ_JBVVPM010000002.1:0-14181 GCF_055811255.1 Bradyrhizobium sp. MI1.11
TTGTGCCTGTTCCTGATCCAGCTCTGGCGCACGCCCGCCTGTCCGGCCCCGCTCAATTCGGCTTCTTAACGGACGACTAAAGAGTTTAATTTTCCGCCAGCATGCGAGTTAATCGCCTTCGAGTGATGCGCGCAGATACGGTCGGGTGCTATGAATGCAACGTTGTAGGCAATTTTAGTGCAGTGCCATTAGGTGATCGCAATAGACATAGCCTGACCAGCATCCAGTTTTCCGGTTGTGGCATCGACGGTCTTCTGAAAGGTGCCGTTGAGCCCGATGCTTTTGTTCAGGAAGCAATTCCTTGTGCAGCTCAACAGACGATCAATCATAAACGCTTTGACTAATAAGCTTCCGTCATTTCAAGGAGGAAAACCATGGTCAAACGTATTCCAATTACGGACAGCAATCTTTTCGATCATCAATTCGGTACTGATGATGTCTTAACCGGCTTTTCAATTCAACCAATGGTGTGTTTGGTGATGCCGGGAAGAACATATTGGATCATGCTCGCGGTGGAGATGACACCATCAACGCGGATGGTAGCTTCTCGACGCTCGCTCTTTACGGAGATGCAGTCGGAAATATCTACGACTACGGCGCTGGCGGGAATGACAGTCTAAATGCCACGGTCTCTCCTACAGATCCCTCGTCGTTTGTTCCTGTCAAATTAAGTATGTACGGTGATGCTGGTGGTAACATGTCCGGTCATGCGACCGGCGGCGATGACACCCTGACGGCTAGCGTCAGCAATCTGCCGTTCAACATCAGTATGTTTGGCGATGCTGGAGGCGATATCTCCGGCTACGCAACCGGGGGCAACGATACACTTTTGTTCGTGGGGATGCTCAAATCGGATGCCCATCAGCCGGTTGTGATGTATGGCGATGCGGGCGGCAACATCTTGGGCCACGGCGTCGCTGGCAACGATATTCTTGATCTCAGCCAGGGCTTTCATCACGATGGAAACTACATGCTCTATGGCGACGCAGGCAGAGATATTTCCAACTACACGCTGGCCGGCGATGACATCTTTAAGCTGAAGGGCTTACAGAACACGGCCGTCATCTACGGTGACGCTGGGAGCAATATGAGCGGCCATGCCATTGGTGGCAACGATACGGTCATCAACAGCAGCGGGCAAGGTGATTGCACATTCTATGGCGATGCGGGCGGCAGCCTGTCGGACCACGCGCATGGTGGCAATGACAACTTCATCGCAGGCAATGATGGCCGTCTATTCTTCTATGGGGACGCGGGCGGCAACCTCGGCGACCAGGCCGTTGGCGGCGACGACACATTCAGCGGGGCTGCCGATTCCACCGCTCTAATCTATGGCGATGCATCGACAATGTCCGGCAACGCTCGCGGCGGCAACGACACATTGGTTATCGGTCAATCCGGCGGAAGCAGTCTAGGTGTAGGCGACGCACAAAGCATGTCTGGCAATGCTCAGGGCGGGAATGACCTGTTAACTGCCGCACCTCCCTCTTTTGCTCAAGCACATGGCACGATCGTGTTCGTTGGCGACGGCCAAACTATGTCGGACAGTGCTTACGGGGGCTGCGACATTCTTACAGGGTTGAATGTGACGGCTGCACAGGCAATCGGGACGTTTAACAGCACCCTGTTCGGGGATGCCCAGACCATGGCGGACAATGCATGTGGCGGCAATGATAAGCTAATTAGCGGCACCGGAAACGACGACATGTGGGGTGACGCTCAGGTGATGCTAGGCGACGCCAACGGAGGCAACGATGCTTTCGTGTTCAACTTCAATAATGGACACGACAAGATCGAGGACTTCGGCCAGGGTCTCTCGAATTTGGGAGCCGACCACATCGATGTATCTACGCTTGGCATCGAGGACTTCAGTGGAGTTACCATCTCAGCGTTTGATCCCACGACACATGAAAGCACGATCACGCTCAGCTCAGGCAATGACCTTGTGGTGCATAGCGAGGAAGCACTCAGGCCTCAGGATTTCATTTTCGCGCCGCATGACCTCTTGATCTAGGCGTCGCGCGAGCGGCTACGATCCAGTGGGAATCGACCAAGATCGAAACCGAGCTAGAATTACATTCTTCAGTTCGCTTTCTAAGTTCAATGCACTTTCGCGTTCGACTGCGAAGATGGTCTTCAGCGAATAACTTGTTCTATCGCCGCCAAGCGTCCTGGCGTTTTCACACAGCCAAGACCCATAGCCGACCTGCCACAAGCAACCGGTCCAGGACCGCTTATGGCCCGTAGCTGACCTGCCGCGCCCAGCCGGTGGAGGACCGTTTGTGACCCATAGCAGTCGTCAAGCTAATGGCTAGTTTTCTTGATGCAAACTGGCTCACTGTTGGGGACGCTCTTGCAATCCCAATCTGGGCCGAAGCCAGACGCCTGATGAACGGACGGATATCGAACAAGAACGACAGTACAGACACATATCAGAACAACGGCAAAGAGGACGACGAAGACGTCACTGTGCGTGAACTGCCACCTGAGCCATCTCATCGTTCGTTCCCGGGTTAACTACCATTCTCGCAATTAGCCTCGCCTCGTTAAAGATCCAGTCGACCAAGTTCGGAGAAATTGAGCAATTGGCGCGAGGCGAGCTTTTGGCCTTAAGCCGAAGAACGCCCGAGCCGCCGCGAAGTCCGGTCTCGCCGGTCATCCGGACGCCGACCTGAACCTGCATCGGCGGCGGCTTGTGACCCATGGCGGTCAGACGAAGTCGGGGATAGAACAGCGTTCAAACTGGACCTAAGACCCATGGCTTTTTGGACAGCGGCGCGGTTGGGTTGTTGATGGCCTATCTCCTCGGCTCGGTCCCCACGGGCTATCTGGCGGGGAAACTGCTCAGGGGTATCGACATCCGAAGGCATGGCTCCAGGTCCAGCGGGGCAACGAATGTCTTGCGCACTCTCGGCAAATGGCCTGCCTTGTTCGTGCTCGTCGGCGATGTGCTGAAGGGCGTGGGTGCCATTATCGTCGCGCGTTCGTTCTGTCCTTGGCTGTACGCGGAATTATCCCCGCCGGCGACAGCGTCTGATCTGCAGGTCTGGGTGCCATGGGCTGTTTTGTCTGGCTGGAATTGCCGTGCTGTTGGGACATAGCCGATCGATCTGGCTGAACTTCACGGGCGGCAAGTCGGCCGCGGCCGGGCTCGGTGTGTTGCTGGCGATGTCGTGGCCCATGGGATTGGGGGCTGCAGCCGCCTTTGGCTTCGTGCTGGCTATGACCCGGATCGTTTCCTTGAACTCGATGCTCGCGGCGTTGACGGCAATTGTTCTTGTCTGCGCGGTCGAGCACCCATTGCCGTATCGGTTGCTGGTGATCGGAGGCGGCCTCTACGTGATCATCCGCCATCGTGCCAACATCCAAAGGCTTTTGGCGGGAACGGAGCCGCGTCTGGTTCGAAATGGCCAGGGTACGAAAGCGGAAGCGCAGGTTTAGCACAGGACTCATCGGCGGCCGCTTATTGAGGTGCCGCAACGCCCGGTCGTCGAACGGGCCTGAACGCTGTGCGGGTGACTTGCGCGTCGCAGCGCGCCCGGGACACCAGAGCGCACAAAACGGGGCCCACCGGGCCCCGTCGAAAGTCCGTAGTCTATCCCGCGATCCTGTTTGTCTTGGCTTCACTGAATCCGACGTGCCCGCGCGCGACCAGCTGGCAGCATGGACTAACGCGTGCGTCCTGACCGCTTGAGATCGGCGACCTTGAACCTGTTGCCGGCCTGCAGGCTGCTGCAAAACCAGTGAGCTCTGTTTCGAAACTCGCCCAGGAACACCTTCGTCTCGACGCAATTCTCGTAGGATGTATGGGTGATGGTGTCTCGGCACGTTGGCGAGAAAGGTCCATAGTTCACGTTACCGCCCGACTCGCTGCATCCAATCCAGGGCTCGTTGCCGTGCCGGAAGCTTGATGCACAGCCGCCGTTGCAGCTGCTGGCGACTTTCTCCAGGCTGGCAATCCTCCCCATCACAGAACCCGGCGCATAGGAAGGCGTGCGCGCGGTTGGCGTTCGAGCTGTTGATACAGTCCGACGCGGCGCAATTGTGTTTACTCCCCGCTCCGACAGATGCGGCCTTGCCACCTGTTTCGGCGCGTCGACCGTGACGGGGGGAATCGTGGCGGCGGAGCCGGTTGGGATTTGCGACGCTGCCGGCGCGCACAGCAAGACGGTCGACAAGGCAGCGACGGCTGAAGGCACGACAAGGCTTGATGAGAATCTCATGACCATGTCCTTCCAAAGCCGGGACGGACATTCCGCCCGGCAAGTGCACGGTAACATACATTTGGAGGCGGGCAACCGAGGGTTGATAGAATAACTGGCGATGACTCGCGCGCCGAGCTCAGCTCTCGTGCCCCGGTCGCAGCGCAGCGTCACGTCCACGGGGCGCTGCTGCGCGTCCGGGACACGAGAGAGGGGCCAAAATAAAACGGGGCCCGAAAGGGCCCCGCAAAAGTCTTCTACGTTCCGCGATCTTACTTGATCTTCTTACTTGATCTTGGCTTCGCGGAATTCGACGTGCTTGCGCGCGACGGGATCGTACTTCTTCTTGACCAGCTTGTCGGTCATGGTGCGCGAATTCTTCTTGGCGACGTAGTAGAAGCCGGTGTCGGCCGAGGACACGAGCTTGACCTTGATGGTGACCGCTTTGGCCATGTTCAGTACCTCAGGAATGAAGGGAATCTGGAGCCGGCCAAATGGCCCGCGTTGGCCGGCAACCTAGCCAGAAACCGCCTGATGTCAAGATTTTAGGGCTCGAAAAGCACTCAAATCGGGCCAATCAGGCCTCGAAGAACCGGTTTTTCGGCCGCGGCAGGCCCAGATTCTCTCTCAAAGTGGGCCCTTCGTACTCTTTCCGGAAAATCCCGCGGCGCTGCAGCTCCGGGACCACCTTGTCGACGAAATCGTCGAGGCCGGCGGGCAGGAACGGGAACATGATGTTGAAGCCGTCGGAGCCGCGCCCGACCAGCCATTCCTCCATCTGGTCGGCGATGGTTTTGGCCGTGCCGACGAAGGATAGCCCGCCATAGCCGCCGACGCGTTGGGCGAGCTGGCGCACCGTGAGCTTGTCGCGAGCGGCGAGGTCAACCATGCGCTGGCGGCCGCTCTTGCTGGCGTTGGTCTCGGGAATTTCGGGAAGCGGTCCATCGGGATCGAAGCCGGAGGTATCGGTGCCGAGGATGACCGAGAGCGAGGCGATGGCGCTGTCGTAATGCACGCGGCTGTCGAGCAGCGCGCGCTTCTCCCTGGCCTCGTCGACGCTGTCGCCGACCACGACGAAGGCGCCGGGCAGGATCTTGAGGTGTTCGGGATCGCGGCCGACCTTCTCCATGCGGCCCTTGATGTCGGCATAGAGTTTCTGGCTGTCGGCAAGACTGCCGCCGCCGGTGAAGACGGCTTCCGCGGTCTCGGCGGCGAGCTGCCTGCCATCCTCGGAGGCGCCGGCCTGCACGATCACCGGCCAGCCCTGGACGGGGCGGGCGATGTTGAGGGGACCGCGCACTTTCAGATATTTGCCGTGATGGTCGAGCACATGCATCTTGGCGGGATCGACGAACACGCCGCTGTCGACATCGCGGACGAAGGCGTCGTCGGCAAAGGAATCCCACAGGCCGGTGACAACGTCGTAGAACTCGCGGGCGCGCTTGTAGCGCTCGGCGTGCTCCATGTGGTCGTCGAGGCCGAAATTCAGCGCCGCATCCGGGTTCGAGGTGGTGACGATGTTCCAGCCCGCACGCCCGCCGCTGAGATGGTCGAGCGAGGCGAAGCGCCGCGCGACGTGATAGGGCTCGTCGAACGTGGTCGAGCCCGTCGCGATCAGGCCGATCCGCTCGGTGACGGCGGAGAGCGCCGACAACAGCGTGAACGGTTCGAACGAGGTGACCGTGTGGCTGCGCTTCAGCGCATTGACCGGCATGTTCAGCACGGCGAGGTGATCGGCCATGAAGAAGGCGTCGAACTTGCCGGCCTCGAGCTTCTGGATCAGCGTCTTGATGTGGCCGAAGTTGAAATTGGCGTCCGGCCAGGCCCCGGGATAGCGCCAGGCGCCGGTGTGGATGCTGATCGGGCGCATGAACGCGCCAAGCTTGAGTTGCCGTTGTGCCATCGCCCGGTGTCCGTTCTTGGTGTCGTTCCGGAAGACATAGGCATGCCCAGGAACTCCGCCATCGGGGGAGGCGGGAAGATTATTTTGTTTTTCGATGCGCGCTCAGCACATTCGCGTCATTCCGGGGCGCCGCGTAGCGGCGAACGCGGAATCCATCGAGCAGCAAGGACGGTGTTGAATGGATTCCGGGTTCGCCGCTACGCGCGTCCCGGAATGACGGAGGAGAGACGTGGGCCCGCGCGGCCAGTCAGCTCAAAATATCCTTCTGCATCTTGCCGCCGTAGAAATGGAAGAACGGCACCGGCGCATCATGGCGGAGCGGGCCGGCGGCAAGGCGCGCGTCGAGCTCGTTGAGCACATTGCGCGTCATCGGATGCAGATCGGCGAGCGGCTTTGAGCCGAGCTCGACCCAGACCAATTCGACAAGCTCGGCATCGGCATGGATCACGCCGTCGACGCGATGGGTGATCGCGGAGGCGTCCGCCGTGAAGAAGCGCGTGTCGAACCGCTTGACGCGGCCGGGCGGGGTGATCGCGCGCGCGATCAGGAACAGGCTAGAGGGATCGGGCAACAGGCCCGCATCCGCGAACGGCTTCCAGGCGCCTTCCAGTTTCGCCTTGCCCTCGGCCTTGCGTCCCAGGCAGAGGCCGGTTTCCTCGCAGGCCTCGCGGATCGCGGCAATCGCCAGCGACTTGGCGCGCGAGGCCGGCGTCTTCGGACTGCCCTTGGCGAGATTGGCTTCGAGCTCGGCGGTTACAGGCGCCGCGCACGGCACGCGAAAATCGTCCTTGTCGACGCGGCCGCCGGGGAAAACGAATTTTCCGGGCATGAACACCACCTTGTCGTGGCGCTTGCCGACCAGGACCTTTGGAATGGCTCCGCTGCGGTCGACCAGGATCAGTGTCGCCGCATCCCGCGGGCGGAAATAGGGATGATGGTCGGCTTCCTTGCCCTCGTGGATCTTCGCCTTTTCCGCCTGCGCCGTATCCGTCATGTCCTCACCCAAACCACTTTTGCTTATTTTGCTTACACCGGCGGAATACCATCCGTCGGGTTCTCGTCAAACCCGTGCATGCGCAGGGCCCATTGCAATCCGACCACGGCTCCCTTCACCGGCTGCAGCAGCGCCAGCGAGGCGACGAAGGTGAAGGGCAGATAGGCCGCGAAGCTGATCCAGACCGGCGTGGTGTAATTGGTCTCGATCCAGAGGATGCTGGGCACCACGATATGGCCGACGATGACAATGACGAGATAGGCGGGCAGATCGTCGGCCCGGTGCGGCGTAAAATCGAGGCCGCAGACCGCGCAATTGTCTGCGGTCTTCAGGAAGGCGCGGAACAGCTTTCCTTCGCCGCAGCGCGGGCAGCGGCCGCGAAAGCCGCGCCTTATCGCAGCAAAGACGTCGCGCTTCTCGACGAGGCCGGTCTCGCGGGTCCAGATCTTCGGGGCTGTGCTCACCATGCCTTGCCCTTCTGACCCTTGCCCTTGCTTTTTCCCTTTGTCTTTTTCCCTTTGCCGGGCTTCGGCTTGTCCGGCTTGCGCTTCTTGTCGGGACTGCGCCCCGGATGCGCCTTAAACGAGGGGCGGCGTTGCGGACCGGAGGACCTGCGGTGCCGCGGCGCGGTCTCACCCGTCGATGACAGCAGCTCGAAGCGCAGCGCGCCTGCGATGGGAGCTGCTTCGATCAGGCGGACGTCGACGACGTCACCGAGCTGATGCATGGTGCCGCTGCGCGTGCCGACGAGGGCGTGGCGGCCCTCGTCATAGTTGAAATATTCCGTGCCGAGGGATCGGATCGGGATCAGGCCGTCGGCGCCGGTCTCAGCGAGCTTGACGAACAGGCCGGCGCGCGTGACGCCGGAGACGCGACCCTGGAAGCTCGAACCGATGCGGTCGGCGAGGTGATGGGCGATCAGGCGGTCGACGGTCTCGCGCTCCGCTTTCATCGCGCGCCGCTCGGTGACCGAGATGTGGGCTGCGACTTCGCTCAACGTTTCCGGCGTCTCGGTGTCGGGCAGCGCGCCTTCGCCGAGACCGAGCGCGCGAACCAGCGCACGGTGCACGACGAGGTCGGCATAGCGGCGGATCGGCGAGGTGAAATGCGCATAACGGCGCAGGTTCAGGCCGAAATGACCGTAATTCTCCGAGGAGTATTCGGCCTGTGCCTGGGCGCGCAGCACGACCTCGCTGACCAGCGGAAAATGGTCGTGGCCTTCGAGCTGCGCCAGCACGCGGTTGAACAGAGCGGGGCGCAACGCGCCTGATTTCGCGAAGGGAACGTCCAGCGTCTCCAGGAATTCCGCGAGCGCGTGGACCTTTTCCAGGGTCGGCTCGTCATGCACGCGGTAGATCAGCGGCAGCGATTTCTTCTCGAGCATCTCGGCTGCCGCGACATTGGCGAGGATCATGAACTCCTCGATCAGCTTGTGCGCGTCGAGCCTGTCGGGCACGACGACGCGGTCGACCGTGCCGTCGCTCTTCAACAGGATCTTGCGCTCGGGCAGATCGAGATTGAGCGGATCGCGCTCGTCTCGCGCGCGCTTGACGCAGGCATAGGCGGCATAAAGCGGCCGCAGGATCGGATCGAGCAGGGGGCCGGTGGTGTCGTCCGGCCTCCCATCGATCGCGGCCTGCGCCTGGGCGTAGCTCAGCTTGGCTGCGGAGCGCATCAGGATGCGGTGGAAGCTGTGCGAGCGTTTGCGCCCGTCGGGCGCAATGATCATCCGCACCGCGAGTGCGCCGCGCGGCTCGCCCGGCACCAGCGAGCACAGATCGTTGGAGATGCGCTCGGGCAGCATCGGCACGACGCGGTCGGGGAAATAGACCGAGTTGCCGCGGTCGAGCGCGTCGCGGTCAAGCGCGGTGCCCGGTCGCACGTAGAAGCTCACATCGGCGATGGCGACATCGACGATGAAGCCGCCCTTGTTGTTGGGATCAGGATCCGGCTGCGCGTGCACCGCGTCGTCGTGATCCTTGGCATCCGGCGGATCGATGGTGACGAGTGGGACGTCGCGCCAGTCCTCGCGCCCCTTCAAATTGGCCGGCTCCGCCGCTTCGGCTTCGCGCTCTGCCGCGGGGCGGAATTGCAGCGGGATGTCGTGCGCGTAGATCGCGATCAGGCTGATCGCCTTCTCCGACTTGACCGAGCCGAGCTTCTCCTTGACGCGGCCCGACGCCAGCCCGAAGCCGCGCGAGCGGATGATGTCGACGCTGACGAGATCGCCGTCCTGCGCGCCGTGCGTCTCGGTCGGGGCGATGTTCAGCTCGCGGTCGGCGGACTTCTTGTCGACGGGGATGATCCGCCCGCCGCCTTCGGGCAGGCTGCGGAAGACGCCGAGGATGCGGCTCTTGGTCTTGTCGAAGACCTTGATGATGTGGCCGCGATAGGCCGGGCCTTCGGTTTCGTCGGAGCGCTCGACCCGTAGCAGCGCGCGATCGCCAACGCCGGCCGCGGTGCCGGGCTTGGGCCGGCGCGGCATCGTGATGAGGATCTTTGGCGGTTCGCCGCTTTCGACTTCGTCCCATTCGGTGGGGGAGGCGACCAGCTCGCCGTCGGCGTCGCGGCCGGTGATGTCGGCGACCAGCGTCGGCGGCAGGCTGTCCGGCTCTGAAATCGTATGGCGCTTTTTCTTGACGAGCCCGTCGTCGGCGAGCTCGCGCAGCATGCGCTTGAGCTCGATGCGGTCGGCGTTCTTCAGGCCGAACTCGCGCGCAATTTCGCGGGTTCCGACCTTTCCGGGATTTGCCTTGATGAAGGCGACGATGGCTGCCCTGTCGGGAAAGCCACGGTCATTCTTGCGTTTCACTTAACCTCTATTTGGTGCCGGCACTTTTCTTGGCCGGAGCTTTGGCGCCAGCTGCCTTGGTCGGCGACGTTTTGGCCGTCGACGACACGGCGGCGCGCGCCTTGCTGGTGGATTCGGATTTGGGTTTGGCCGCCTTCTTCGCGGCCGGCTTTTTGGTTTTTGGCGCGGCGTCATCGCCGTCGGCGGCCTTCGCCGCAGCCTTCTTGGCCTTGGCGGGCTTGGCCGCCTTCTTCGGCTTCTTGCCGCCGCCCTTGGCCGCGCGCTCGTCGATCAGTGCAATCGCCTGCGGCAGCGTGATGGCATCTTTCTCGATGTCGCTCGGGATGGTCGCGTTGACGCCGCCCGCCGTGACATAGGCGCCGTAGCGACCGCCCTTCACCGTGACGGTGCCGAGGCTGGGATGATCGCCGATCGCCTTGCCGGGATCGGCGCCGAAGCGGCGGCTCGGTCCCTTGGCGATCTTCTCCGCGATCAGCGTCACCGCGCGGTTGATGCCGATGTCGAACACTTCGTCGCCGGCTTCGAGGCTGGCATAGGTCTTCTCATGCTTCACGAACGGCCCGAAGCGGCCGAGACCTGCGGTGATCGGCTCACCGGTTTCCGGATGCTTGCCGATCTCGCGCGGCAGCGACAGCAGCTTGAGCGCAAGGTCGAGCTCGACATCTCCAGGGGAAGTCCCCTTCGGAATGCCCGCGCGCTTCGGCTTCTCGCCCTCCGCATAATCCTTCTGTTCGCCGAGCTGGATGTAGGGACCGAACCGGCCGGCCTTGACCCAGACATCGCGACCCGTATCAGGGTCCTGGCCGAGCGAACGATCGGCCGTGGCCTCGCCGTCGGCGGCGAGCTGACGGGTGTAACGGCATTCCGGATAGTTCGAGCAGCCGACGAAGGCGCCGAACTTGCCGGCCTTCAGATTCAGCCGTCCGTTGCCGCAGCTAGGGCATTGCCTGATGTCGCCGCCATCGGTGCGCGCCGGATAGATGTGCTGGCCCAGCATCTCGTCGAGCACGTCGAGCACCTGGGCTACGCGCAGATCCTTGATCTCGTCGACCGCGCCGATGAAGCCGGTCCAGAAATCCTTCAGCACCTGCTGCCAGGAAATCTCGTTGTTGGAGACGCGGTCGAGCTGCTCTTCCAGATTGGCGGTGAAGTCGTATTCGACGTAGCGGGCAAAGAAGCTTTCGAGGAACGCGACCACGACGCGGCCCTTGTCCTCGCCGTGCAGGCGCTTCTTCTCGAGCTTGACGTAGCCGCGGTCCTTGAGGACCTGGAGGATCGAGGCATAGGTGGAGGGCCGGCCGATGCCGAGCTCTTCCATGCGCTTGACCAGCGAGGCCTCGGAGAAGCGCGGCGGCGGCTCGGTGAAGTGCTGGGTGACGGCGAGCGATTGCCGCTTCAGCGCGTCGTTGGGGCTCATCGCGGGCAGGCGGCGGGAGTCCTCGTCCTCCTCGTCGTCGCGGCCTTCCTGATAGAGCGCGAGGAAGCCGTCGAACTTGACGACCTGGCCGGTGGCGCGCAGGTCCAGCGTGCGGCCGCCAACCTTCGCCGTGATGTCGACCGTGGTGCGTTCCAGCTCGGCCGATTCCATCTGGCTCGCGATGGTGCGCTTCCAGATCAGTTCATAGAGTCTCGCCTGGTCGGACTCGAGCTTGCGGCTCATGCTGTCGGGGCGGCGCGACATGTCGGTCGGCCGGATCGCTTCGTGGGCTTCCTGGGCGTTCTTGGCCTTGGCCTGGTACTGACGCGGCGCGTCCGGCACATAGGCGTTGCCGTAATCCTCGCCGATCACCTTGCGCGCCTGGGTGATCGCGGACGGATCGATCTGCACGCCGTCGGTACGCATATAAGTAATGAGTCCGGTGGTCTCACCGCCGATGTCGATGCCTTCATAGAGCCGCTGCGCGATGCGCATGGTATGCGCCGGCGCAAACCCGTATTTGCGGCTGGCTTCCTGCTGCAGCGTCGAGGTGGTGAAGGGCGCCTGCGGATTGCGCCGGGCCGGCTTGGCATCGACCGTGGTCACGGCGTAGCTGGCGGCTTCCAGCGCCTTCTTGAAGTCTTCGGCTTCCGCGCCGGTGCCGATGTCGAGCCGCTGGATCTTCTTGCCGTCGGCGCCGACCAGACGTGCCTCGAAGGCGTCGCCGCGCGGCGTCAGCAGGGTCGCGATCAGCGACCAGTATTCGCGCGCAACGAACTTTTCGATCTCGAGCTCGCGGTCGCAGACCAGCCGCAGCGCCACCGACTGCACGCGGCCCGCCGAGCGGGCGCCCGGCAGCTTGCGCCACAGCACGGGGGAGAGGGTGAAGCCGACCAGATAGTCCAGCGCGCGGCGCGCCATATAGGCGTCGACCAGCGCACCGTCGATCTGGCGCGGATGCTTCATGGCGTCCGTGACCGCCTGCTTGGTGATGGCGTTGAACACCACGCGCTCGATCTTGTGGTCCTTGAGCGCGCGCTTCTCTTTCAAGACCTCCAGCACGTGCCAGGAGATGGCCTCGCCCTCGCGATCAGGGTCGGTGGCGAGAATCAGGCGATCGGCGTTCTTGAGGGACTTGGCAATGTCGTTGAGCCGGCCGGCCGCCTTGGGATCGATCTCCCAGATCATCTTGAAATTGGCGTCGGGATCGACGGAGCCGTTCTTCGCCGGCAAGTCCCGGACATGGCCGAACGAGGCCAGAACCTCGTAGGACGAGCCCAAATACTTGTTGATCGTCTTGGCTTTCGCCGGCGACTCCACAATGACGATATTCATGTAGTTCCAGTAACTTATGGGGAAATTTGGGGCCGAATTCGATGAGATTCGGGTCGGCCCTTTCGTCCCGAACATGGGTGGTGAGGCCCTCGCTGTCAAATCGAGGGGTGTTGAAAGCTATCCCGATGGGAAAAGTTTCATATCGAGAAAGTTGCAAAATACCACCTTTGAGTTGCGGCCGATGTCGGCGTAATGTTTCTAGGGGGCATGGATTCGGGTGGGGGCTGGTGACTAAGCCAGGAAAGAAACGGGCCGGCGCCGCATCGCGCGCGGCGGGAGGCTCGCGTCACGAGGAACCGGGGGAGGGCGGCGTCGAGGAGGCGGTCGCCTTCATCGCCGAGCAGGTCGGGGCGCTGCGCAAGCTCGCCGAGCGCCACAAGCTCGACGTGCTGCATTATCTCCTGGGAATGACCAAGCTCGAGGCCGACGAGCATCTGCGGCTGCGGAGCAAGCGCAAGCTGTCGTGAAGGGGGGAGGCCGAGCGGAATCGATTACGCTGTCTCTCTCTCCGAGTCGTCCTGGCGAAAGCCAGGACCCATACCGCGAGGTCTATCGACCTGAGTGCGGTGCGAATTCCGGGTGACGAGTCTTCGCCAAACTCCTGCTTGGGATAATGGGTCCTGGCTTTCGCCAGGACGACGTTGGAGAGATGGCGCGCACCCGCTGACCGCCGCCGCGGCGGCGGCCGCGGCTTCAGCGTGGTATCCGCGTCGGGAAGCTACCACGGACCTTTTCCGTCAGCACATGCGCCTGATAGGCGCTACGCTCGCAATGACGGGTGAGGTTAGCCGTTGCGGCTTGCCATTTTGGCCAATCGCTGACCGAGATATTCGGCCGTGCTGAGGTCGGTCTGAGGCAAGGCGCTGTCGACCAGATGCGTCGCAAGGCCAAGCTGGCTGCCCAAACGATTGCGGCCACTCGGATCCTCCCCACCGGGAATATCCAGCCCGCACCAGAGCATGCCGTGCTGCGCGGCCAGAATGGAAAAGTAGGTCAGTGTGTGGAGTTGATCGCCGCCTGCGCAGGCGCCGGTGGTGAACCCGGCTGCGAACTTGTTGGCCCATTGTTGCCGGCTCCATCGATCGCTTGAAGCATCGGCAAACGCTTTGAATTGAGCGGCTGGTCCGCCCATATAGGTCGGGCTGCCAAATGCAACTGCGTCGGCGCGGTCGATCGTCTCCAGTAAGCTCTCATTCTGGAAGCGGCCTGACACGATGTCGCCGCCGGTGATGCGACAGAGCGTGACCCGCGCCCTGCCATCCGCTCCGCGCGCAACCGCATGCGCCAGCTTCTCGGTGGTGCCGGAGGTGGAAAAATAGACAATGGCGAGCAGGGGCATGGTGGTGCCACTTTGGTGGGACCTCGCCATCTTTGACGCTGTCGATGTCTTGTACAGGTCCCGCCACGCCGTCATTGCGAGCGCAGCGAAGTAATCCAGACTGGGTGAACGGGGGGCGGGATGGTTTTTTTTGTGGGGGCGCCAAAAACGGGGGGTGGGGGGGTGGACGTGTAAAAATT
>NZ_JBVVPM010000002.1:14191-357713 GCF_055811255.1 Bradyrhizobium sp. MI1.11
GGTGTGCGGGGGCCCTAATCTTCCGCTGCCCGAAATCGGGCGCACTCGTCCCACATCCTCCGTCGTTGCGAGCGCAGCTAAGCAATCCAGAGTCTTTCCGCGGTGGCAGTCTGGATTGCTTCGCTGCGCTCGCAATGACGGGCTGGTGGCAGTTCGACGTTACTAGGCCGACCGCCGTCGCGGCGCGGGCCGCGGCTTCAGCGTGGTATCGGCTTGCCTAAGCAGCCGCCCGTCCTCGGCGCGCAACTCGAGCTTCTTCACCGGGCGGCCTCTCTCGCGATCGACCAGGATGGTCGCGATCTCCGACGGGCGATCGTCGAATTCCTCGCTCCATTGGCGCAGCGCTACCAACACCGGGAAGACGCCGCGGCCCTTCGGCGTCAGCACATATTCCTGATAGGCGCTGCCGTCGGACGCCGGGGCGGTTGCTAAAATGCCGTGGTCCACGAGTGAGCCCAGCCGGGCCGACAAGATGTTCTTGGCCATGCCTAGCTTACTCAGAAACTCGCCGAAGCGGCGCAGGCCGAACAGCGCCTCGCGGATGATCAGCAGGGACCACCGGTCGCCGATCGCTTCCAGCGAGCGTGCGATCGGGCAGGCGTCGCCCTCGAAGCTCGTTCGTTTCACCATGGTCGGGTCCTTTCGCGATCGCACGGTCCAGTCGCCGTTCACGCGCTCGTGTGGTTGCATATTAAAACCAGATAGCCTAGATGGCAATCATAGTTTTATGATGCAACCACTGGAGGCGAACGTGAGACTGAAGAACAAGACGGCCCTGATCACCGGCGGCAATAGCGGCATTGGACTGGCAACGGCAAAGCTGTTCGTGGCCGAGGGCGCCAAAGTGGTGATCACCGGGCGCAACAAGGAGACGCTCGAGGCGGCCGCGAACGAGCTCGGGCCGAACGCGCTCGCGCTGACCGCCGACGCCACCGACATTGCCGCGACCGAAGCTGCGATCAAGAAGGGCGCCGGAAAGTTCGGCAAGTTCGACGTCGTGTTCGCCAATGCGGGCATCGCCGGCGGTACGCCGCTGGGGTCGGCCACGCTGGAGGTCTTCGAGAAGGTCATCAGCACCAATCTGACCGGCGTGTTCTTCACCGTGCAGTCCGCGCTGCCTTATCTCAACGACAACGCTTCGATCATCCTCAGCGGGTCGGTGATCTCCGTGCTCGGCATTCCCGGCTATTCGGCGTATGGCGCCGCCAAGGCCGGCGTGCGGGCGATGGCGCGGATCATGGCATCAGAACTGTCGCCGCGCGGCATTCGCGTCAACGTGGTCGCGCCGGGTGCGATCCGCACACCGATCTGGGGACCTGCGACCGCAACACCGGAAGCCGAGAAGGCGTTCGAGAAGCGGATCGCGCTGACGACGCCGCTGGGGCGCATTGGTGAAACAGATCACGTCGCGAAGACCGTGCTGTTCCTCGCCTCCGACGATTCCGCCCATGTGCAGGGCGAGGAAATCTTCGTCGACGGCGGCGCGGTTGCCTCGCCGAGCGGCGCGCCGATCTATCGCGGCTGATCAATCTTGGTGCAAATTGAATCGGTCGGCGCAGCGGCGAGTGGTTGCGCCGGCCGGTTCCCACGTCTCGCGAGCTGTATTTTCTGAACCTTGCGTGAGGCGTTGAACCTTCGCTTGCGCTGCCAAGACACTTTTACGGGCAGGGGGTCACGAAGACTCATTTTCAAGGGAGCCCGATATGCCAAAGGCAGCTCGTATTACTTCCCCGATTTCAGCACCGCGTATTTACACCGAAAACTCCACCATTCCCGCCAAGCGTTCCGACACCTCCGAGTTCATCGGGGTCGCTCTTTTCTCAGGCATCGGCCTGTTCGTTTCCCTCGTCGCCGTCATCCTCGGCATTCAGGGCTCCTGGTTTTAGCTTCGCCGATCGCGCACCGGTCGATCAGCCGCCGCAGGCAATGTTGCGGCGGCTGATGATGTGGGCGTTGCCTCAGGCCGCGCGCAGGCTGGTTGCCGCCTCAAGCGCGCTTGCGAGCGACTTCTCGCGATGCTCCGGCCCGACCTGGATGCCGTCGGCGGTGATGAATTCGGGATGATGGATGCCCATGAAACCGAACACGCCGCGCAGATAGCTTTCGAGGTGCTCCAGCGATGCGGCGGGCGTGCCCGCGCCGTAATAGCCCCCGCGCGAGATCGCGAAGATCACGCGCTTGCCGCCGGCAAGGCCCTGTGGGCCATTGGCGCCGTAGCTGAACGTCTTCCCCGCCACCAGGACCCGGTCGATCCAGGCCTTGAGCTGGCTCGGAATGGTGAAATTGTACATGGGCGCGCCGATCACGACGATGTCCGCCGCAAGAAACTCGTCCAGCGCGGCCTTGCTGGCGGCGAGGTCGGGGCCGAGTTCCGCCGGCGCAGGCGCGCCTTGCGCGGCCGCCAGATGCGAGCCGGAGAGATGGGCGAGCGGGCTCTGCGTCAGGTCGCGATACACGAGGTCGAGCGATGACGTCGCCTGCCTGAGACGGTCGACGATGGCGGCGGAGACCTGCCGGGAAACGGAGTGGGGGCCGAGCACGCTGGAGTCGAGATGGAGGAGTTTCATTCGGGATCACCCTGGTATAAGTTTGTAACCAGAGCTACATGAGTGACTATCGAAATCCCCGCAAGAACGCACCTTTTTGAGCCATGGGCACATCTTTGAAACCTGCGCACATCGATTTGCCTGCCACGCCGATGCCGGATCGCGACCACGCCGACTGCCGTGGCGTCGCCTCGATCCTCGCGCGCGTCGGCGACAAATGGAGCGTGTTCGTGATCATGATGCTGAGTGACGGGCCCAAGCGCTTCAACGAGCTCAAGCGCATGATCAACGGCATTTCGCAGCGGATGCTGACCCTGACGCTGCGCGGGCTCGAACGTGACGGCCTGGTCACACGCACGATCTTCCCGACCATTCCGCCGCGGGTGGATTACGAGCTGACCGATCTCGGCCGCGGATTGCAACAGCCGGTGAGGGCACTTGGCGAATGGGCGATCGCGCATCAGCAGCAGATCGCCTCGGCGCGCACGCGCTTCGACGAGCGGAACTCTCCTTAAAGCAGCGAGACCAAGCCACCGCCGTGGCGTTCGAGCCGGCCGGCGAGCTCGAGCTCCAAGAGCACGGTGCGCACGATGGCAGGCGAGGCGCCGGACATCCGCACGAGATCGTCGATCGTGACAGGGGCAGGGCCGAGCAGGCCGGTGATCTGGTCGCGGTCGTGTCCTTGCGGATCGCTTTCGAACGGCTCGCTGTCGGGCTCGTTCGCGGTGCGCATCAGCGGCCGCTCCATGATCGGTGCGACGGCGTTGACGACGTCGGCGGCTTCGGTGACGAGCGTCGCGCCCTGCTTGATCAGATCATTGGTGCCGGCGGCGCG
This sequence comes from Bradyrhizobium sp. MI1.11, assembly GCF_055811255.1. Lineage (NCBI taxonomy): Bacteria > Pseudomonadati > Pseudomonadota > Alphaproteobacteria > Hyphomicrobiales > Nitrobacteraceae > Bradyrhizobium > Bradyrhizobium sp. MI1.11. The sequence goes on from NZ_JBVVPM010000002.1 coordinate 17,573, forward strand.
CGGATCGAGCGGCGAGCCGGGCACCGCGAACACTTCGCGGCCCTGTTCGGCGGCCATGCGCGCGGTGATCAGCGAGCCCGAGCGGTGCGCCGCCTCCACCACGACCACGCCGAGCGCGGCGCCCGAGATCAGCCGGTTGCGGCGGGGGAAGTCGCGGGCGCGCGGCTCATGGCCGAGCGGCATCTCGGAGATCGCAGCACCCTTGCGATCGAGGATCGCTGCGAGCAGATCGCCATGCTCGGGCGGATAGATGCAATCATGTCCGCCGGCGAGCACGGCGATGGTGCCGCTCTCGACACTGGCGCGGTGCGCGGCCTGGTCGACGCCGCGGGCAAGGCCGGAGATGACGACAAAGCCGGCCTCGCCGAGCTCGCGGGCGAGCTGACCGGCGAATTTCAAGCCTGCACCAGAGGCGTTGCGCGAGCCGACGATCGCGATCATCGGCCGCATCAGCGTGGCATTGTCGCCGCGCACGGCGAGCAGCGGCGGCGCATCGTCGAGCGTTGCCAGCCGCGCCGGATAGCCGTCCTCGCCGGGCGCGAGCCAGGCAATTCCGAACTTGCGGCTTGCCGCGAGCTCCGCCTTCGCCTCGTCAGCGCTGCAGATGCGCGCCGATTGCCGCGCACCACCGCGGCGTGCCAGATCCGGCAGCCGCTCCAGCGCCGCGCGCGCCGTGCCGAAATGATCGACCAGCGACCGGAAAGTGCGCGGCCCGACATTGTCGGACCGGATCAGCCGCAGGCGGTCGATCCTGTCAGCCTCGGTCAGCTCTACGCTGGGATTGATGGCGTCCACGGCAGCTCCTTGCAGGCGCAGCATGGAACAACCTGAGGGCGTGGGCAACAGCTGCGTACGCTTGCGCGACCTTGCCCCGATGCTAAAAGCGATCCCAATAAGAAGGTATTGCCATGATCTCACTTGCCGATCTCCAGCGCCGCATCGAAGCAGGCGAGCTTTCGCCTGAGGCCGCCATCGCGCAATCGCATGCGGCCATCGAGGCGCGGGAGAAGGACGTTCACGCCTTTGTCCGTCACGACAAATCCGCGAAGGCGCAAAGCGCCGGGCCGCTGCGCGGTATCGCGGTCGGGATCAAGGACATCATCGACACCGCCGATTTTCCGACCGAGATGGGATCATCGATCTATCGCGGCTGGCAGCCGCGCGCGGACGCGCCTGTGGTGATGATGCTGAAGCGGGCAGGCGCCACAATCATCGGCAAGACCACGACCACGGCGTTCGCCTCGCGCGATCCGACCCCGACGCTCAATCCGCACAATCTCGGGCATACGCCGGGCGGCTCGTCCTCGGGCTCGGCCGCGGCCGTCGGTGCCGGCATGATCCCGCTGGCGCTGGGCACCCAGACCGGCGGCTCGGTGATCCGGCCCGCCGCCTATTGCGGCACCGCCGCGATCAAGCCGTCGTTCCGGATGCTGCCGACGGTCGGCGTCAAATGCTATTCGTGGGCGCTCGACACGGTCGGCCTGTTCGGCGCGCGCGCGGAAGATCTCGCGCGCGGACTGCTGGCGATGACCGGCCGCACCGAATTCGCCGGCATCGTCCCGGCGAAGGCGCCGCGCATCGGCGTTATCAGGCAGGAGTTCGCTGGCGACGTGGAGCCGGCCGCCGAGGAGGGGCTGCAAGCCGCGATCAAGGCGGCGACGCGGGCCGGCGCCAGCGTGCAGACTATCGATCTGCCGGAAGCGGTGCAGGAGGCCTGGCGCATCCATCCGATTATTCAGGACTTCGAGGCGCATCGCGCGCTCGCCTGGGAATTTTCCGAACGGCACGACGAGATCGCGCCGATGCTGCGCGCCAGTCTCGATGCGACGGTCGGTCTCACACCCAAGGACTATGACGACGCACGCCGGGTCAGCCGCCGCGGTCGCCGCGAGCTTGGCGAGTTGTTCGAGGGGTTCGACGTGCTGCTGACCTATTCGGCGCCGGGCACGCCGCCGGCCAAGGAGCTCGCGAGCACCGGCGACCCCCGCTACAACCGGCTCTGGACGCTGATGGGCAACCCTTGCGTCAACGTGCCGGTGCTCAAGGCCAATGGCCTGCCGATCGGCGTGCAGGTGATCGCGCGCTTCGGCAACGACGCGCATGCGCTGGCGACGGCGTGGTTCCTGGAGCAGGCGCTGGCGAGATCAGGCTAGGCAGGTTCGAGGGCAACGATGCGCTGGCCGGATGCGGCCGGCGCTGCGCTGTGGTCGGTACCTTGCTTGAGCCAGCGCCCGGCGGCCTCGCGGCCGCTGCGGTGAAGCGCGCGAATGAAACCGCGGCCGAGATCGGTGGACGAGCGCTGCGCCAGGCCGTCGACGAAATCTTCCGCGGCCAGCCTGGAGAGCCGCAGCGACGATGCGGCCTGCGATTGCGCCCATTCGATCGCCGCGATCTCGGCATTGAGGGCGGCGTTGGCCGCGATCTGATCCAGCCTGCGGTCGATCGCCGCGAGCGTGATCGGCACGTAGCTGTCGCGCGCCGGCGTGACCTGGACCAGCAGGATTTCGGCGCTCGTCGTGTCCTGCACGAGCCGCAGCAGGGGCGGATTGCCGCCGAGGCCGCCGTCCCAATAAGCCTCGCCGTCGATCTCCACCGCGCAATGAACCAAGGGTGGGCAGGTCGAGGCCAGCGCGACGTCGGCCGTGATGGCGTCATTGCGGAAGATCTGCTGCTGCCCGTCGCGGATCCGGGTCGCCGCGATCAGAAGCTTAGGGCAGCGGGGGTCGCGCAAGGCGGAAAAGTTGATGTCGCGCGACAGCGCCTGCCGCAGCGGATCCAGATCGAACGGATCGAACTGGCCGGAGCGTAGCGTCGGGCCGAACGCGACCGAGCTTCCCGCCGGCGAGAAACCGCCGATCAGCATCAGCGATCGGAACGAGGCCTCGTGCATCAGCCGGATCCAGAACCGGTTCAGCCGCGCGCGCGCGCCTTCGCGGCCGCCCTCGGCGAAACCGGAAGCGAGCAGCAGCGCGTTGATCGCGCCGGCACTGGCGCCGCTGATGGTGTCGATCGCGATCGATGGCTCTTCCAGCAGCCGCTCCAGCACGCCCCAGGTGAAAGCGGCGAAGGTGCCGCCGCCCTGGAGCGCCAGCGACAATTTTTGCGGCGGCCATGGGTTGGCGCGGGGCCGCGCGGACGCAACTGGCGCCGCGGCGGTCACGGCCTCGACAGTCAGAGGAGCTTGCGCGATGCGAGCAGGCTGCGGCGTCGGTGGCGAAACGGGCACAGGCTTGGGAGCAGGAACCGGCGAGGGCGCACTAGACCAGATATCCGTCGTCGAGAGCAGCCGGCTTGCCGCGGTGCAGGTAGCACCTCGCAAATCGCCATCCTCTTGCGCGCCGGCAATCTTCTCGCTCATTCTGAGCAACCGCGTAGAGCCATGCCCACGATCAGGGCCAAGGCCTGGAACCCGTTCGTCCATACAGCCGTGATTCGGCTGCAAGTTGCGAACACCATTTGCGATATAATGCAGAAGGGGTGCCGCGGTATCCGTGGTTTCCCGGCTTATGCCTTCTCGCCGATCCGGCTTTCCTTGCCCGATTGCAGCCGCTTGATATTCTCGCGATGAGCGTAGAACAGCAGCAGCGTCAGCACCGCCGCCAGTGCGGCGAGTGCGGGCTGGCCGAACCATAACAGGAACAGCGGGGTGATGAACGAGGCCACCAGGGCCGAGAGCGAGGAATAGCGGGCGGTAAAGGCGGTCGCCAACCAGAGCAGGCAGAACACCAGTGCGGCCGGCCAGAACAGCCCGAGCATGATGCCGATATAGACGGCGACACCCTTGCCGCCGCGGAATTTGAGCCAGACCGGGAAGAGATGGCCGAGGAAGGCACCGAGCCCGGCCAGCATCGCGGCATTGGGACCGGCGATGTAGCCGGCGATTACCACCGCCACGGTGCCCTTGAGCGCATCGAACAGCAGGGTCGCGGCGGCAAGGCCCTTGCGCCCCGTGCGCAGCACGTTGGTGGCGCCGATGCTGCCGGAGCCGATCGAGCGGATATCCTGTGTGCCGGCGAGTTTCGTCAGGATCAGCCCGAACGGAATCGAGCCGAGCAGGTAGCCGATGACGAAAGCCACCGGCAGAAACAATTCAAGCGCCATGTCTGCAAATTCCATGTCTGCAAATTCCCTGGCTGCAGCTCCGCACGTCAGACATGTTCGTACACCGTCCGTCCGCCGACAATGGTGCGCACCACGCGGCCTGTAAAGCGGGCCTCGTCGAAAGGCGTGTTCTTGCAGGGCGATTTGAGATCGGCGGGATCGACCACCCAGGGCACATCGGGGTCGATCACGATGACGTCGGCGGGGCTGCCTGTGCGCAGGGTTCCGCCAGGCAATCCCAAAATCTCGGCCGGCCGGGTCGACATCGCCCGGATCAGCGTCTTGAGGTCCAACTCGTCATTGTGCACGAGGCGCAGGCCCGCCGGGAGCATGGTCTCGAGCCCGATGGCGCCGGGGGCTGCTTCCGCGAAGGGCAGGCGCTTGACCTCGACGTCCTGCGGATTGTGGTCGGACATGATGACGTCGACGAGGCCGGAGGCGACGGCGGCGACCAGCGCGCGGCGGTCGTCCTCGGTGCGCAGCGGCGGCGACAGCTTCAGGAACGAACGGTAAGGGCCGATGTCGTTCTCGTTCAGCGCAAGGTGGTTGATCGAGGCCGAGGCGGTCACGGCGAGGCCGGCGTCGCGGGCGCGCCGGAGGATTTCGAGCGACTCGATGCAGGTCAGCGACGCCGCGTGATAGCGGCCGCCTGTGAGCGCGACCAGGCGCATGTCGCGCTCCAGCATCACGGCCTCCGCCGCGTTCGGGATGCCCATCAGGCCGAGCTTCGAGGCGAATTCGCCCTCGTTCATCACGCCTTCGCCGACGAGATCGCGATCCTCGGTGTAGTGCACGATCAGCGCGTCGAAATCGCGCGCGTAGGTCAAGGCGCGGCGCATCACCTGCGCATTGATCACGCTTTTGTCGCAGTCGCTGAAGGCGATCGCGCCGGCTGCCTTGAGGAGGCCGAACTCGGTCATCTCCTCGCCGTGCATGCCTTTGGTGAGCGCCGCCATCGGCTGGATGTTGACGATCGCGGTGTCACGGGCGCGACGCATCACGAAGTCGACGGTCGCCGAGTTGTCGATCACCGGCAAGGTATCGGGCTGGCAGATGATGGTGGTGATGCCGCCGGTCGCAGCCGCCTGGCTCGCGGATGCAAAGGTCTCGCGATGGCTGAAGCCGGGCTCGCCGACGAAGGCGCGCATGTCGATCAGGCCGGGTGCGACGATCTTGCCGGCGCAGTTGACGACGTCGGTGCCCTCGGGGACGCCGGCAGCGCCAATGCCGCGGCGGGTCTCCCGGATGATGCCGTCGGCGATCAGGACATCGCCGGGGCCATCGAAATCCCGGGAGGGATCGACGACGCGGGCGTTGGCAAGCAGGATGGGTCGGCGGTCGGTCAACATGAGCATCACGCGTTCGGCAGGTTGCGGGCGAGCGCTTCCAGCACCGCCATGCGCACGGCCACGCCCATTTCCACCTGTTCGCGGATCAGGGACTGTGCGCCGTCAGCAACCGCAGTGTCGATCTCGACGCCGCGGTTCATGGGGCCGGGATGCATGACGAGGGCGTCTGGCTTGGCGTAGGCGAGCTTCTTCTGGTCCAGCCCGAAATAATGGAAATACTCGGAGGTCGACGGCACGAAGGAGCCGTTCATGCGCTCGCGCTGGAGCCGCAGCATCATGACGATGTCGGCGCCGTTGAGCCCCTCGCGCATGTCGCGCGCGACCTCGACGCCCATCCGCTCGATGCCGGGCGGCAGCAGCGTGGAGGGGCCGACGACGCGGACGCGGGCGCCCATCGCGTTGAGCAGGATGATGTTGGAGCGGGCGACGCGCGAATGCAGCACGTCGCCGCAGATCGCGACCACGAGGCCCTCGAGCCGGCCCTTGTTGCGGCGGATGGTCAGCGCGTCGAGCAGGGCTTGTGTCGGATGCTCATGCGCGCCGTCGCCGGCATTGATCACGGAACCGTCGACCTTGCGGGCCAGCAGTTCCACCGCGCCGGAGGCGTGATGGCGCACCACCAGGATATCCGGGTGCATGGCGTTGAGCGTCATGGCGGTGTCGACCAGCGTCTCGCCCTTTTTGATGGACGAGGAGGACACCGACATGTTCATGACGTCGGCGCCCAGCCGTTTGCCGGCGAGCTCGAACGAGGATTGGGTCCGGGTGGAAGCCTCGAAGAAGAGGTTTACCTGCGTCCGTCCACGCAGGACGGTGCGCTTCTTGTCAACCTGGCGGTTGAGCTCGACATATTCTTCGGACAGGTCGAGGAGGCCGGTGATGTCGGCCGCGGAAAGGCCCTCGATGCCCAGCAAATGCCGGTGACCGAGGACGAAGGTCGATTTCGATGTCATTAAAGCGAGAGCTATAGGCGGGGATGGCCGGGGGGGCAAGGGCCAATGCCGGGGCGGGGAGTTATCCCCCGATCTGTACCTCGTCGTCCGTCCAAGGCGAGGCGAAGCAAGAGCAGCGCAATCGGCAAATCCGGAGTGCCATCGCACGCCGGTGACCTGCCGAGGCAGTTATGGCCCAAGCAGGATGGCCCTGTATTTCGATCCTGAGGCCCTACATCTTTTGGGTTTCTCGGATATGTTCAGCAATCCAAAAGCGAGCTGGATACGCAATCAATGACGTCCGACGATATCCCGCAACGAACACCTCAAGCTCATTGCCAACTGGCTCAATACATTGGCTGCAGCCATCATGACGGCCGGAACCTTCGTGCCCGCGGCTCAGTTCATCTTCAACATTCTGCCGCCAGGCACGGACAACGGTCTATTGATTGGGATCGGTGCGGTTTGCGTCGTGTTCGGTTTCGCCGTACACTTGGCTGGACACGTTTTCCTGGGAGGTCTCCGATGACCACCAACCAAGTGATCGCCTTGCTTTTCCCGGTAGGGGTCACGGTAGGTGCCGTGCTTACGGGATGGCTGGCGAAGAAACTCTGGGTGGATCGCAAGCCGGAGATCGTCGGTTCAACCCACGTTGACGAGGACATTCTCTCGGCCCTGGACGAGGCGGAGCGTGCGATCCAGAAAGCCGAGAAAGGCATGCGGGTAAAGGCTTCAGAACCTCTACCGAGGCATCTCTCGCCGCAGCCGTAGGCCAGATCGAGCGAAACGCAGCGTGGTTCGCCGAATTGGTCAAGTTTCATCGGTTCAATGACGCCAGCGTTCGCGCGATCGAGCCACGTGACTTCGAGTTCGCTCTTGTGCTCGCGTCCGAGACTGGGGGAGTTCGAACGCTTTTGGCCAAATCGATTCTGACTGCGCTTGTTGCAATTCTGTCGACCTCATACGTTCACGCCCAATCGCTCCCGGGCGGTTTCGTCTATTTGCACGACATCGATCCCAGCATCATCCAGGACATCCGCTACGCCACCTCGAACAATTTCGTCGGCCGTCCGCTCGCCGGCTACGGGGCCCGCGAATGCGTGGTGAAGCGGGAGGTTGGCCTGCGGCTGAAGGCGGTGCAGCAGGAACTAGCGGCGCAAAATCTCTCCCTGAAGATGTTCGACTGCTACCGGCCGGCGCGGGCCTCGCTCGACATGGTCAGGTGGTCGCAGAACGGCGACGAGACGGCCACTGAGCGGCGCTACAATCCCAAAATTCCCAAGACCGAGCTGTTCCGCCTCGGCTACATCGCAAGCCGCTCGCAGCATTCGACGGGGGCGGCGCTCGATCTCACGCTGGTCGATCTCAAGGCGGACAATTCAGGCAAATACGACCCGTCAAAGGCCTACGCTGATTGCACGGCGCCGGTCGAGGCGCGACTGCCGGAGGGCAGCGTCGACATGGGCACCGGCTATGACTGCACCGACGTGAAAGGGCACACCGCCGGACCGACGATCAGTCCGGATCAGCGCGCCTGGCGCAAGCGGCTGGTGGCTGCGATGGCGAGGCAAGGCTTTGTGAACTATGCGAAGGAGTGGTGGCACTTTTCACTGCCGGGGGCGGGAGGGGCGGCCTATGATTTCCCGATCCAGCCGCGGCGGAACTGATTCCGCGCCGAGGACACGAGATGACCCAGCCCAGCTTCGCGACCCACGAGGTCTTCAACCAGTCACCGCCGTTCGAGGACGTCGATCTGTTCGCCGCGGACCAGCCGCTGGTCGCGGCGGTCAGGACCAATGGCGGTGCGGCCGCGGAACGGGAGCTCTCGGAGTTCGGCAAGCATTGGGGCTCGGCAGCGATGGCCGATCGGGGGCGCGTCGCGAACGAGAACACGCCGAAGCTGCGCACCTTCGATGCCAAGGGCAATCGGCGCGACCAGGTCGAGTTTCATCCGGCCTATCATGAACTGATGGCCCACAGCGCCCGTGCCGGCGTGCACAATTCGACTTGGACCGCGGATGGAAGACCCGCGGGCGATGCCGCGGAGGTCATCCGCGCGGCAAAATTCTACATGGCCGCGCAGGTCGAGACCGGCCATCTCTGCCCGATCACGATGACGCGCGCCTCCGTGGCGGCGCTGGCGATGCAGCCTGATCTGCTCGCCAGGGTGATGCCGGTGCTGTCGACGAAAAGCTACGATCCCAGCTTTGCGCCGTGGTGGGAAAAGCGCGGTATGACGCTCGGCATGGGCATGACCGAGAAGCAAGGCGGCACCGACGTGCGCGCCAACATGACGCGCGCGGTGCGCGACGGAGGCGCCTACCGCATCACCGGCCACAAATGGTTCATGTCGGCGCCGATGTGCGACGCCTTCCTGGTGCTGGCCCAGGCAGACCAGGGACTGACCTGTTTCTTCATGCCGCGCTTCGCGCCGGATGGGTCGGTGAACGCGATCCAGTTCCAGCGGCTGAAGGACAAGCTCGGCAACCGCTCCAATGCGTCGTCCGAAGTCGAGTTCGTCGGTGCCTATGCGGAAGCCGTCGGCGACGAGGGCAAGGGCATCCGCACCATCATCCAGATGGTGCAACTGACGCGGCAGGATTGCGCGATCGCCTCGGTCGGCTTGATGCGCTCGGGGCTCGCCCACGCGTTGCATCACGCCCGGCACCGCAGCGTGTTCCAGAAACGTCTCGCCGATCAGCCGCTGATGCAAGCGGTACTCTCGGACATGGCGCTGCATGTGGAGGCGAGCACGGCGGTGGTGATGCGGCTCTGTCGCGCCTTCGATCGGACGCCGTACGATCCGGCGGAGGCCGCCTACATGCGGCTGCTGACGCCTGCGATCAAATACTGGACCTGCAAGAGCGCGCCGCCGTTCCTCTACGAAGCCATGGAATGCCTCGGCGGCAACGGCTATGTCGAGGACGGCATTCTGGCGCGCCACTACCGGGAGGCTCCCGTCAACGCCATCTGGGAGGGCTCGGGCAACGTGATGTGCCTCGACGTGCTGCGCGCGCTGTCGCGCGAGCCGGAGGCGGCGATGGCGGTGCTGCAAGCGCTTGCTGCCGAAACGAACGGTCTGCCAGGGGCAGGTGATGCCGTCTCGTTCATCGGCAAGACCTTCCGGCGCGCGGACGGCGAGCGCGTTGCCCGCCTTGCGGTCGAGAAGCTGGCGCTGCTTGCGGCCGCCGCCGCGCTCAACGGCGTGTCACCGCGTCAAGCCGGACTGTTCGCCGCCACGCGCCTCGCCACGAACCACGCCAGCATGTACGGCGCGGTCGAGCTCGAGAGCGGCGATGTGCGCGCGCTGCTGGAGCGGGCGGTGCCGTGAGCCTCTCAAACGAAAGCGCTTTAATGGACTCCCTCAATCCCGATCATCCTCCGCTCACCGAGACGCCGGCGCCGCGGGTCTGGAAATTCTGGGGCACGGCGCTGTGGGGCATCGCTATCTTCGCAGCCATGTTCGTCGGGCAGATCGGGGCCATCGTCTATCTGGTCTGGGTCGCCCGCGACCCTATCGACCTCGCATCACTGCAGCACGTCGGTGGCGAGCCGGCGTCGCTCGCGTTTTCGGTCACGATGGGCCTGCCGGCGACGCTGGCCGCCGTGTGGCTGGCCATCCGCATCAAGAAGGCGTCCTTCGTCGACTATCTCGCGTTGTATTGGCCGTCATGGAAGCAACTCCTGTTCGGCGCCGTCGGGCTGATTCTGATCGTGGTGGCCTGGGAGACGATGTCGCGGAGTCTCGGCCGCGAGGCGACGCCGGGCTTCATGACCGATCTGTTGAAATCCGGCCGTGACAAGGGCGCCGCCGTGATGCTGCTGTTCGCCTTCAGCGTGGCGGCGCCGATGTCCGAAGAGGTTTTGGCGCGCGGCTTCCTCTACCGCGGCTGGTCGGCGAGCTTCCTGCGCGTCCCCGGCGCGATCATCCTGTCGTCGCTGCTGTGGACCGTCGTGCACCTGCAATACGACCTGTACTTCCTCGCCGAGGTCTTCTCCATCGGCCTCTGGTTCGGCTACATGCGCTATCGCAGCAACTCACTGTGGCTCACGATCGTGCTGCATGCGCTGAACAATCTGACGGCGGTGGTGCTGACGATGTGGTTGGGGAGTTAGGCCACCAGCGCGATCGCGATCGGCATCGTGATCGCCGCCAAAATCGTCTGCAGCGTGATGATCTGCGCCAGTAGCGGGGCATCGCCGCCCATCTGGCGGGCCAGCACATAGGCGCTGGTCGAGGTCGGCACTGCGGCGCAGATCGCGACGATCGCGAGACTGTCGCCGGACAGTCCGAACCAGACGGCGAGCCCCAGCGCGATCACGGGCATCAGCACCAGCTTGAACACCACGCCGATAGCGGCGCCCGTGCTGGGGCGGAGCAGGCCTTCAAGATGCAGGCCGGCGCCGGTGACGAGCAGGCCGATGGCGAGCGAGGAGCGGCCAAGTGCATCTGCCACCTCATGCCAGATCTTCGGCAACGGCAGATGGACGACGTTGATGACGAGACCGATCACGCAGGCCCAGATCAGGGGATTGCGGACAACCGTCATGACAACGGTGCGCGCGGATTGCTTCTTCGGCGCTGCGTAGTGGGCGAGCACCGCGACGCTGAGGACGTTGACCAGCGGAATGATCGCCACCATCGCGACGGAGGCGAGCGCCAGCCCGACCTCGCCGAACATATTGGCGGAGACGGACAGCGCCACATAGGTCTGCCAGCGGATCGCGCCCTGGAAGATCGAGGTGAAGGCGGGGCCGTCGATATCGAGCCGCGACAGGGCCGGGCGGAGCGCGAGGCAGAGCAGCGACATCGCGAGCGCCGAGAGCAGCAGCGCGCCGCCGACGCCTGCGACCGGGACCTTGGACAGGTCGGCCTTCACCAGCGTCTGGATCAGCAGCATCGGAAACAGCACGAAATAGGTCAGCCGCTCCAGCCCGTTCCATTGCGTATCGAGCCGCATCAGCGTGCGCTTTAGCACCACGCCGAGCACGATCAGGATAAAGACGGGGAGGAGCGCCGCGATCACGACGGCCATGGATCAGTCAGGCCCCGGGGCTGCGCGCAGATTGGCGAGGCGGTCGAGCGCGCCTTGCAGGATGAAGATCGCGGCGTGCTCGTCGATCACTTCGGCGCGCTTGGCGCGGCTGACGTCCATGCCGATCAATTCGCGCTCGACCGCGGCAGTCGATAGACGCTCATCCCAGAGGCCGATGGGCAGCGCGGTCAGGCCGGCGAGGTTGCGGGCAAACGCCCGGGTCGATTGCGCGCGCGGGCCCTCGCTGCCGTCCATGTTGATGGGCAGGCCGAGCACGAAGCCGACGGCCTTGCGTTCACTGGCAATCGCGAGCAGCCGGGCGGCGTCCTGCTTGAACGCCTTGCGCTGGATCGTCTCGACGCCGGTCGCCAACCGGCGGTCCGGATTGGACACAGCAACGCCAATGGTCTTGGTACCTAGATCAAGGCCGACCAACCCGCCGCGTTCGGGCCAGTGGGTTGCGGCATCGACGAGAGGCAGGATGAGAGCCGGCATGGGACTAGCGCATATCACGCGTCGCGCTGCGGTGCTATAACATGGAAAAGCCGCACGAAAGGCGGCTCAGACGGCGACGATGCGCCCCTTAATTGCGAATAGATCGGGCGGCTCATAGCGCCTGAATTGCTCTGCAACCTCCAAGCCCGGCGGCGGCTCACCAATCACCGAGCTCTCTTCCCGTATCTGGAATCCTGCCTCGCGGAATAGTCGCAAGTAGTCGCTGTGGCGCAGCCGATTGACGTACTGCTTGCCACTGTTGAACGGTCGCCACTGTTCATCCGAATAGCGGAGGAAGTTCAGTCTCGAAACTGACTTGTCCGACCTGGCATAATGGTCGCTATAGTCGATTGAATGCGTCGTGAGGCCATTGGTGACGGCGCGCAATCCCTTGAGAAGGGTTACAAGCTGGTCTGCCGGCACGTGCTCCAGAACCTCGTTCGAGCAGGAGCAATCCACTTTCGTTCCGTCATCGTTCACATAGTAAGGGGCCCGATACTCAATCCCCGACCGCGCAAGGTCATCCCAAGTCTCGAACTTGCCGCCGAGCCTGCTTCCTGCATGCCGGATCAGATCTAGCTTCGCCAGCCGCTCGACGTCGCATGCGATGATCTTCGGCACGCCAAGCGCCCTGAGGGCGATAGGAACGGCCAGATCGCGTCCGGCGCCGATTTCCAAGACCGATCCAGGAAGCGCATCGCTCACGGCACTGTAGTCCGCTACAACGCGCCGGGCGATTCCGGCAAGAGCATCAAGCGTAGCATCTCGGCGAGGCCAGTTCCGCGTGACGTGGCGCTGCAAGAAGTAGTGCGCCTGAGCCCCGCCGGGGAGATCGAGCGCACGGAACGCAAGTGCTTTAAGCCGCCAATCCATGGCCTTGCCCTACTATGGGTCGAACGAATTGTCGAGGAGACCGAGTTGCGGGGGCTGCCGGGATCGCATGTTCGCCGTGACGGCGATGCTGGTCCCTGGAACACCGCAGCCAATGGTTCGTGGTGCTGTTCGCCATGTCCTGCGTGCCCGGTTCGGCTTAAGGCTTCCTGCAAGGGGCCTAGCCGTTCGACGTGGTCGAGGCGATCTGGGCCACTGCGGCGCTGGGGTCTCAGGCCGCGATGAATTCGTCGTCCTGCTTCAGGCAGGCGGAAAACCCGTTCAGCGCGCTGGTTTGATGTCCGGCACGACGCTGGATGAAGAGCGTCTCGACCTGCGCGTGCGAATGGCTCAGCGCGTGCATCGACACGCTGCCATTGATCGCGCTGCGTTCGACCACGGCGCGCGGCAGCAGCGTCACACCCATATCGGCGGCGACACAGCCGATCATGCCGTCGAGCGTGCCGAGCTCGAAGCGTGCGGCTGACGGCCAGCCGAACTCGACAAAGATCTGTTCCAGCCGCTGCCGGTAGGTGCAGCCAGTGCGGAACGTCAGCGCGGTCGGGCCGGATTCCGGCGTGCCGGCACGCAGGTCGGCGAGCGTGGCCCAGCGCCGCGCACTGACCAGCACCAGCTCTTCGCGGAACGCGCTCGTCGCGGTGAGATCGGCATGCGCGATCGGACCTGCGACGAAGGCGCCGTCGAGCGTGCCTTCGAGCACGCAAGCGACGAGGTCGGCGGTGGGCGCGGTGCGCAGGCTCAGCCGGACGGCGGGAAAGCGGCGATGAAAATCGGCCAGCAGCGGCGGCAGCCGCACCGCCGCGGTCGTTTCCATCGATCCAATCGCGAGCGGTCCCTTGGGCTCGCCGTCGTCGCAGGCCGCGAGCACGGCCTCGCGCGCGAGTGCGGACATCCGTTGCGCGTAAGGCAACAGCCTTTTGCCCGCGCCGGTCAGGGTCATGCCGCGGCTATGGCGTTCGAACAGCGGTGTACCGATCTCCGCCTCCAGCGCCTTCACGCGCTGGGTCACGTTCGACTGCACCGTGTTGAGCTCTTCGGCCGCGCGGGTGATGCCGCCGGTGCGGGCGACGGCAGCGAAGGTCTGGATGTCGCTGAGTTCCATAATATCGTTTCTCTTTTGAGATGGTAGCGTTCGTTAGAATTCAATTTTAGAGAATGGTATTCTGGACTAATGTTCGTGTCGAGAGCGGAGGAGCCATGCCGATCATCACGCCGGTGACCCAGCTCCTGGGGATCAAACATCCGATCCTGCTGGCTCCAATGGACACGGTCGCCGGCAGCCGGCTGACGCGGGCGGTCAGCGAGGCCGGCGGCTTCGGGATCCTGGGTGGTGGCTACGGCGATCAGGAGCGGCTCGAGGCCGAGACCAGGCAACTGAGCGGCTTTGCTTCGTTCGGTATCGGCTTCATCACCTGGAGCCTCGCAAAAAAACCAAGACTTCTCGACATCGCACTCGACGCCAATCCGCAAGCGATCATGCTGTCATTCGGCGATCCCGCGCCATTTGCAGCGCGCATCAGGACGTGCGGGGTGCGCTTGATCTGCCAGGTGCAGAGCGAGGACATGGCGAAGCAGGCGCTCGACGCCGGTGCGGACATCCTGATCGCGCAGGGTACCGAGGCCGGCGGCCACGGCGCATCGCGCACCACCGTCGATATCGTACCTGCGATCGTCGATCTCGCGGCCGGGCGGGTGCCGGTGGTTGCCGCCGGCGGAATTGCCGATGGTCGCGGGCTGGCCGCAATGATGATGCTGGGCGCCTCCGGCGTGCTGATCGGCACGCGCTTCTATGCCAGCGTGGAGGCCAATGGCGCGGAGGAAGCCAAGCAGCGCATTCGCGACGCTGATCCCAATGACACGGTGCGCGGCGTCATCGTCGACTGGTCGCGCAGCCTGTTCTGGCCGGCCCCGTTCACCGCGCGAACGCTGGTCAACGATCATATCAGGCGCTGGACGGGCCGCGAGATCGAGCTGATGCAGCGCGCCGCCGAGGTGACCGTCGAATATGCCGCGGCAAAGGCCGCGGGCAATTTCGAGGTCGCCGCGGTCTTTGCCGGCGAGGCTGTCGGCCTGATCCATGATATTCCGTCCGCCGCCGAAATCGTCGAACGGATTGCGACCGAGGCCGAGCAACTGCTAACCGGCCGGCGAAATTCCAGCGTGTCCGCCTAAACTGCGAGAGAACAACCATGTGGCCGAACCGTCGACTGATCGATCTCTTCAAGACCGAATTCCCGATCGTGCTGGCGCCGATGGCTGGCGTGATGGACGCGGAGCTGGTGATCGCCGTTGCGCAAGGCGGGGGGCTCGGCTCGCTACCGAGCGCGATGCTGTCGCCCGAGAAGGCGCGCGAGCAGGTCAACATCATCCGCCAGCGCGTCTCCGCGCCGGTGAACATGAATTTCTTCTGCCACACACCGGTCGAGCTCACGGCCGAGGCCGAGGAGCGCTGGAAGCAGCGCCTCGCGGGCTACTACCGCGAGCAAGGCCTCGATCCCGCCGCACCCATCAATGCCGCAAACCGCGCGCCGTTCGACGCCGGCTTCTGCGAGGTCGTGGAGGAGCTGAAGCCCGAGATCGTCAGCTTCCACTTCGGCCTGCCGGAGGCCGAGCTGCTCAAGCGGGTCAAGGCGGCCGGATGTCTCGTCATCTCCTCGGCGACCACGGTGAGGGAAGCGGTCTGGCTCGAGCAGCACGGCGCTGACGCGGTGATTGCACAAGGCGCGGAGGCCGGCGGTCATCGTGGCATGTTCCTGACCGACAAGATCTCGGAACAGCCCGGCACCTTCGCGCTGGTGCCGCAGGTGGTCGACGCGGTGAAGGTCCCGGTGATTGCGGCCGGCGGCGTTGCGGATGGCCGCGGCATTGCAGCCGCCTTCGCGCTCGGCGCGGCCGGCGTGCAGATCGGGAGTGCCTATCTGCGCTGTCCGGAATCCAAAGTCAGTGCAGCGGCACGCGCGGCGCTCGCCGAGGGGCGGGATGATTCCACCGTTATCACCAATGTCATGACGGGGCGGCCGGCGCGCGGCGTCCAGAACCGCCTGATGCGCGAGGCCGGCCCGATTTCGCCGGACGCGCCGCCATTTCCCCATGCCGCAACGGCGCTGGGACCGCTGAAGGCGGCTGCCGAAAAGCAGGGCAGGGTAGATTTCACCAATCTCTGGGCCGGACAGGCGATCGCCCTCGGCCGCGAGGTCCCGGCAGCCGAATTGACCCGGGATCTCGCCAAAACGGCCCTGGCTCGCCTGAAAGCTCTCGCCGGATAGGTCCCCGCCGCCGGTTGCGGCGCAAAAGCGGCCTCTGCTATACGGCACTTAGGTTTTGCCGTGAGAGGCCTTATATAATGTCCGTCGACGCCGTTACCGTCCGCCGCATCGCGCATCTGGCGCGCATTGCGGTTTCCGAGGGCGAGGTTCCGCATCTGCAGGGCGAGCTCAACGCCATGCTCGCCTTTGTCGAGCAGCTCTCGGAGGTCAATGTCGAGGGTGTGGAGCCCATGACCTCGGTCACCCCGATGCAGATGAAGAAGCGGCAGGATTTGGTCAATGACGGCGAGATCGCCGACGATATCGTTGCCAACGCGCCCGCGACCGAAGGTCACTTCTTTCTGGTGCCGAAGGTCGTCGAGTAACTTGCATAGCGTTTTCGAGCGAAGTGGAAGCCGGTTCGCGTAAAGAAAACGCGTCAAACTAAAGAGTCTTAGGACGTGGTCCGATGTGCATGCTTTGCGACGACGAGAAGGCCTATCAGGCCTATATGAACTATCTCGACAAGATGGAGCGGCAGGGCAAGGCCGCCGACCCCAATGTCGCCGTCAATGCCGTGCTCGACGAGATCGAGGCGGCGGCCAAAGCGTCCGCCAAAAAAGACGACCCGGCCAACGACAAGTCCCTGTCTCCGTTCTTCTGCAGCCCGATCAATAAATGACCGATTTGACATCGCTGACGCTCGCCGAGGCCCGCAAGGGCCTTGCGGCCAAGACTTTCACGTCCCTCGAGCTGACCGACGCGCATCTGAACGCGATCGAAGCCGCGCGTGTGCTCAATGCTTTCGTCATGGAGACGCCGGACCAGGCGCGGACCATGGCGCGCGAGGCGGACGCCAGGATCGGGAAGGGCGACGCGGGGCCGCTCGCCGGCATTCCGCTCGGCATCAAGGACCTGTTCGCGACGAAGGGCGTGCGCACCACGGCGTGCTCGAAAATCCTCGGCAATTTCGTGCCGACTTACGAGTCCACCATCACCTCGCAGCTGTGGCGCGACGGCGCGGTGATGCTGGGCAAGCTCAACAATGACGAGTTCGCGATGGGCTCGTCGAACGAGACCTCGTGCTTCGGCCCGGTCGGCAATCCCTGGCGGCGCGACGGAAGCAACGCGACGCTGGTGCCGGGCGGCTCGTCTGGCGGCTCGGCCTCCGCCGTGGCCGCGTTGCTCTGCATGGGCGCCACCGCGACCGACACCGGCGGTTCGATCCGCCAGCCGGCGGCGTTCACCGCAACGGTCGGCATCAAGCCGACCTATGGCCGCTGCTCGCGCTGGGGCATCGTCGCCTTTGCCTCCTCGCTCGACCAGGCCGGTCCGATCGCGCGCAGCACGCGGGATGCCGCGATGCTGCTGCGCTCGATGGCCGGCCACGATCCGAAGGACACGACCTCGGTCGACATGGCTGTGCCGGACTACGAGGCCGCGATCGGCAAGTCCGTGAAGGGCATGAAGATCGGCATTCCCAAGGAATACCGGCTCGACGGCATGCCGGCCGAGATCGAAAAGCTTTGGGAGGCAGGCGCGGCCTGGCTGAAAGCGGCAGGCGCCGAACTAGTCGAAGTGTCGCTGCCACACACCAAATACGCGTTGCCGGCTTATTACATCGTGGCGCCGGCGGAGGCGTCCTCCAACCTCGCGCGCTACGACGGCGTGCGCTACGGCCTGCGCGAGCAGGGCCGCAACATCAACGAGCTCTACGAGAACACCCGCGCCGAAGGTTTTGGCGCCGAGGTGAAGCGCCGCGTCATGATCGGCACCTATGTGCTCTCGGCCGGCTATTACGACGCTTACTATTTGCGCGCCCAGAAGGTGCGCACGCTGATCAAGAAGGACTTTGAGGATTGCTTCGCCAAGGGCGTCGACGCGATCCTGACGCCGGCGACGCCGTCTGCGGCCTTCGGCATCGGCGAGAAGGGCGGGGCGGACCCCGTCGAGATGTACCTCAACGACATCTTCACGGTGACCGTGAACATGGCGGGCCTGCCGGGCATCGCCGTGCCCGCCGGCAAGGACGCGCAGGGCCTGCCGCTCGGCCTGCAGCTGATCGGCCGTCCCTTCGACGAGGAGACGCTGTTCTCGCTCGGCGAGGTGATCGAGCAGGCCGCCGGCCGCTTCACGCCGGCGAAATGGTGGTGAACATGGCGGCGTATATCGCCAGCCTCGACGGCGTCGCGCCGCCGCCGGATCTCAGCGCGCCGCTCGCCGCACTGTGGTGGGCCGCCAAAGGCGACTGGGACCAGGCGCACAGAATCGTCCAGGACGAGAGCAGCCGCGAGGCCGCCTGGGTGCACGCCTATCTGCACCGGGTCGAGGGCGACCTCGGCAATGCCGGCTATTGGTACCGCCAGGCTGGCCAGCCCGTGGCCACGGATTCGCTTGAAGCAGAATGGCAGCGCATCGCCGATACGCTGGGTGGGAGTGCATCCGCATGAGCGAGCCTGGTTTCACGGGTCCGAAAGCGAAGCCGGAGGATTTATTCGGCCGTTTTCGCGAGATCGTTTCCGATCCGCTCAACCTCCTGATCGAACGCGTCCCGATGGCAGGCCTCGTCGAAGGCGACCAGGTCTATCTGCATAACGGCCTGAAGGTTCCGGGCATCGGGCCCGGAGCCTATTACGGACCTTTCAGCAGTGTGCTCATCATCAATCGCGGCGTCCACGAGCCGCTGGAAGAATATGTCTTCCAGGAATTGCTGAAGCGGCTGGGCGAGGCGCCCTCGATGATCGAGCTCGGCGCCTATTGGGGCCACTATTCGATGTGGCTCAAGAAGGCGCGGCCCAAGGCAGAGGTCATCCTGGTCGAGCCGGATCCCGCTTGCCTGAAGACCGGTCAGGACAATTTCGCGCGCAACGGACTGCGGGCCGAATTCGTCAAGGCCTTCGTTGGCAAGGGTAAATTCGAGGTCGATGCCTTCTTCAGGGACAGGAAGATTAAGCATCTCGACATCTTGCATGCCGATATCCAGGCCTTCGAGGTCGAGATGCTGCAAGGCGCGGAGAGCGTGCTCGCCAAGCGCCGCGTCGATTATCTCTTCATCGCAACCCATTTGCAGGCCCTCCATGACGAGGTCGTCGATCGTCTCAAGGCGCACGGCTACCGCGTTGAGATCTCCAGCGATTTCGAGGAGCAGAGCACGTCGTTCGACGGCTTCGTGTTCGCCTCCTCGCCGGAGGTCGACGCGCTGTTCGGAGAGATTGAGGTGATGGGCCGCCGCGAGATCGCGTTGCGCCAGCCGGTCGATGTGCTTCGGTCGCTCAACGGGCTTCTCGAAGCCGGTGAAGCGCGAGCGGTCAAGGGACCAATAAAGGAACCAGTCAAGCCATGAACGCACCTGCCGCACCCCACAAGCTTCTCAAGGGCTCAACCGGTGACTGGGAGATGGTCATCGGCCTGGAGGTCCACGCTCAGGTGACGTCGAACGCGAAGCTGTTCTCCGGCGCCTCCACCGCGTTCGGCGGCGAACCGAACTCGCATGTGTCGCTGGTCGACGCGGCGATGCCGGGCATGCTGCCCGTCATCAACGAGGAATGCGTCAGACAGGCTGTCCGGACCGGCCTCGGGCTGAACGCGCAGATCAATCTGCGCTCGGTGTTCGACCGCAAGAACTATTTCTATCCGGACTCGCCGCAGGGCTACCAGATCAGCCAGTACAAGTCGCCGATCGTCGGCGAAGGCGAGGTCGTGGTCGAACTGGACGGAGGCAAGACCGCCACGATCGGCATCGAGCGGCTGCATCTGGAGCAGGACGCCGGCAAATTGCTGCACGATCAGTCGCCGACCATGTCCTATGTCGATCTCAACCGCTGCGGCGTGGCGCTGATGGAGATCGTCTCGAAGCCCGACATCCGCGACGCCGAGCAGGCCAAGGCCTATGTGACCAAGCTGCGCTCGATCCTGCGCTATCTCGGCACCTGCGACGGCGACATGGAGAAGGGATCCTTGCGCGCCGACGTCAACGTCTCCGTGCGCAAGCCGGGCGCGCCGCTCGGCACCCGCTGCGAGATCAAGAACATGAACTCGATCACCTTCATCGGCCAGGCGATCGAGTACGAGGCCAGGCGCCAGATCGAAATCCTCGAGGACGGCGGCGCGATCGACCAGGAGACCCGGCTCTACGACCCCAACAAGGGCGAGACGCGGTCGATGCGGTCCAAGGAAGAGGCGCACGACTATCGCTACTTCCCCGATCCCGACCTGCTGCCGCTGGAGTTTTCGCAAAGCTTCGTCGACGAGCTGAAGGCTGAGCTGCCCGAGCTGCCAGACCAGAAGAAGACGCGCTTCGTCGCGGATCTCGGCCTGTCGGCCTACGACGCCAGCGTGCTGGTCGCCGAGCGCGAGAGCGCGGTGTTCTACGAGACCGTGCTGGAGAAGCTCGCCAACCGCGCGCGCGATGGCAAGGTCGCCGCGAACTGGGTGATCAACGAGCTGTTCGGTCGTCTCAACAAGGAAGGCCGGGATATTACGGACTCTCCGGTCGATGCCGCACAGCTCTCCGGGATCATCGACCTGATCGGCGAGGGCACGATCTCCGGCAAGATCGCCAAGGATCTGTTCGAGATCGTCTGGCAGGAGGGCGGCGATCCCCGCGCGCTGGTCGAAAGCCGCGGCATGAAGCAGGTCACGGATCTTTCGGCGATCGAAAAGGTTGTCGACGACATCATCGCGGCCAATCCCGACAAGGCGGCGCAGGTCAAGGACAAGCCGCAGTCACTCGGCTGGTTCGTCGGCCAGGTGATGAAGGCATCCGGCGGCAAGGCCAACCCGCAGAGCGTCAACGAGCTGCTCAAGTCCAAGCTCGGCATCTGACCTCGCGCGTTCGAACGAGGTGACGGACGGGCGTCGTCACCTCGCTTCGGTTCGCGATGCGACGCTCGCGCGCATCCTCGGCGACGAACTTCATCCCGATCGAACGCGATACGCCGACCGAATCGCCGTCACGCGATTCGCGCAAAACGGCGACTTGCACGCGCTCTGACGAGCGTTCGCGCCGTTAATCATGAAAATATTTTCGTTGCCAAAAGGCGCGACTCAGAGTCCGCGAAACGCCTTCGCGAGGCGCTCGCGCGATCGGCAGGATGCATCATTGCAACGATCGCGCGCGATGCGCGCGCGCAAAAAAATACTTTCTGCATAGCGTTTTTCTGCAATCGCATCTCTCGCAAAGGTCGATGCTGCGGGCACTCTCCGCGATCGCAAGCACACGTCATGCAGACCGCTTGCATCGCGTTCGCCAAGCGCAGGCGCGTTGCGTCGTCAACACTTCTTTAAGCGAGACGCTGTTTTTTTCGTTGTGTTGGTGTATTCGGGATGAGTGTGCACTCGATCCCCGACTGCATGCAGCGATTAAGCCATCTCACACATCGGAGGGCAACATGGCCAAGAAAGCTAAGAAGGCAAAGAAGGCGAAGAAGGCGAAGAGCGCAGTGAAGAAGACTGCGAAGAAGACCCGCAAGGTCGCCAAGAAGAAGTAACTTCGCTTTTTGAAGTTGTCGGCTCCTAGAGAGCCGGCACGTCATCAGCGCCTCTCAAAAGGTTCTGGTCGACGATAGAGGGTGTCGGCGAGACATCAGGTCAACGGTCGGATCGTTCTCTTTCGCGGGTTCGCTCGCCAAAGGCCGGTCCGGCAGAAGAAACAAGTTTTCTTCGTTCGTGCGGTTCTCCGTAAGGGGCTCCGCAATTTCACAAGTGGCCTTCGGGCCAACGTGGAAGCTGGTCCTGACGTGTTCGCCGACGCCCTCGTTCTGATGAGGCCGGGGTATTGCCGGCATTCCCATATCCCGACATTGTTGATCTGACCGCGGCGTGGCCGTTCTGCCCTTGAGCAGGCGGGTTCGCATATGAGGTCTCAGCGGCGCCTGAGCGAGCGCCTCGTCCTTCGAGACGACCGCTTCGCGGTCTCCTCAGGATGAGGCTCAGCTGCACCCATCTGCGTTGCTGCTGCCGCATCCTCATCCCTCATCCTGAGGGTCCGCCGCAGGCGGGCGTCTCGAAGGATGGCCGCAGTCGAGCTTCCAGCCATATGTTTCTTCATATGCGCGCCCTGCTCGAGCAGGGAGGCTGCGGCGCAATTGCTCGCTGTTCGCGCGCCGCTGGTCCATTCGCGGCGTCATCGCCCGGCTCCGATCGGGCGATCCAGGACGCCGCAGCTTCCCGTGGGACCATTGCTATCTCTGGAATAGGGTGACGACAGCGGGCGGGGACGCCGCAGAACCGACGTCACCGTGTGCAATGGTTATCGTTCTCCCAAAATCCCAAGGTAAACCGAATCTGACGAATTGCAGAAGTGCCTGCAAAACAGGGACTTCTTGCATTTGTCGCACGCGCCTGGGGCGGACGCGTTTACGTCTGCTTCATCGCGATGTTTAAACTGCCATTCAAATTTGCCCGCCATCATTACCTCCAACAAGCCGGCAAACGGCACGGGCAAGAAGCCTCGGGGATGAGTTGAACAGTTGATTGGACGGGAGCCGCGCTCGGGGGACGGGACGGCACAAAAAAAGGGGATGCGTTATGTTTCAGGGTACTTTCGATCTGGAGACCGCGACGCCGATCGACGCAGACGCGCTGTCGGACGTGCTGTTCGAGCGCGGCCTCTATTGGGCGAGCGGACGCTCCGGTCTCGTCGATCTCGTCGCCGCGCACAAATGGTTCAACCTCGCCGCGCTCAAGGGTCGCAAGGACGCCGTGACGCTGCGCCGGGAAGTCGCCGGGCAGATGTCGGACGCCGATATCTCGGCCGCCCAGCGCGAGGCGAGGGCATGGGTTTCCGCCCACTGAGCGGAGATCACGTCCTGGCCGTCGTTTCGCAGGTGAAAGCTGATTTTCGCTGAATCAGGTTCCCTCGTGCTCCGCCAACCGGATTCGGGGCGGCATGAGGCCACCGTCGCGTGTCAGGTGAAGGAACGCACAGATCTCGGATTCTGCTGCGGGGTGGCGGAGAGGGAGGGATTCGAACCCTCGATACAGCTTGAGACCGTATGACGCTTTAGCAAAGCGTTGCCTTCAGCCACTCGGCCACCTCTCCGGTGCGAGCCTTATGCATCTAATTACTCGGGCTGGTCAATTTGGAAGCGTGTGTTTTTGCTCGAATATTCCCAGCGAATTGCGAAACCAAGCGGCGGGTGGGCTTGAGAGGGGGACAACTGCCTTTGTCACCGACCGCTTCTCTCAAGTGATCGACCTGCAAGCAGTTGATTTGGTTGAATCTTTCCGCGATTCGCCCCAAGCTATGGAGCGGTGATCGCTCTCCGATTGGCGGACGGGGTCCCGTGTCAGGCTGCGGGACAGGCGCTCTTATTAGTTTAGTCGGGATAACTCGCTCGCCGGCCCAGGAGCCGCTCCGCCGCGCCAGGCGTCGCCGTAATCAGCGAAGGCTGCCGGGCTGAAACGCTCGCTCGTCCCTCGACGGCCGCGCGACGCCGCTACGGTCTCATCTTGCAATGTCGGGACCGATGGTATGATTGACCGACGTCCCGAGGGAGGAATGGACTTGGCGGGTGAACTGCAGACCAAATTTCGACGTGCTGTCGAAGCCTTTCACGCCCATGATTTGGTCAAAGCGGAAAGAATACTGCAGCAGATCGCAAAATCCTCCAGGAACATCTTCGAAGTCGAACATCTCCTGGGCGTGGTGAAGCTCGTACAAGGCCGGTTTGCCCAGGCCGAGATCCATCTCAGGGCGGCCGTGGCCCTGAACGGAAGCAGCGACGAGGCCCTCAGCAATTATGGATATGCGCTCAAAGCGCTGAATCGGCCTCAGGAAGCTCTGGCCTATTTCACGCGCGCATTGGCGGTGAATCCGCGCAATCCCCTTTCGTATCACAACAGAGGCACGATCCTTGCCGAGTTCGCGCGAAGCTATGGCGAAGCGATCGAGCAATTCGACAAGGCGACATTCTACAATCCGAACTTTGCCGATGCCTACGCAAGCAAGGGCGGCTGCCTTGAAAAGCTCAGGCGCTACGAGGATGCGCTCGTGGCCTACGACAAGGCGTTGTCGATCAGGCCTGACATGGAGACTGCATGGCTTGGTCGAGGCAATGCACTCCGGAATCTCAGGCGGTACGACGACGCATTTGCCACGTACGAGAAGGCGCTGTCGGCCAGGCCGGACGTCCCGAGTGCATGGGTTGGCCGAGGTGAAGTTTTCACCGATCTCAAGCGCCACGACGAGGCGCTTGCCGCGTACGACAAGGCGATCTCGATCAAGCCTGATCTCGAGAGCGCATGGGTTGCCCGAGGCCATCTTTTCTGGAGCCTGAGGCGTTACGACGAAGCCTCGGCAGCCTATGACAAGGCGCTCTCGATCAAGCCCGACCTGGAGAACGCGTGGCTTGGTCGGGGCAACGTGTCCTTCGATCTCAAACGCCTTGACGAGGCGTTGGCTGCCTATGACAGGGCGGTCGATCCGGCCTGATCTGGCGGAAGCCTGGCTTGGCCGCGGCAATGTTCTCACCGAGCTCAAGCGCCGTGACGATGCACTCGCTGCGTACGACCGAGCGCTGTCGATCAAGCCTGATCTCGCCGAGGCGTGGCTCGGTCGCGGCAATGTGGCGTGGGGGCTGAAGCGTTACGAGGAGGCTCTTGCCGCGTATGACAAGGCGCTCGCGATCAAGGCCGACATAGAGGGGGCCTGGATCGGCCGTGGCAACGTCTTTACCGAGCTCGGGCGCCATGACGAAGCCTTCATCGCCTTCGACAAGGCGGTGTCGATCAGGCCCGACCTCGAGGGTATCGAGGGTTTGCGTCTTCTTGCGAAGATGAACCTGTGCAATTGGGACAATCTGGACGAAGAGATCGGCCGGTTGACGGCAGCAATACGGCTCGGGAAGGCCAATAGCTCTCCCTTTGCTTTGCTGTCCCTGACGGATTCTCCCGATGATCAGCTCGGCTGCGCCAGGACCTGGGTCAGGGCAAAGCTCCCGCATGTCTCCAAAACGAGGTCAGGGGGTGAAGTCCGTCGCCACGACAAGATCCGGGTCGGATATGTTTCACCTGATTTTCGCAAGCATCCGGTCGGGTATCTCACTGCCGAGATCTTCGAGAATCACGATGCCGACCGCTTCGAGACCTACGCGTTTTCAATCGGTCCTGACGATAACAGTGATCTGCGCAGGCGGCTCGAAAAGTCATTTCATCGCTTTGTCGATTGCGAGCACAAGCTCGACCGTGAAGTCCTGAAAGCGATCGACGATGCGCAGATCGATATTCTTGTCGATCTTGCTGGCCATACGCATAATGCCAGGCTGTCGTTGTTTGCGTCCAGCCCGGCTCCGATCGTCGTCAACTATCTTGGCTTCGCGGGAACGCTGGGAGCAGGGAGCTCTTCCACTACATCATTGCCGATCCAATCGTGCTGCCAGATCAAAACAGCCAGTTCTTCGACGAGAAGGTCGTTCGTCTGCCCGGCAGCTTCATGCCGCGTGATAATCACGTCGCAACGATCGACGATGCTGCGCCCAATCGGGCCGATCACGATTTGCGGCAGGAATGGACGGTGTTTTGCTGCTTCAACAATGCCTACAAGATCAATCCGGCTGTCTTTGGCTCCTGGATGGAGATCTTGAAGAGCGTGGATCAGTCGGTCTTGTGGCTGTCCGACGTGGGCGAGATCGCAAAATCGAATCTGCGGAAGGAAGCCAAGGGCCGGGGCGTCGACCCGGATCGACTGGTGTTTGCAAGGCGCGTTGCGTCTTCATCCGAACATCTGGCGCGCCATCGCCTCGCAGACCTCTTCCTCGACACGCTGCCCTACAACGCACATACGACGGCCAGCGATGCGTTGTGGGCCGGTCTGCCGGTGGTGACCCATATCGGGAATAGTTTCGCCGGCCGCGTGGCCGCGAGCTTGCTGAGCGCTGTCGGTCTGCCCGAGCTGATCACGCGAACGCGTGCGGATTATGAAGCACTCGCGATCGAGCTAGCGCTCGATAAACAGAAGCTGGCGGATATTCGCGGACGGCTGCAAGGGAACCGCCTGACCGCATCACTCTTTGATGCGGCGCTCTACGCCAGGCGGCTCGAGACGGCTTACGAGGCTATGTATCTACGACATCAGGCCGGCTTGCCGCCGGATCATATCGACATTCAAGCGCGCGGATGAGGACGGCCGTCGCGGCCGCCTACTAATCAGGGCAGCCAGTTCCCGAGGGTTTGGTCCGTGCCGGGTCCTTGGTTGATTCCACGATTCGGACGCCTCTGCCCCACAACAGAGCATCTCCGCTCATGTGGGGCCCGTGCCGGAACTTTCGGACGGCAAATGAAACCCGTCGAAAAAACGCCGCAGATTCAAGGTGTTACAAAGTCGTTCTGATCACATCTGCGTGTTATTTGTGCAACACCCGTCGGAAAACACGCTCCATCGGCCGCTTCTGAAGCGTTCTGTTGTTGTGTGTGCAAGGGCGTTCGGTAATTGTGACTGAGCGACGGAGGGGGGCATCCCGAGGTCGTCCCGTCTTAGGTGGTTCGCTTAAGTAGACCATCGATACGAGGATGCGTTGATTTCCAACGTCTTTTCGCGGGTAGCTCAAACGGCTTTGTACGAAAATTTGTACGGAGCTTCAACTTGGAGGTTTAACATGAAGTTCAAGGGCCTTTTGCTCGGTTCCGCGGCAGCTCTGCTGGCCGTTGGTGGAGCACAAGCGGCTGATCTTCCCGTAAAGGCCAAGGCGGTCGAATACGTGAGGATCTGCTCGCTCTACGGCGCGGGTTTCTACTACATCCCCGGCACCGACACCTGCATCAAGCTGGGTGGTTATCTGCGCGCTGAAGTCGCGCTGAACACGAACAGCGACATCAACTGGCAGACCACCGGTAACAACGGCGCGCGTAACCGCCTGACGAACTACTACACCGCTCGCGCTCGTGAAGACCTCAACATCGACACCCGCACCGCGACTGAATACGGCGTTGTCCGTACCTTCTTCGACGGCGTCTTCTCGTGGACGACCGGCAACTACAACGGCACCGGTAGCGCGACCGGCACGACCGCTTACAGCAGCACGCTGGCCCTCAACACCTCGGGTGCGGCCCCCGCGCTGGTTGGTTCGACCATCAACCCGACCGACGGTGGTACCTCGGGTGGTTCGCTCGGCGTGTACTACGCCTTCATCCAGTTCGCTGGCTTCACGATGGGTAAGGCCGTGTCGCAGTTCGACGCGCCCTGGACCAACTATCCCGGCAACAACTTCGACGGTCTCGCCGGCGGTAGCGGCACGGTCACCGGTATCAACCAGTTCAGCTACACTGCTGACTTCGGCCAAGGCGTGACGGCGGCGTTCTCGGCGGAAGATGCGACGGCTTACATGCAGGCCGGCAACCTCAACTTGAGCGGTGCGGCGGGCCTCGCCGGCGTGACTGGCGCCGCTTATGGTTCGAATGCCATCGGTGGCTCGCGTTCGCCGAACCTCGTGGGTATGGTCCGTGTCGACCAGGCTTGGGGTCTCTTCCAGGCGTCGGTGGCTGCGCATGACAACCACGTTGCCTACTACGGCGCGACCGAACCCACCGGTCATCCCGATGACAAGTGGGGTTGGGCGGTTCAGCTCGCTCTGTCGATCAAGAACATCCCGACCGGTGCGGGTGACGTGATCAACATCCAGGGCGTCTACACCGACGGTGCCACCCGCTACAACTTCCAGAACCTCGCGGGTAGCTCGTTCGCGCTTTACGGTAGCTCAAACGTTGCCTACGCCAGCGTGGGCGCGGCGAATGCTCCGGACACCGTGTTCGTCACGGGCGGTCAGCAGGAAACCATCAAGACTTGGGGCTTCCGTGGTGCGTACACCCATAACTGGGATGCGTACTGGAACACGGCGATCTACGGTTCGTACGCTCAGGCTCAGTTCGGCAGCGGTGCGAAGACCTTCCTCTGCGGACCCGCGGGCATCATCTCGGGTGTTGCCGGCGTGACGTCCTGCAATCCGGACTTTGCGCTTGGCACGGTGGGTCTCATCACCCGCTGGACGCCCGTCAAGAACCTGACGTTCTCGGCGGACGTCTCCTGGACCCGCCTTGACCAGAAGTATGCTGGCGTCGTGACCACCACGGCTATCAACGGCGTCGCGGCCAAGCCAATCGCGACCTATGAGCTGAGGGACCAAGACTCGGTCGTTATGCTCCTGCGCGCTCAGCGCAACTGGTAAGTTCGGTCTAACGACCTAACCTCCAAGAGCCCTCGGCAGGAAACTGCCGGGGGTTTTTTGCATTTGGCGCCTCAGGAGCAATAGCGGTCCGAGAGCTCGACAGCGGATCGTATGGGCCTACGCTTGTGAGACAAGGGGCCGAGGCACAAACACCGTCTCAATAGGGCCGGACTTTCGTTTCGGGACAACCGTTTTTCGAGTTCTAAACCCTAACAAGCCAGTGGCGTGCATCGTCGTCGCCCTCGGCATTGCCCAGAGACCCGAAGGGCCGCTCTGGACTGAGAACGCTTTATCTTGCGCGCGAGGAGACCGCGTTTCCTTGCAACACAGCACTCGCATCCGAGGCCGAGGCGATAGGGACCAAGCGACGCCGGCTCGCAGGGCTCAAACCACAGACCGATTTAGGTTGCGGTACAGTTGGGTGGGTACCGCCGACGGCCAGCTTACAAGCTGATAAATCTACGTTTTTTGCGCCTGTCAGAGACCGTTTTGTACAGGAGTTTTGTATTTCGTAAAGCCTTCAAAGCGAGCGGCTAATTATGCCGCCTCCTGTTCACCTGCCGCGCCGTCGCCTCCGCTTAGTCTGCACTCCCTCCGGCTTCGGGCTGGTGTTGATTAGATGGTGAAGATGCTGCTCGCCGGGGCCGGTGATGTGATAGAGACCGTCACGCGCTTTATGCACGTATCGAGCATCGTGGAGCCTCGTCAGCGTTCTGGTGACAGTTGGCGGTAACTGCTTGGCTACTTGGCCGAGCGCTGTCCTATCAAGACCTTGCGGAGCAGCGCGGGCCAGCAAAAGAAGAAGTTCGCAGTCCGCCGAGACATTGCGCGTAACGACGAACTCTTCCCCAAACTGCTCAATGAAGGGAATGTGAGGGCGCATTAGGCTCTGCAGCGCGAGATTTACAGTTGCCTCGTCGTCGGAGTGAAACTGACGAAGCAGTTCTGCCACCACCCAGGAAGCCGCTTGCACGCTGAGTGCCACGTCAATCCCCCGCGGGTCGACTTCCTTGACGTGAATGGCTCCGCGCTTGCTGCGAACATCGTAGATCATGGAGTGCGCGATCCGCGGGATGAGCAACCGAAGGCCCTCCGAGAGCTTGGGGTCCTTTTCAATATCCTTCACGGTCTGCTGCGCAGACTTTATCTCAGGCGGAGCGGTTCCGGTCCGAATGAACTCAACAACACGCAGGGTGTGTTCCACGAACTTGCCGCTTGCAACAAGGGCTGCATCAACGTCCCCTTTTTGGGCACGGGCCACGAGGTTCTCGTAACTGGTAAGCAAATCCGAGAGCAGGTGTGGCTCAATGGCTGTCGCCAGATTTCGGAGGATCAGGTCTTTCATGGACCTGCCTCACTTGGGTCGCGTGTAGACCCACACGCTCTTCCCGTTGACGTCAGCCTCGGCGCGGGACAAGCGTTCGTCCCTCACCGCCTTCAGCAGCAGGGACGGGATACTCGTCCGTGGAACGATGATGCCGCTCTGTCGAAATTTCTTTTGCACGTCGGCGAGAGTGCGCGGTTCCTCGAAGAAGCCCGCGGTGATCCAGCCGTCGAACTTCGCAGACTGGCTTCCACTCTTGGTACCTCCACCCGAGCGCGGGCGATCACCATTGCGAACGACTTTGGCATCCGGCGACTGCTGCTTCCCTGCCTTCTTGGTCTTCGTTGACTTGGCGGTACCTTGGCCGTCTAACTCCGCCTTGACCGAATGAAGGTTCGCCGAGCGCACCGAGTAGCGCCCATCCTTCACCGCAATCAAGTTCCTGTCGCGCAAGTCCATAAGCATCGGGCGCGCGGTGCCGCCGGGTATCCCGAGTTGGTCCGCAAGCTCAGAGGGCGAGGCATCCGTGGACACTTCGGCTGCAATAAACGGCCAGCCCTGCAGCGCCACCAGATAAATCAGCACTTTCTTGCGCGCGGGCAGTGCATTGCCGCTCGGCGTGAAGACAATCTCGTTGTGGTCTTCATCGTACCTCACGAACTCTGCGACAATTTCCTCGATGTCAGCTTCCTTCAGGGAGGCTTTGGAAGCCACTAAGTCTCTCAATGCCATAGATGAAATCTCCATAAACGAATAAACACATACAAGAATATGATGCACCCCGTTGGTGTCAAGGGTGCTCACCGTGCATCCACAGGTGGCGGAGACAATCGGTGGACGTGGGGCCTACGCGCTCAACCATCTTGGTCGCCCTCTGTCTCGTCGTCCTCCTCATCGGAAACGTTGGGCTCGATGAGCCAAAGAGGCACCGAGAACATGCTGACATCGTCCGACCGGAAAAACGCTCTTTCACCATCCAAGTCGACGAAACTCATACGACGTCGATCCGCGCCCATCTCTGCGTAGTAAAAGAGGTCCTGAAGCTGGACGGACAGAGGCTCAGGGTCCTCCTCTCGTTCGAGCAAGCTGGTATCTGGCTCAACTTCGAACCGCAGGGGTTCAGCATTGTCTGTCAGATAGAAGTGGACTTCGAAGCTCTTTTCGCGAGTTGCGTCGTCTTCAATAGACGGGCGGTCGAACAGCAACTGGCAAAAGGTCAGATGCTTTAGATTTATCGCATACTGCCGATCAACGGACGGCAGAACAACGAAGCTGCTCTCGGCATCGTCGTGGAGGATTGCGTTCAACCGGTGCATGTCAGGACCAGAAATGGGGAAATTCCCCTCTGCGCCGCCGCGCAGCTTGTATTTCACCGTCCAGACATCCGGCTCTATGTCGAGACCAGCCGCCTCAAGCTCCTGACTGGCCTTCTGGTGATCGAGACCGGCAGTGCGGCTCTTCATGCGCGCCAGTGGGACTTCGGCAGATGGAAACACCTTGCTGATCGGCTGACCAAGGGCCGCCGAAATTCTTGTCGCCAGATCAAACCGCGCAAGCTGATTGCCCGCTTCCATACGCTGAACTTGCTGCTGGCTCGTTCCTGCGGCGTCCGCGAGCTGTCTTTGAGTTAGGCCTCTCGCCTTTCGGAGTTCTTTGATCCGATTTTCAAACATGTCCCATATCCACACGCTTTAGTGTACACATACACGTATATGTGTAACACGTTTCCGTGTCAAGTCGCCTTAGCCATTGTCCGCAACGCCAAATTCGTATCTAATTCTCAGGAATAAGATACTTCAATTCGAGGTAAGCCATGGCAAAGCCTTCAAAATCAACCAAGGCATTCGCTTATTTGAGGACCTCCTCGGCAGCTAACATTGGCGAGGACAAGGACAGCGGCCGAAGGCAGCTACAGGCCATCGAGGGTTTTGCGAAGCGCGCCGGCATCGAGCTGGTGGGCACCTATTACGATGAGGCTGTGAAGGGCTCCGACCCAATAGACACCCGGCCCGGGTTTGCGGAGATGCTGGAGGCGTTGGAGGCGAACGGCACAAAGACCATCGTAGTTGAGACGGCTAATCGCTTCGCGCGGGACCTTATGGTTCAAGAGGTAGGATTCGCGATGCTCAAAGCGCGCGGCTTTGATCTGATTGCTGCCGATAGCCCCACATCTTTCTTGGACGACACCCCAACCGCCCGCCTCATCAGGCAGGTGCTTGGTGCCGTCTCGGAGTTCGAAAAGGCCATGCTCGTGGCGAAGCTGAAGGGCGCTCGGGATCGCAAGCGACGCGCGGGGGTGAAAGTGGAGGGTCGGAAGTCTATCGCCGAGGAGCGGCCCGAGACGGTTGAGTTGGCCCGCAAGCTGGCCCGCGCGAGGCCCAAAGGCGGCAAGCGGTCTCTGAGGGACATCTCCGCTGCCCTTGCCGAAGCAGGACACATTACGAAGACGGGCAAGCCGTACGCGCCCACAGCGGTCAAGCTGATGCTCGCGAGGCCTTCTCCCCTGGCGATCCTCTCGGCCACACGAGGGGCGCAATGATGTCACTGCTTGGAACACTGTTGGTGCTGCTCTCGACACTCCTCACTGCGCTCCAGGCTCCCAAGGGCCCAGGCGTGCTCCTCATCGTCGGCCTGTGGCTGATCTACCGCAGCGGTTGAGACCTGCCGGCCCGCACGAGAGACCACGCGAAAACGACGGGTCCCCTTTCCGGTAAGGGATCCTAATTTGGCGTCGAGGTCCCACCCGACTTCGAGCTTCCTTGGCTTGAAGGGCGGCGGCGGCGGAGCTTACGGCTGCGGTGTGTTCGAAGCCGGTGCGCAGGTTTAGGAGGAAAGCAACCAGTTGATCAGGCGCCAACCGGCCCATGCAATGGCCCCAGCCCAAGCCAGCGTGGCCCCCAACGGCTCGGTGTTCAGCGCTGAATTTTTCTCTCGCAGTACCATGAGCCTCCGCCGCACCAGCTCCATGGTTTCGTTGGACATGTCCTAAGGGGCCACGTCCTAAGGGGGCCACGCACTTCGCGGTCCACTCGACCCTGCGCTGGGCGTCTGGGGACGTTTCGTTAAGTGAACACAAAACACCCTGTTTTCGAGTACCTTTGATTGCCGCGTCAACGACTTACGGGCCAAGCACCCGCACCTATACCAGAGAACGCCGGCGCTTCTTCCGCGGTGTCACCTTCGGAGACGCGAGGAGCAGCCGCAGCAGTCGCTCGGTGCGGTTCGCTTCACCCGACTTGAGGGCCGGGAGCGCTTTTTTCAGGACGGTGGCCTGTATCGTCTTCTCACCACTCTCTCGCTTGTGTTGCATCAGTTCCTGAGGCCACGCGCCAAACACGTATTTATGCCCGCGGTAGAAACGTGCGGCACGGGCGATGACATCCCGCATGCGCAGCACGGTCCTATAGGCCACCCCCAGTTCAGATTGGATCTGCAAGAGCGTCGGCTTGCCATCGGAGAAGGCGCGGGCGGCGCGAACCCAGGTGCTCAATGGTATTCGCAGGCGCTCGAAGGGAGTGCCCACGGTGACACTGAAACCCTTACGGCACCGCTTGCACTGATAGAGCCCTTCGCGGTGGCTGTGCTTCTCACCGCCGATCAGGAACACCTCGGGATCCTGAGCGCCACAGCGGGGGCATTGGGGACCGTGGGGCCACCTTAGCCGCTCCAAGAGAGCACGGGCTGCGGTGTCGTTTTCAAATGGAGAGTGCATAAGTGGAGAGCGGGTCGGGCGTGATCTGCCGGCCGCCTCTATACGCCGTTTCGCCAGCTACACACAATATGCCGGTCGTTGGGAGTGTTTGGACGGTGGATCAAGAGGTTGGATGCCGACGTCCCGGCGTTAGAGACCAGAGGGTGGCCCATTTGATCCCGCCGTTTCGTTAGGTGTACACAGAACCCCACCTTTTTGGATACGTTTGGCCACGATGCCAAGCACTTAGCGGCAAGTCACCCCCACCTACAGAGGAAAGCGCATCCGCAGGTCCCCTGATGGACTATACAGGATGCGCTCACCCCCTCCAACACGGTCGACGGTGGAAGCCTGATGCCGCTCAGCAGAGAGCTGTTGGAGGAGCCTACTACTTGACGGCTACCGACCTCCCCTCGGCCCCTTGCGTCATCGACAGCCGTGAGAAGCCCAGGGGGTGCACACGTCCGAAGACGAGAGCCCGAAGAGACAGGAGCCCGCGGTCCCCCGCAAAAACCGGTGACACATTACGTAATGCACAGGAGGCCGCAGGCACCAATGCCTCTCAAGCGGCCACGGGAATCCATGAGGCGTCTTTAAAGGAGGTCGCTCAGGAAGAGACCCTTACAGACTGAAACGAATCCTCGGGCTTCCCTGTCGATCCTGTAGGGCACCTGATGAGGTTGCTCAGGAACGGTAACACCCACCACCTTCGTAATTATAACTGTGCTCGAAATTGAGCACTTTGAGCTGCATCTACACAACAGATGCACAGAGTAGTCGGCACGGTCACCCTGTGGCCCTATGTGCCTTCCTTCCCGTAATGGGGGGCCAACCTCTAAAGAACTATCCTTTAGGGATCGCACCCCCATTGATGCACGGAATAATTCCAAACCATGAAAGCCCATATCGGCCAACACGAGCAATACGCTCTCGTGTCGCCGCAGATGTTCGTTGACAGGTTCACCACTCGGTGGACCGAAGAGTTCAACATGCCGGCCAGTGAGCCCCTAAGAAAACTCTGGCGCATTATGGCCAACACCTACAGTCAATCAATTATAGCTACCGCTCAAGATCAACCTTGCAGGTGGCGTGTATTGAATCCGCCCACAGGCTCAGGGAAGACCATGGGCGCCGTGGTGTACTGCGGTGTCCAAGCCGAGCTCAATGCGGCTCTCACTGACGGTATCAAACCAGTCGGTGTTATGATTGTAACTCGCCTCAAGGCTCAGGCTGATGAGGTGGTGTCACAAATCAATTCCTACGTAGGGCGCGACGTTGCCATAGCGGATCACACGGACCACAGGGCTACCCCTGAGCGACTGACGGACAGCGACATCGTGGTCATCACACACGAAGCCTATACCAGGGCCAAGGAGACCTTGTCCGGTGTCAACGCTGATAGGTGGCATCGACTGACAGAATGGCGTGGCGGGCGACGTCTCCTCACCATCGTTGATGAGGCCTTAGCCAACGTCGTGAAGCACAGTCAGGTGAAGCTGGATGAGCTGAGCCGGGTGGTCGGCCACATCACGCACGAGATGCGGCTCAGTTACCCCACTGAGGTGGAAGCCCTGGAGACCCTACGCGAGGAGATGTTGTTCCACGCCGGTGTCAATGATGGTTTTCGGATTGGCACCGCGTTGGCGTGGGAGGCTGGCGACAGTCCGGCCGTGGTCGACCTCTCCCCCCTCCGCGCTGAAATGCGCAAGCTACCTTACGACCGGATCATTGGAAGGGATGATGAGAAGGAGCGCGACCGTTTAGCGAAGCGGTACGATAAGACGCTTGCCGCCGCTGAAGAGCTGCTCGATCAACACGCCTTTATGGCCTTGAGGGGAAACGAGCACACGCTGAACTCGTCGGCGCTCGCCGTCCCCTTGGAGCTACCTGGGCCCGTGGTGCTCGACGCTACCGCTGGCGTGGATCTGATGTACGACCTGATGGAGGATCGCGCTGACATCATTCCCACGCCTCGGGGGGTTCGGGACTACAGCAACGTGACCCTGCACGTGGCCCGCACAGAGAGGATCGGTAAGACCGCGATGGAGGAACTGGCTACATCTCGGTTTGCGGCTCTGCAAGAGAACCTTGCCCAGCGCCTTACTCCCGAAAAACAGGTCCTGTTCGTTGTTCACAAGCGCGTGGAGCACCTCGTGCCAACTGCGGGTGACCTCTCGGTGAAAGCCGCCGCAGCAACGCATTGGGGTGCAGTAGACGGCAGCAATGAGTTCAAGGATTACGACACCGCTGTGATCATGGGCCTCCCGTTCAGGGACCACGTTTGGGGCACCAATGTCTTCTTTGCATTCCAAGGTGTGCAAGCTGACGACTGGCACGACAATCCCTCATGGAAGGGCCACGTGAACGTCCGGGAGCTTCTCCAGCAGCGTCACCTCGCTGCGTCCATCGTGCAGGCAATCGGACGCGTTCGGCTCCGCAAGGTCATCGACGTGCAAGGCCGCTGCGCTCCTACGGACGTGTTCATTGTGCTGCCGACTGGCGAGCGTGGTTCGGAGATACTGCGCTACATCCGGCAGGAACTGCCCAACGTCGCCGTACAAGACTGGTCGTTCGAGCCAGATGGCCCGAAGGTCCGTTTGAAGCGCTCAGGACTACCTCACGAGCGGCTGGTGACCTACATGGCGCACCGCAATCCCGGCCGCACCTTCATGAACGTGATCGGCCGCGAGTTCAGCTTGAAGCCTCAGCAGCGCAAAGACTTGCAAAGGCTGCTTCGCGACGAGAACCATCAAACCACGCTGGCCCTACGGTCCATTGGGGTGACGTATGGTTCGGAAGGTAAAGGGAGGGGAGCGAAGAGCTTCCTCGTGAAGGCCGCCTGATCAGAGCACCGGCCGCATCAAGGTTTCCATTTGGAGCCTCTGGTGCGGCCTTTACTTTGGCACCGCGCGTTTGCCTCGGGGCGAACACTATCAATCCAGCTTGTATCGAGGGAACTTCTTGATTGCTTCCGCGAGATCCTCGGGCGTCGGTGTGGTGTACTTCCTCCCCGTCGTTGGAGGTACATGCCCGGTAATGGCGTCGCTGTACCGCTCATCAATGCCGACGCGAGCTGCTATCGTTTTGAAAGTGTGGCGCCACGCATGATTTGGGCTGATCTCTGGGTCATTTACGCCCAAAGACCGCACCCACATGCCCACTTGTGATCTCATTCGCTCCGCTTGATTCTGTCGGGGTCGATTTTCCACTCGCTTCTCGGACCGCTCGTTGGGCTCATAGAACAGGGGAGCCCCATTTGCTCTGCGCACGAACTCAATGAAACCTTGTTCAATGAGGTGCTCATGGACCGGGATCGTGCGAGCCTTGCGCGTCTTCATCTTGCCCGCCGACGGCGTCAATCTTGCGAACCAAAAACCATCTCGCTGCTGTATGTCGGCGGCTCGCAATTGCGTGATTTCGCCTGCACGCGCACCTGAATAGGCGCAAATCCATGGCACCCAGCGGCGGGCTCGCTCGCTGTAGGATTTGGTGTCAGACGCGAGGAGGGCGGCTGATAGGATCGTCTTGATCTCCGCTCTCTCGAACGCTTTGCCCTCTCGCTCAACATTTTTTCGAGGAACGCTGATGTGGACCTCGGTAAAAGGATTGCTCTCGATCAATCTCTCTTTCAGGCCCCAAGTGAACACCGTTTTCAGCGCTGTCCGCCACGCACCCGCAACCGTTCCTGCTGAGCGTTCTACATTGATAAGACCTGTCATCCAGGCCTTTGCGCTTTCATAGGTAATACATCGTACGTCGGGGAAGTGGCGATTGGCCTCCTTGAACACTGTAGCCCAGCGGTAAACCGTGCCTTCAGCCGGCTGGACCGCTTTCCTCCAAGCGTCGAAAAGCTCCAGCGCCTTAACTGGCGTAACGGCGCTCACCTCTTTCAGCGCAGGAAAGACGGACGGATGCTTATCGGGGCTAAAGTCGCCCCGCGCGAGCGCCTCCAACCGCTGGAATGCCGGCAGAAGGTTGTCACTCACGGCGTCAACAAAGAGTGCGTCTGCATCTGGTGTGAGCTTTAGACCTTGTTCAAGCAAGAACGCTGCTGTTTCGGCCTCAAGCGCGATGGCGGGGCGTATTTCCTCCTTTACCTCGGGCGAGAACTGCCAATCACAGTCGGGGTCGTTTGCCGGCCGCTCTTCGTATTCCTCCGGGGCGTGAGGTCGAATGACTTCCCAGACCAAGGTTTCCCCCAGGGCTCGCCAATGTCCGGGCGTCCTTAGGTCTCGTTCGTGCTTCGATAGAAACCAGGAATACCATTGGCCAGCCAGGGCATAGGCTTGCTGCCGTGTAAGCGGCTGCGGTCCTTTTGCCTTTGCGGCCTTCAGGCTCGCAATGCGTATCTCAATCTCTGCCAGCCACTCGCCGAATCGCGCGCGGGCCTCGTGATCCGCCGATGGTGCGACCCGCTACAACTTCCAGAACCTCGCGGGTAGCTCGTTCGCGCTTTACGGTAGCTCAAACGTTGCCTACGCCAGCGTGGGCGCGGCGAATGCTCCGGACACCGTGTTCGTCACGGGCGGTCAGCAGGAAACCATCAAGACCTGGGGCTTCCGCGGTGCGTACACCCATAACTGGGATGCGTATTGGAACACGGCGATCTACGGTTCGTACGCTCAGGCTCAGTTCGGCAGCGGTGCGAAGGGCTTCCTCTGCGGACCCGCGGGCATCATCTCGGGTGTTGCCGGCGTGACGTCCTGCAATCCGGACTTCGCGCTTGGCACGGTGGGTCTCATCACCCGCTGGACCCCGGTCAAGAACCTGACGTTCTCGGCGGACGTCTCCTGGACCCGTCTTGACCAGAAGTATGCTGGCGTCGTGACCACCACGGCTATCAACGGCCCCGCGGCCAAGCCGGCCGCGACCTATGAGCTGAGGGACCAAGACTCGGTCGTTATGCTCCTCCGCGCTCAGCGCAACTGGTAAGTTCGGTCTAACGACCTGACAGAGGGCCCCGGCGGGAAACCGCCGGGGCTTTTTTTTTGCTGGCCTTGTCCCTCGCGGTCGAAGAGCAAGCGATGGTCGGTCAAGCGCGATGAGATTGGGATCAATCGTCATCGCGCCTCTGAGGCGCAGAGGCGGTCTCGGTGCCGGGCTCTTGGTACGAAAAAGGCCGCCAACAGAGGCGGTCTCCTGGAGTCCAAACAGAAACCGTCGTTATTTCACGTCGAGGGTTCGGCAGTAGTTGGAGCTCTCAATGCTGGTCCAGCCCCTCTCCATCCTGTTGGCTTGGCACTCGTAGAAAGTTTTGAAGTTGAGAACGTTTCTGCAATTGTGACCCACACCACTGGACAGGGAGCATTGGACCCTAGCGCCATTGCTGGTTTCGGCTGCGACTTTGATGGGCTCTGCATTCACCGGCGTAATCGACATGGCGACAAGAGCAAAAGCGGACATGGCCAACGTCTTCATGGCTTTCCTCGTTTTTGTTGATCTGGGACAGCAGATGCCTGTTCCCGGACAGATGCTACCACAACTGGCGTAGAGCGTCTCACTCAATCCACGCCATCGTGGTAATCGAGGCGGAGGGTTTCGCTTCTGAAGAAGCCACCGCTATTCCACGCTGCCGGCACCGCGGCGCTTCCGTGACCGGTCGCACGCTACGCTTCAGCCGAGGCCGTTGCAGAAGAGGCGGACTGGGATCCCTACTGGAACACGGCGATCTACGGTGCCTACGCTCAGGCGCAGTTCGGCACCTTGGCTAAGACCACGCTCTGCGGCGCCGGTGGTGCTGGTGGTGGTGTGATCGGTCTTGGGTTTGCGGGCGTGACCTCGTGCAACCCGGACCTCGCCGTCGGCCAGGTGGGTGTCATCACCCGCTGGACCCCGGTCAAGAACCTGACGTTCTCGGCTGACGTTGCCTGGACCCACCTCGACCAGAAGTACGCTGGCATCGTGACCCCGGCCGCTGTCGTGGCGATCCCCGCCAAGCCGGTCGCGACCTACGAGCTCAAGGATCAGGACTCGGTCGTTCTGCTCCTCCGCGCTCAGCGCAACTGGTAAGTACGGTCTAACGAACTAACGGAAAGCCCCGGCGGGAAACCGCCGGGGCTTTTGTTTGAGATGATCCTTGGCTGGGTGGTGCGCGGGAGCTAGCCGTCTGTCACAGGGCCGCACGCGGACTCTGCCATATCCAATTTGCGCTGTGGCTTCCCTCAATCCATTCATCTATTTTCGGCCATCGGGTCATGGCTGAACTTGCTACTTGCCTAAGCCGCACAATGGCGTACAGTTCTACTCTCAGGCGACCAGTTTTGGAGCCACAATGTGACGGTGAGAGCCGCGCTTGCTGCTGCGAAAAGCGAGCGCTCAGTCCCAGCACATCGACGCAGAGTTATTTCTGCAGCCCTCCTGACGTCCACTCTGTTGCTTTTTGCGCAGTCTGCCGTCGCCGACGAAAACGGCATCAGTTTCTGGATCCCCGGCCTCTTCGGAAGCCTCGCGGCCACGCCGCAGCAGCCGGGCTGGTCCTTGGCGACCATCTACTACCACACCTCCGTATCCGCCGGCGCCGACGTCGCGCGGGCGCGTGAATTTACGCTCGGCAGGGTCCCGGCCAACTTTGCCGTGAACGCAAATCTGAATCTGAATGTGAACGCCACCGGCGATCTCGGCCTTGTGCTTCCGAGCTATGTATTTGCAACGCCGGTGCTCGGCGGCCAGGCGTCAGTTTCGCTCCTCGCAGCCTATGGAGTCGTCGGCACCAGCTTGGCGGGGACCTTGTCCGGCGTGATCACGACGCCGTTCGGTAATGTTCCCTTCGCGCGGTCCGACACGATCAGCGACACGACGTGGGGCTTTGGGGATCTGGCGCCGCAATTCGCATTGCGCTGGAACGCCGGCGTCCACAACTACATGACCTATATCACCGGTGACATCCCTGTCGGCGCTTACCAATCCGATCGTTTGTCGAACCTGGGCATCGGACACGGAGCGATCGACGCCGGCGGCGGCTACACCTATTTCAATCCGCAGACCGGTCACGAATTTTCCGGGGTGCTCGGCTTCACCTACAACTTCAAGAATACGGCGACGCAGTATCAGAATGGTGTCGACATGCACTTCGACTGGGGTGCATCGCAGTTCTTGTCGAAGCAGGTCATGGTCGGCCTCGTGGGCTATGTCTACAAGGGACTGGGCTGCGATAGCGGTGCAGGTGACCGCGTCGGTTGCTTCCAGTCCCAGGTAGCTGGTGTCGGTCCCCAGATCGGTTTTCTGTTTCCGGTCGGCGACATGCAGGGCTATCTCAATCTGAAGGCTTACGGAGAGTTCGCCGCGGAAAATCGGCCATCCGGCTGGAACACTTGGGTCACCTTCTCAATCTCGCCGCCCGCGCCTGGAACGCCTGCGACGACAAAGCCCATCGTTAGAAAATACTAAGACCAGCTAACCGCCGGATTACCGGCTCTCGAACATCGATCGCCTCCAAAAGCTTTAGCAAGGGCGCGCGAGAGACGCCTCTCGATATTCCGCCGTGCGCGACTGGGATCATGATCCTGCACCTTCGCCTACAGCGACTATCGCTTGATCTAGATCAACCCCGAAGTGCGCCGCTCCGTTTCTGTAAGCCTTACTTGCCCTCAAAAGACCTACTACCGGAAAATAGCTGACGGAGACGAGATCGTCGTCTGACCACAGAAAATCGTTCGAGCATCCTTCAACACTACGAGATGCTGCCCGCGGCGAATGATCGCATGTTGCGCCCCCTTTTGCAGAGCAATTGGAGATGGGTATGACGCCAATCATTGAATCTCTGGATCGGCGCGCTCTTCTTTCTTCCCTGGCGGTGCTTCCGCTGCTTTCAGCCTCGCTTTACTCCAGGTCGGCGCTGGCACAATCCCAGCGCGATCCGTTGCCTTCCTGGAATGACGGTTCGGCGAAGACATCTATCGTCGACTTCGTTAGGCGCGTCACGGACCAGGGCGGCCCATATTTCGTGCCGCCCCAACAGCGGATCGCAACCTTCGACAATGACGGCACGCTGTGGATCGAACAACCCATGTATGTGCAGCTTGCCTTTGTGCTCGATCGCGTGAAGGGCATGGCTCCGATGCACCCGGAATGGAAGGGCAAACAGCCCTTCGCGGCGGTGCTGGACGGCGAGATGAACGCGCTCGCAGCTTCCGGCGAAAAGGGCGTTGCCGAACTGGTCGCGGTCACCCACGCCGGTATGACGACGGCAGAGTTTGAGACGATCGTCGCGGACTGGCTTGCGACGGCGCGCGACAGACGCTTCAAACGACCCTACACCGAGTTGGTGTACCAACCGATGTTGGAATTGCTCGCCTACCTTAGGGCGAACGGTTTCAAGACTGTCATCGTTTCAGGCGGCGGTGTTGAGTTCATGCGGCCGTGGACGGATGCCATCTACGGCGTCCCTCCAGAGCAGGTGGTCGGATCCTCGATCAAGACCCGGTTTGAGATGCGCGACAGCACCCCGGTCCTGTTCCGGTTGCCCGAGGTCAATTTCATCGATGACAAGGGCGGTAAGCCAATCGGAATCAATGAACATATCGGCCGCCGCCCCATCGCGGCGTTTGGCAACTCGGATGG
The DNA here is from genome assembly GCF_055811255.1 of Bradyrhizobium sp. MI1.11. Classification (NCBI taxonomy): domain Bacteria; kingdom Pseudomonadati; phylum Pseudomonadota; class Alphaproteobacteria; order Hyphomicrobiales; family Nitrobacteraceae; genus Bradyrhizobium; species Bradyrhizobium sp. MI1.11. The sequence continues at coordinate 59,357 of NZ_JBVVPM010000002.1, forward strand.
AGACCTTGAAATGCTCCAATGGGCGACGCTCGCCCCCGGCGCGCGGTTCGGTTTGCTCGTCCACCATACTGACGCCGAGCGCGAATATGCCTACGACCGCCAATCCCACTTCGGGAAATTGGAGAAGGCCCTGGACGCCGCAGCGGTGAATCGATGGACGGTGGTCGACATGAAGAATGACTGGAAGCGGATATTCGCCTTCGAGTGAGAACGCGAACCATCGGATGTCCGTGACACCGCCATAAGGTTAGTTGAGGGGCAAGATGAAATGAATTTCACCGGTGGGGAATGTTTTTCCGGGCCAGCGGTTGAGGGGCAAGCAAACCAGGAGATGGTTTATATCCCCGGCGGAACTTTTCGGATGGGTTCCGAGACTCACTATCCTGAGGAGGCGCCGGTCCACCGGGTCACTGTGGACGGATTTTGGATAGACCGAACGCCTGTCACCAATCGCCAATTTCGCGATTTTATCAACGCGACTGGCTACGTCACCCTCGCTGAACTGACACCCCATGCGAAGGACTATCCTGGCGCATTGCCGCGCATGCTCAAAGCCGGCTCTCTCGTCTTCACACCCCCGCAGCAAGCGGTGGACGTGCACCATTGGAGCGAATGGTGGACGTTCAAGTTCGGAGCCAATTGGCGTCGTCCTTACGGGCCGCACAGTAACTTGCGCGGGCTCGAGAACCATCCCGTCGTGCACGTCGCCTACCGAGATGTCGAAGCCTATGCCAAATGGGCCGGCAAGGAATTACCGACCGAGGCTGAATGGGAGTTCGCTGCACGCGGCGGACGAGACGGTGCCGAATTCGCATGGGGTAACGAGCTGTTACCCGGCGGCCAACATATGGCGAACATTTGGCAGGGTAATTTCCCCCACGAGAATCTGGCGACCGATGGCTTCGAGCGCACCTCGCCGGTCACAGCGTTCCCGGCCAACGGTTACGGGCTGCATGACATGATCGGCAATGTCTGGGAATGGACGGCCGATTGGTATTCGCCGGTGCACGAAGCCGATTCGCCGAAGGCGTGTTGCATTCCGCAAAATCCGCGGGGTGGGCCCGAAAATGCGAGCTACGACGCCCGAAATCCGAAGATAAGAATTCCGCGCAAGGTGCTTAAGGGCGGCTCGCATCTTTGCGCGCCTAACTATTGCCGCCGCTATCGTCCGGCAGCGCGTCATGCCGAGCCGATCGACACCTCAGCAAGCCATGTCGGCTTCAGGTGCATCACCAGGAAGAGGATCGCGTCATGAGTAACGATAGGATTCCGGAAAAGCCTGAGATGAGCGCGGGACCAAACGGCGGCGGAATGAAACGCCGCGATCTCTTGTTAAGTGGTAGTTCTCTCGCCGCCGCTTCGGCGCTTTCGGCCATCGGATTGACGAGCCCTGCACAAGCGCAGCAACCAGCCGCGGCGCCGGCGCCCGCTGCGCCCGGGCAACGGCCGAACATCGTCGTCATCATGGGTGACGACATCGGCATCTGGAATATCGGCGCCTACCACCGCGGGATGATGGCCGGGCGGACGCCAAACCTCGACAAGATCGCCGCCGAAGGCATGCTGTTCACCGATTACTATGCCGAGGCGAGTTGCACGGCGGGCCGCGCCAACTTCATCACCGGCGAGCTGCCGATCCGCACCGGCATGACCACAGTCGGCCAGGCCGGCGCTCCCACCGGCTTGCCGGCGGAGGCCGTGACCATTGCTGCGGCGCTGAAAGGTATGGGCTACGCCACCGGCCAGTTCGGCAAGAACCACCTTGGCGACAAAAACGAGTTTCTACCGACGGTGCATGGCTTCGACGAGTTCTTTGGCTACCTGTATCACCTCGACGCGATGGAAGATCCGGCCCACCCCGCTTATCCGCAGGAGCTGTTGAACACAGTCGGTCCGCGCAACATGGTCCACTCGTGGGCGACCAATGTGGACGACGCCACCGTGGATCCGCGCTGGGGCAAGGTCGGCAAGCAGAGGATCGAGGACGCCGGAACGCTCTATCCCAAGCGGATGGAAACCGTGGATGATGAAATCCGCGACCTCGCGCTCAATTTCATCGACAGGGCCAAGGCCGACAACAAGCCATTCTTCCTGTGGCTCAATCCGACCCGCATGCACATCGTTACGCACCTGTCGCCGAAGTACCAGGCGATGCGCAACTCCAAGAATGGTTGGTCCATCCATGAAGCCGGCATGGCGCAGCTCGACGACGACGTTGGCATCGTGATGCAGAAGCTGAAGGATATGGGCGTCGATGACAACACCATCGTGGTATTCACGACCGACAACGGCACCGAGGTCTTCACCTGGCCCGATGGCGGACAGACGCCATTCGCGCAGAGCAAAGGCACGATCATGGAGGGCGGCTTCCGCGCGCCGGCGATGATCCGCTGGCCGGGCAAGGTGCCGGCCGGCAAGGTCGAGAACGGCATCATGTCCGGACTGGACTGGTTCCCGACCTTCCTGGCCGCTGCAGGCAATCCCAACATCGTCGACGAGCTCAAAAAGGGTAAACACATCGGTGACCGCACCTACAAGTGCCATCTGGATGGCTACAATCAGCTGGACATGATCACTGGCAAGGGGCCGTCAAATCGGCATGAAATCTTTTATTTCGGCGAAAGCGAGCTGGGGGCCGTGCGCATCGACGACTACAAGTATCGTTTCATCGACCAGCCCGGAGGCTGGCTGGGTGATAAAAGCAAGGTTGACGTGCCCTATTTGACCAACCTTCGCCTCGATCCTTTCGAGCGCACGGGCTGGCCCGATAGCGGGACCAAATACGGGGCCCAGCAATACTTCGACTGGTTCAAATACGAATTCTGGCGCTTTGTCTTTGTCCAGCAGCAGGTTGAGAAGCTGGCGATGACGGCGATCGAATTTCCGCCCATGCAGAAGGGCGCGAGCTTCAATCTCGATGCCGTGAAGGCGAAGATCGCAGCCGCGCAAGCTGCAATCGCCAAGTAGCGTAGCTTCCAGCCTCAAGACGTCGTCCCGAACTCCCGGGGCGGCGTCTTTCGCGCGTGCCCGCCGCCACGTTTCGATCGCGACCGGCGCGCATCGAGCGGCATACGGCGAATTACTCCGCGTGCACCGCGTGGGAGTTCAGGCGTGATTCGACCAGCGCAGAAGAGCCGACCGATAGGGCGGGTAGGGGTCGTCATCCAGTTCGTCGGGAATCGCGCAGGAGCCGAATTCCTGTCTGATCCGCTCGATCTCGGCGATGCGCTCGTGCAGCCGCTGCAAATGCTCCTGCGATTTCGCCCGCCAGAACCGGAAAGTGTCGGCCGTAAGCGGCAGGAACGCTGTTCCGAACAGCGTCGGTTCGGGAACGATGGTCCGTCCCAGCAGCAGGAACTTATCGGCACCGGACACAACGAGGGTCGCGTAACCGCGGTTTCCGATTCTCTTGATGCCGTTCAGCGACCATTCGGCGAGCTTGCTGAAATAAGGCTCCTCGCGCCAGCGATCGGGGCAATGGTCATCGACGGTGACGTTGACCGCATCCTGGCTGAAATGCACGATGATGCCCGATTTCGCTGGAAACCAGTCGTCGTCGAGGTGACCTTGCAACCAGGCGCAGACAAAGGACCGGCACATCTGCGGACGGCGGTCGTAGATGGTGCATCCCGTGCCCGTCTGCCAATGCCTGCACAGCTGGTTCACGGGCTTGTCGACGGCGGCCACCTCGAGGATATCGCAGCAGGCATTGCACGATCCGCACTGCCGGGCTGCCTTCGGCAGACTGGTCGACCTAAACCCCTGGCCGTCTCGAGCCAGGAGCTGCTGCTTCTCTAGGGCATTCAACGCACGTTCGATTTTGAGACGAGATAGTCCGGTGGCGTCGATCACGCCCTTCATCGTCGTCGCGCCTGCCTGTACCGCACGGACGACGCTCAACATTGTCTGATCCATTTTCGTCTCTTATTATTGCGCGCCCTATCTGCGCTGCATGCGTGGATGCTTTGTCATCGGAGTCGTTAGGGGCACGCAGTTACTCCACGCTGCCGGCGCCGCGGCGCAAATCGGCCTCGATCTGCAACCGCGTGCCGCCGCCGAAGCGGGCGCGGTAGACCTGAAGGTTCTCCATGATCCGCTGCACGTAGTTGCGCGTCTCGGAGAACGGGATCAGCTCGACCCAATCGACCGCATCGACCTTGGGGTCGCGCGGATCGCCGTAGCGATCGATCCACTTCTTCACACTGCCGCGGCCGGCATTGTAGGCGGCAAAAGTCATGATGTAGGAGCCGCGATAGTCCTCGAGCAGCCCACCGAGCTCGGCCGAGCCGAGCGTGGCGTTGTAGGCCGAATCGTTCTTCAGACGTCCCAGATCGTAGGTCCCGCCGTGCCGCTTGCAGACATAGCGCGCGGCGTCCGGCGTCACCTGCATCAGCCCATAGGCCTGCGCCGGCGAGACGACCGAGGGGTTGAAGGCGCTCTCCTGCCGCGCGATGGCGTAGATGATGCTGCGCTCGACCTCGGGGCCGATCGGCGTGAACTGCGGAATGCCGTTGACGGGATAGGCGTAGAAATCGAACGGCAGCCCGCGATTGAGCGCGGCCTTGCCAAGCAGCAGCATGCCGCGGGCGTCGCTGTGGCGCTGGGTGAGCTCGCCAAGGCCGGCTAGCGCTTCAGGATCGCCGTTCTCACCCATGTCGGCGAGCATCGGTATCGCCATCTCGCGCTCGTCGAGCTCGTAGAGCAGCTGCGCGGCGCGCACGATCTCCAGCCGTTCGGCACCGCGGCTGCGCGGCTGAGCGTTGAGCTCGATCTGCGGCAGGCCGAGCTTGGCACGTGCGAGCTGGCCGTAATAGCTGGTGGATTGCTCGGCGGCCCGCGCGTAGGCGTTGCGCGCCTCCTGCTGGCGGCCTGCAGCTTCGGCGGCGCGGCCCTGCCAATAGCCGGCGCGCGCCAGCGTGGTCGGATTGACGCTGCCGATCCCGATGCGGGCAAAATGCTGGGTCGCGGCCGCGGGATCGTTGAGGAAGCGCAGCGCGATCCAGCCGGCGGTGAACTCCTGCTCGGTCTTGTAGATGTCGCGCGAGGGCAGGGCGGCATCGCGCGCGATCAGATAGGCGCTGCGGAATTCCTCGGTGTCGATCATCTTGCGCGCCAGGAGGCGCCGCTCGATCCACCATTCGTCGAGATTGTAGAGACGGCCCGGATCCTTCGGTGCCGACAGCATGAGCTGGGCGGCTTCCGCAAATTTCTCCTCGCGGCGCAGCAGCTGGATCTTGCTGAAGATGAAGCCGGGATCGCCGTGCAGCTCGCGCGGCACGGCTTCGAGCAACGCACGTGCGTTCGGGGCTTTCTTGAGGGAGGCGATTCGGGCCTTGGCGAGTGCGACATAGCCGGCCCCGAGGCGCTTCGCGGCACGCAATGCAGCCTCGTTCTCGCTGCCATAGAGCAGCGTGTCCATCCGCGCCTTTTGATCGCCGGGCGTCAGCAGCGCGCCGAACTGGTCGAGTGCGTTGTTCTCGGTCTCTTCCGACATCGGGTCGCTGCGCCAGGCGTCGCGCACCAGACGTTCGGCGTTGGCGCGGTCGCCGCGCGCCAGCATCGCCTTGGCGAGCGTGAAGCGGCCCTTGGCGGACACGGGGGATTCGTTCTCGAACCACGACCACGCAACCTGGTCGTCGCGCCTGTCGTCCCACATCGCGGCCTCCAGGCGCCGGCGCAGGAAGGTCTGCGACGGCCAGCTCGGATTGGCGGAGAGGAAGGCGCGGTAGCGCTCGACAGTCGCGCCATTGTCCTCGCTGCGAAGGATGATCCATTCCGCGAGCTTTCGCGCCACGGGATCTGAGATCGTGCCCGCGGCATTGGTGGCGTCGCCCGCCTTGCGCTTGCGCACGAGCTCGATCACGGCCTCCAGCGTGTCCTTGTCGGCTTGCGACGTCGAGGAGGTCGCGGCAACCGCAGCCGGTGTGACCGGCTTGCGCGGGGCGGCATGCTGGCGGGTCGCCGGAGCCAGGACAGGAGCCGCGACGGGCTTGGCGGGGGCCGGAGCGGTGGGTCTGACGGTGGCCGTCGCAGCCGGCGCGGGTGCGGTTTTCGGGACAGAGGCGCCAGCGGTCGGCGTTGACTTTGGCGCGGCAGCCGCAGGCTTCAGCTTGTCCTTCGCAGGTTCCTTGTCTGCGTTCTTGCCAGCATCCCTGCCAGGCTTCTTCGCGGCATCCTTGGCGGGGGGACTGGTCGCGCCCTTGCTTGCGCCCTTACTTGCCCCCTTGGCGGCGTCCTTCGAAGGTTCCTTACCGGTTCCCTTGGACGCTCCCTTCGAAGTGTCCTTGGCGGCTGGCTTGGCGGCGGGCTTCCCGGTTTCCTTGGCGGTCTCCGCGGTCGTCTCATTGGATTTGGCCCAGGCGGCGCAGCCGGCCGACAGCCCTGCCATCAGGCACACGATCAGACCGGTGGATCGCCATGCGGCGCGCGGAAAGGAGATCACGGCGTTTCGTCGCCCCGAATCAGTCAATTGGCTCAAGACCCAGCTGTACAAGATCTGGCTGTATTTGATTGAATATGCGGACAAAATACCAACAGCCGCTTACCTTCGCCGGGTTTGCACCACCACCGCGGCAAAATCGCGGCCTAAACGGTGCGTCACGCCGAGGCGGGTCTTTTACCGGCGGGATAGACCCGATATGAATGCGGCTCGCTCGAGATCGCCGCGTACGGAGGAAGTCCATGGCAGCCAAGACGAAATTCCGGGGATCGTTCACCGCCTTGGTCACGCCGTTCAAGAACGGCTCGCTGGACGAGGCGGCGTTCCGCTCCCTGGTCAACTGGCAGATTTCAGAGGGCACCAACGGCCTGGTCCCGGTCGGCACCACCGGCGAGAGCCCGACGCTGAGCCATGACGAGCACAAGAAGGTCGTTGAATGGTGCATCGAGGAAGCAAAAGGCCGCGTGCCCGTGGTCGCCGGCGCCGGGTCCAACTCGACAAAAGAGGCGATCGAGCTCGCCCAGCACGCCGAGAAGGCGGGGGCGAACGCGGTTCTGGTCGTGACGCCCTACTATAACAAGCCGACCCAGGAAGGAATGTACCAGCACTTCAAGGCGATCAACGACGCGATCGGGATTCCGATCATTATCTACAACATCCCGCCGCGCTCGGTGATCGACATGTCGGTCGACACCATGGCGCGGCTGTGGGAGCTGAAGAACATCGCCGGCGTCAAGGACGCCACCGCCAGCATGGTCCGCGTCTCACAGCAGCGCGCGGCGATGGGCGAGGACTTCAACCAGCTCTCGGGCGAGGATGCGACCATCCTCGGTTACATGGCCCATGGCGGCCATGGCTGCATCTCGGTGACCTCGAACGTCGCGCCGCGGCTTTGCTCGGAGTTCCAGGCCGCCTGGGCGAAGGGCGACCATGCCACCGCACTGAAGCTGCACGACAAGCTGATGCCGCTGCACAACAACCTCTTCATCGAGAGCAATCCGGCGCCGATCAAGTACGCGCTGTCGCTGCTCGGCAAGCTGGACGAGACGCTGCGGCTGCCGATGGTGCCGGTCACCGAGCCGACCCGCGTTGCGGTGCGCAGCGCGATGGTTCATGCCGGCCTCATCAACTGACGCGCTAGCCGATCGGGGAGCTTTCATGGCGATCGACGAAAGAGGCACGCGGATGCTCAGGGAGTTCCGCGAGTTCGCCATGAAGGGCAACGTCGTCGATCTCGCGGTCGGCGTCATCATCGGCGCGGCCTTCGGCGCCATCGTCACATCGCTGGTCGGCGACGTGATCATGCCGATCATCGGTGCGGCCACCGGCGGCCTCGACTTCTCGAACTACTTCACGCCGCTTTCGAGCAAGGTCACCGCCGCAAATCTCGCGGACGCGAAAAAGCAGGGCGCCGTCTTGGCTTGGGGCAACTTCCTCACGCTGACGATCAACTTCATCATCATTGCCTTCGTGCTGTTCCTGGTGATCCGTGCCATGAACAAGTTGAAGCGCAAGGACGAGGCGCAGCCTGCCGCTCCACCAAAGCCGTCGGCCGAGGTCGAGCTGCTGACCGAGATCCGCGATCTCCTCAAGAAGTCTTGACGCGCTCGCTTCATCCAAACTGTTAGCGTCCTCGCGCATCTCGATCAGGTTTGTCTCGCATGGCCGACAAGAACGAACGTCCGATCAAGGTCATGGCGGAAAACCGCAAGGCCCGCTTCAACTATGCGATCGAGGATACGATCGAGGTCGGCATTGCGTTGACCGGCACCGAGGTCAAGTCGATCCGCAGCGGCAAGAGCACGATCGCGGAATCCTACGCCGATTCCAAGGACGGCGAGATCTGGCTGATCAACGCCACCATTCCGGAATATCTCCAGGGCAACCGCTTCAATCACGAGCCCAAGCGGCCGCGAAAACTGCTGCTGCATCGCAAGCAGATCAACAAGCTGATGGGTGCGGTCGACCGCGAAGGCATGACGCTGATCCCGCTCAAGCTTTACTTCAACGAGCGGGGTCGTGCCAAATTGCAGCTCGCGGTTGCAAAGGGCAAGAAGCTGCACGACAAGCGCGAGTCCGAGAAGAAGCGCGACTGGAGCCGGGAGAAGGGCCGCCTGATGCGGGCGAGGGGATAGCGGGATGACTCAGAGAAACCTGCTCGAGGTCGATTGGACCCGGATTCCCGCCCCGGCGGATGACGGCGGCGCCGCGCACCTGCAAGGCATGACGCTGCCGCCGGTCAGTCTGCTCGCCACTGACGACACGTCAGTCGCGCTGTCGGCGCTGCGTGGCCGGACCGTGGTGTTCGCCTATCCGCGCACCGGCGAGCCCGGCAAGATCGCGCTGGTCGACGATTGGGACATGATCCCGGGCGCGCGCGGCTGCACGCCGCAGACCTGCGCGTTTCGCGATCTGTTCGCCGAGCTGAAGGCCGCCGGTGCCGCGCAGGTGTACGGTCTCTCGACGCAAAGCAACGCGTACCAGACCGAGATGGCCTCGCGGCTGCATCTGCCGTTCCCGGTGCTCTCGGACGACAAGCTGGCGCTTACGCGCGCCCTGAATTTGCCGACCATGGAGGTCGCGGGCCTGACGCTGATCAAGCGCCTTGCGCTGATCGTCGACGACGCCAGGATCACGCATGTGTTCTATCCGGTGTTTCCGCCCGACCGGAACGCCGGCGATGTCCTGGACTGGCTGAAGGCCAACCCGGCCAAGGGCTCGTCTAAGGATTAATCGAGGTCGCTCTTCACCTTCGCGAACACGGAGCGGAACATGTCCGGCGTCAGCACGCGGGTGTTCGTATTGTAGCGGGAGCAGTGATAGCTGTCGTAGAGCCTGAAAGCGCCAGCCTGATGCACGGCGCCGTGGCCGAAGGGGGCTTGCGATCCCTTCAGGTTCAGCGGCTTGAGCACGGTGTCGTGCGCAATACGCCCGAGGGCGACGATCGCGCGCAGGTTCGGCATCGTTGCGAGATTAGCCGCGAGGAACTGCCGGCAGGTGTTGATCTCGACCGGCAGCGGCTTGTTCTGCGGCGGCACGCAATGCACCGCATTGGCGATCCGACAGTCGACCAGCTTCAGGCCGTCGTCGGGACGCGCCTGATATTGGCCCTTGGCGAAGCCGTATTCGAGCAGCGTGGCGTAGAGCAGATCGCCGGCATAATCGCCGGTGAAGGGACGGCCGGTGCGGTTGGCGCCCTGCATCCCCGGCGCGAGGCCGACGATCAGCAGGCGCGCCTTGATGTCGCCGAAAGGCGCAACCGGTGCATTGTGCCACAATGGCTCGCGCGCGCGGTTCGCCTCGCGAAAGGCGACCAGGCGCGGACAGAGCGGACAGTCACGGTCGGGGACGAGGCTGAGAGGCTGGCGGCTTGACCGGGCCGCCTCACTCCTCGAAGTCGTCATCGCCCCTCGCCGGCGCCATCGTGGTTGCGCGCTGGAGGAACTGCGGAGCGTGGTGGCGCGCCTCGCGGTCGCCGCGGTCACGCGGTGCGGGGCGTTCGGACGGGTCGCGGCCGAGCTTGGACTGCAGCTCGACGAGGTCGGTGAAGACGTCCGCCTGGCGGCGCAGCTCGTCGGCGATCATCGGCGGCTGGCTGGCGATCGTGGAAATCACGGTGACCCGCACGCCGCGGCGCTGAACGGCCTCGACCAGGGAGCGGAAGTCGCCGTCGCCCGAGAACAGCACCATCTGGTCGATGTGCTCGGCGAGCTCCATGGCGTTCACGGCGAGCTCGATGTCCATGTTGCCCTTGACCTTGCGGCGGCCGGAGGCGTCGATGAACTCCTTGGTCGCCTTGGTGACGACCGTGTAGCCGTTGTAGTCGAGCCAGTCGATCAGCGGCCGGATCGAGGAGTACTCCTGATCCTCGATGATCGCGGTGTAGTAGAACGCCCTAAGCAGCGTCCCGCGGCTCTGAAACTCCTTCAGCAGGCGCTTGTAATCGATGTCGAAGCCCAGAGTTTTCGCCGTCGCGTAGAGATTGGCTCCATCGATGAAGAGCGCGATCTTGTCGGTAGAGGAAGGTGACATTCAGTTTGCTCGCGTAGAGTTCGTGATTGATCGTTTTTTGTTGGCGCGGCGACAGCAAGCCGCGCACTTCTAAAGTCCCGCCGAAACCCGTCGAAACCGCAAATCCGGAGAAGTCGGTGCAATCAAGGTATAGTTATGGCCAACTCGCACACTCCCGGCGCCGCCGTCGCCGGCAGCCCGGGAAACCACCCATCCCAGCCCCAATGTGGGGGTAGCAGAGCCGTTTGGCGAGGCCAAATCACAAATTGGCCTTGCGAAACCCTCCCGGCACCTATAACTACCGGCATTCATCCACATATTTCGTCCCACCCACAACGGAGCGACAGTCGATGGCTCGCGTCACCGTAGAAGATTGTATCGACAAGGTCGACAACCGGTTTGACCTGGTCCTGCTGGCCGCCCACCGTGCCCGCATGATTTCGTCTGGTTCACAACTAACGGTTGACCGCGATAACGACAAGAACCCTGTTGTGTCTTTGCGCGAAATTGCAGAGACCACCATTTCGCCGGAGGACCTCCGCGAGGAACTGGTGCACTCGCTGCAGAAGTTCGTCGAGGTCGACGAGCCCGAGCCGGACACTGTGCCGCTGATCGGTTCCGCCGGTGCAAGCGTGGATGCAGACGATACCGAAGTCGCGGTTGAGCGCATGACCGAAGAAGAGCTCCTGAAGGGTCTCGAAGGCCTCGCGCCTCCCGAGGAGCAGCCCGAGGAGGACGAGTAAATCGTCCCGTCGCGCTCATCGACTTCTTTGTGATCTGATCAAAGGCCCGAACCGTTGTTCGGGCCTTTGCTTTTGTTTGCGTTTTCGTGGTTACCATAGCGTCGTCGGTTAGCGCCTGCCCCTGTCACTGAATTGATCGGACACGCGCGCGATCGGAGCTAAGATGTATACAACGGGCTCTGTCGTGGTCCGTTTGAAGGCAGGACGGCATGGTATATCGACGCCGCACACCAACGCAGATGCAGGCCGCAACCGAATCGGTTGCTGTGGCCCCGACTGCGCCGGTGGCGCGCCCGGCGAAGCCTCGCGCACGCATGATGCGTCAATATGACCTCGTCGAGCGCGTCAGGTCCTACAATCCCAACACCGACGAAGATCTGCTGAACCGCGCCTATGTTTACGCCATGAAGGCGCATGGCTCGCAGACCCGCGCCTCGGGCGACCCGTACTTCTCCCATCCGCTCGAAGTGGCGGCGATTCTCACCGACCTGAAGCTCGACGACGCCACCATCGTGGCTGCGCTGCTCCACGACACGATCGAGGACACCGAAGCGACGCGGGCCGAGATCGACCAGATCTTCGGGCCCGAGATCGGCGCGCTGGTCGAGGGCCTGACCAAGCTGAAGCGGCTGGAACTGGTATCGCGGGAGGCCAAGCAGGCCGAGAATCTGCGCAAATTGTTGCTGGCCATTGCCGACGATGTCCGCGTGCTCCTGGTGAAGCTCGCCGATCGCCTGCACAACATGCGCACGCTGGACTTCGTGCCGACGGAATCGCGACGGCGCATTGCCGAGGAGACGCTCGACATCTATGCGCCGCTGGCCGGACGCATGGGCATGCAGGAGATGCGCGAGGAGCTGGAGGACCTGTCGTTCCGGACCCTCGACCCGGAAGCCTATTCGGTGGTGATGCAGCGGCTCGATGCGCTGGCCGAGCGCAACCGCAATCTGATCGGCGAAATCGAGGACCAGCTCTCGAACAATCTGCGCCACCGGGGCCTGGGGGCGCGGGTCTATGGCCGCCGGAAGAAGCCATTCTCGATCTGGACCAAGATGGAGCGCAAGTCGGTCGGCTTCGAGCAATTGTCCGACATCTTCGGTTTCCGCGTCGTCGTCAACGACATCGAGGCCTGCTACCGCGCGCTCGGCATCGTCCACACCAACTGGCCGGTCGTGCCCGGCCGGTTCAAGGACTACATCTCGACGCCGAAGCAGAACGACTACCGCTCGATCCACACCACCGTGATCGGCCCCGGCAACCAGCGCGTCGAGTTGCAGATCCGCACCGAGGCGATGGACCAAATCGCCGAGCGCGGCATCGCCGCGCACGTGTTCTACAAGGAAGGCGTGGGCTCGCCGACCGAATTCCTCAAGCGCGAGTCCAATGCGTTCGCCTGGTTGCGCCACACCATCGGCATTCTCTCGGAGAGCGCCAACCCCGAGGAATTCCTCGAGCACACCAAGCTCGAGCTGTTCCACGACCAGGTGTTCTGCTTCACCCCGAAGGGCAAGCTGATCGCGCTGCCGCGCCATGCCAACGTGATCGACTTCGCTTATGCCGTACACACCGACGTCGGCAACAGCGCAGTGGGCTGCAAGATCAACGGCCAGTTTGCGCCGCTGTCCTCGGAGCTCCAGAACGGCGACGAGGTCGAGGTGCTGACCTCGGAAGCGCAAGCGGCGCCGCCGTCGGCCTGGGAAACGCTCGCGGTCACCGGCAAGGCACGCGCTGCGATCCGCCGCGCCACCAGGACTGCGGTGCGCGATCAATATGTCGGTCTCGGCCGGCGCATCGTCGAGCGCCTGTTCGAGCGCGCCAAGATCGAATACGCCGACGACAAGCTCAAGGGCGCGCTGCCGCGACTGGCACGAACCTCGATCGAGGACGTCATGGCGGCTGTGGGACGCGGCGAGATCAAGGCCTCCCACGTCGCGCGTGCGATGTATCCCGACTACAAGGAGGAGCGCATCGCGCGCTACGGCGTCAAGAAGGGGCTTCCCGGCAAGCTCAAGGAGAAGTCGTCCGAACCGCCGCGCAGCCCGGTCGCGATCCCGATCCGCGGCATCAATTCCGACCTGCCGGTGAAGTTCGCGCCGAACGGCGGCGCGGTGCCCGGTGATCGCATCATCGGCATCGTCACGCCGGGCGAGGGCATCACCATCTACCCGATCCAGGCGCCGGCCCTGAAGGATTTCGAAGAGGAGCCGGAGCGCTGGCTTGACGTGCGCTGGGACATCGAGGACTCCGCGCCGCAGCGCTTCCCGGCCCGCATCAAGGTCGAGAACGTCAACGAGCCCGGCGCGCTGGCGCAGATCGCGACCGTGATCGCCGAGCACGACGGCAACATCGACAACATCAGCATGCAGCGCCGCTCACCGGACTTCACGGAGACGACGATCGATCTCGAAGTCTACGATCTCAAGCATTTGAGCGCGATCCTGGCCCAGCTGCGCGCGAAGGCGGTCGTCGCCCGCGCCGAACGTGTTAATGGATAGACGCCTTCCGTCCTGGTCTGTCCCTATGATTCCGTGAGTCCTGAAATGCCTGCACCTCCGCTCCGCCTCGGCGTCAATGTCGATCATGTCGCGACCCTGCGTAACGCGCGCGGCGGCCGCAATCCCGATCCGGTGCGCGCGGCGCTGCTGGCGATCGAGGCCGGCGCCGACGGCATCACCGCTCATTTGCGCGAGGATCGCCGGCACATCCGCGACGAGGACATGGCGCGGCTGAAAGCCGAGATCTCCAAGCCGCTCAATTTCGAGATGGCGGCCACCGACGACATGATGCGCATTTCGCTCGCCACCAGGCCGCACGCGGTGTGCCTCGTGCCGGAGCGGCGCCAGGAGGTGACGACCGAAGGCGGGCTCGACGTCGTCGGACAGCACAATGCGCTGGCGCCTTCTATCGCGCGGCTGAACGATGCCGGCATCCGGGTGTCGCTGTTCATCGCGGCCGATCCTGCCCAGATCGAGATGGCGGCGCGGCTGCGCGCGCCCGTGATCGAGATCCACACCGGCGCCTGGTGCGACGCCGTCGTCGATGGTCACACTGATAAGGCCGAGGCCGAATGGCGGCGAATCGTGGCGGGGGCGAAGCTGGCGAAGGAAGCAGGGCTGGAGGTTCACGCCGGACACGGGCTGGACTACGCGACGGCGGAGACGATCGCCGGCTTGCCTGAGATCATGGAGCTCAACATCGGCTACTACATGATCGGCGAAGCCCTGTTCGTCGGTCTCGCCGAGACGGTGCGCAGCATGCGCGCGGCGATGGACCGCGGCCGGAGCCGGGCATGATCATCGGCATCGGCTCCGATCTGATCGACATCACCCGTGTCGGCAAGGTGATCGACCGCCATGGCGAGCGCTTCCTCGACCGCATCTTCACCGCGGCCGAGCGGGCCAAGGCGGAACGGCGCGCCAAGAACGAGAAGATGGTGGTGGCAACCTACGCCAAACGCTTCGCCGCCAAGGAGGCCTGTTCCAAGGCGCTCGGCACCGGCATCAGGCGCGGCGTCTGGTGGCGCGACATGGGGGTGGTCAACCTGCCGGGAGGGCGGCCAACCATGCAATTGACGGGCGGGGCGCTGGCCCGGCTCCAGGCCCTGACGCCGGAGGGGTTCACGGCGCAGATCGACCTGTCGATCACCGATGACTGGCCGTTGGCACAGGCCTTGGTCATCATTTCCGCCGTGCCGCTGGACAAACCCTGATTGGGCACCGATCATTTTATAATTCGCATTCAAAATCAAATGCTTATGCAGTTTTGATGCGATCCTTGATTGCGTGGCCTCCGACAACCGTCTAAAAGTCCGCGGACGCAAATCAGGCTGGGCGAATTCGGCTTTACGCCGGAATTGGCCCTCATTATCAGAATCAGGACAATCTCCTTGGGCCGCGAGCGATGGGCTGTTCGCGGGAGGAGGGCGCGCTGTGACCGCCCGCCGGAATTGAGAGAGCAATGAGCGTGACTTCAGGAACGAAAACTGAGAGCGGCGTCGGCGAAACGATCCGGGTCGTGATCCACGCTCTCCTGATCGCGCTGGTGATCCGCACCTTCCTGTTTCAGCCGTTCAACATCCCATCCGGCTCGATGAAGGCCACGTTGCTGGTCGGCGACTATCTGTTCGTCTCGAAATATTCCTACGGCTACAGCCACTATTCGATCCCGTTCTCACCGCCGTTGTTCTCGGGGCGGATCTGGGGCTCGGACCCGAACCGCGGCGACATCGTCGTATTCCGCCTGCCGAAGGACGATTCCACCGACTACATCAAGCGCGTGATCGGCCTGCCCGGCGACCGCATCCAGATGCGGGACGGGCTGCTCTACATCAACGACACGCCGGTCGAGCGGCAGCGCATGAGCGAATTTGTCGGCGAGGATCCCTGCGGCGCCGAAGGCAGCGGCGTCTCCCGGGTGAAGCGCTGGAAGGAAACGCTGCCGAACGGCGTGTCCTACGAGACGCTGGACTGCGCCGACAACGGCTACGTCGACAACACCAACGTCTACACCGTGCCGACCGGCCACTTCTTCATGATGGGCGACAACCGCGACAACTCCACCGACAGCCGCTTTCTCGGCCAGGTCGGCTACGTGCCGCAGGAGAATTTGATCGGGCGCGCCCAGATGATCTTCTTCTCGATCGCCGAAGGCGAGCATGCATGGATGTTCTGGCGCTGGCCGTGGGCGGTGCGCTGGAATCGCTTCTTCAAAATCGTCCGATGAAAGACGAAGCCAAGGACATCGCGACCCTGCCGACCGAGGCGCAAGCGGGCCCCGACGGCGAAGCTGCGACCAAGAGCCTTGAGGGCAAGACGCCTGAAAACAAGACGCCCGCAAAGAAGAAGCGGGTGCGGAGCAGCAAGGCCAGGGGCTCGGATGCGAACGCGGGGCTCGAGGCACGCATCGGCTACAGCTTTGCCGATCCGAACCTTTTGATGCAAGGCATCACGCATGTCTCCGCGTTGAAGTCCGGGCGCAAGCGCGGCGACAGCTATCAGCGCCTGGAATTCCTCGGCGACCACGTGCTCGGGCTCGTCGTCTCCGACATGCTCTATCACGCCTTCCCGAACGCTGACGAAGGCGAGATGTCCAAGCGACTTGCCGAACTTGTGCGCAAGGAGAGCTGCGCCGATGTCGCCAAGTCGCTCGGTCTGCTGGACGACATCAAGCTCGGCTCGGTCGGCTCCAGCGCCGACGCGCGCCTGCGCAAGAGCGTGCTCGGCGACATCTGCGAGGCCGTGATCGGCGCCGTCTTCCTCGACGGCGGCTACGCGGCGGCGGCCGATTTCGTCAAGCGCAACTGGACCGAGCGCATGCACAAGCCGCGGCGTCCGTTGCGCGATCCCAAGACCGTTCTCCAGGAATGGGCGCAGGGCAAGGGATTGCCGACGCCTGTTTATCGCGAGGTCGAGCGCACCGGCCCGCATCATGATCCGCAATTCCGCGTCGCGGTCGATCTTCCGGGACTCGCTCCGGCGGAAGGCATCGGCGGCAGCAAGCGTGCGGCAGAGAAAGTGGCAGCTTCAGTGATGATCGAACGTGAAGGCGTTGGCGGCGGCAATGACGGTTGAAGCAAGCGGCGAGGCACCCACCGCGACGCGCTGCGGCTTCGTCGCGCTGATCGGCGCGCCGAACGTCGGCAAATCCACGCTGGTCAATGCGCTGGTCGGGGCCAAGGTCACGATCGTCTCGCGCAAGGTGCAGACCACGCGCGCGCTGATCCGCGGCATCGTGATCGAGAACAATTCGCAGATCATCCTGGTCGATACGCCCGGCATCTTCCTGCCCAAGCGCCGGCTCGACCGCGCCATGGTCTCGACCGCCTGGAGCGGCGCGCATGACGCCGACCTCGTGTGCGTGCTGCTGGATGCCAAGGCCGGCATCGACGAGGAAGCCGAGGCGATCCTCACCAAGGTCGCCAGCGTCAAGCACGAGAAGATTTTGGTCATCAACAAGGTCGACCTGGTCCAGCGCGAGAAGCTGCTGGCGCTGGCGCAGGCCGCCAACGAGCGCATGGCCTTCGCACAGACGTTTATGATCGCGGCGATCTCCGGCGACGGTGTCGACGACCTCAGGCATACACTGGCCGAGATCGTGCCGCCGGGGCCGTTCCTCTATCCCGAAGACCAGATGTCGGACGCGCCGATGCGGCAGCTTGCGGCCGAGATCACCCGCGAGAAGATCTTTCGCAAGCTGCACCAGGAATTGCCCTACCAGTCCACCGTCGAGACCGACAAGTGGGAGGAGCGCAAGGACAAGTCGGTGCGCATCGAGCAGACGATCTTCGTCGAGCGCGAAAGCCAGCGCAAGATCGTGCTCGGCGCGGGCGGCGCCACCATCAAGTCGATCGGCGCGGACTCGCGCAAGGAGATCGGCGAGATCCTGGGCGTGCCGGTGCACCTGTTCCTGTTCGTCAAGGTGCGCGAGAACTGGAGCGACGATCCCGATCGCTACCGCGAGATGGGCCTGGAATTTCCCAAAGAATAACCAAGAAAAGATCGGTCGGCGATGAGCGTACCCAGCAACGTACGGCGCTTCGAAGCGTTGCTCTATGCATCGTTGATGCTGGATGCCTTGTCGGTGGCGGTGCAGGACCGCACGCCGACTGCCGAGATGACCGAACAGATGATCATGACGTCGTCGCTGCTTGCCGGCGGCATGATCCTGCTGCTGGTTTATTTCGTCCGGCTGGCCGCGCGCGGGCGCAAGAACTGGCCGCGCTGGGTGCTGGCGGCAGCACTCGTACTGTCGGTGATCTCGCTCGGCCAGATCATCGGCGAGAAGGGCATGGAACTCGACAGCGCCATCGAGATCGTCTCCTGCGTGCTGACGGCGATGGGATTGTATTTCTCGTTCCGCGGCGACGCGCAGGGCTGGTTCAACGCGTGAGGCCGCGTCGGGTGGATTGGCGGCGCTTCACTTTCCGGCCTCCCGCCAATCCGCCCTACGATTGAAGACCGGAATCCGCTAGACTTCACCGATGGAATGGACCGACGAAGGCATCGTGCTGGGGGTGCGGCGGCATGGCGAGAGCAGCGCCATCGTCGAGCTGCTGACCCGTGCGCACGGCCGCCATCTCGGTCTCGTCCGCGGCGGCGCCGGCTCGCGGATGCGGCCGCTGCTGCAGCCCGGCAACAGCCTCAGCGTGGTGTGGCGGGCGCGGCTCGACGAGCATCTCGGCACCTATGCCATCGAGGGCCTCAAGCTGCGGGCGGCGACGCTGCTGGGATCATCCCACGGAGTCTACGGCATCACCCACCTCGCTTCGATCGCACGGTTGCTGCCGGAGCGCGATCCGCACGAAAACCTCCTGGCGCTGCTCGAACATTCGCTGGACGATTTCGACGACATCGGCAGCGCCGCCGTACACGTGATCCATTTCGAACTGGCAATGCTCACCGAGCTCGGCTTCGGGCTGGCGCTGGAAAACTGCGCCGTAACCGGAGAGACCACCGACCTGATCTACGTCTCGCCCAAATCCGGCGGCGCGGTGTCGCGCGGGGCGGGCGAACCGTGGCGCGACCGGCTATTGCGGCTGCCGCCGTTCCTGCGCCAGGGCGAGGTGCAGGGCGACCTCACCGACGAGGATCTTCAGGACGGCTTTCGACTGACCGGCCTTTTCCTGTTGCGCCACGTGCTGGAGCCGCGCGGGCAAGGCCATTCCGACGCGCGGGCAGGCTTCATCAGCGCGTTGACGCGGCAGCAGGCAAAGGCCGCGATTCCCGCGCCATGAGTCAAACGCGGCTCTGCATTGTCGCAATATGTCGGCCCGCCGTGGAACGAAATCGGGTTTCCCTGACTTGCCCCCGGGGTTCCAACCGGGGATATCCTGATGCTGATCAAGGGACTTGTGATATCGGCAGCGCTGATGGCGCTGGCGCCGGACGCCCTCGCGGGTGAGCAGCCGGGCGTCTTTCGCCGTGCCTCCTGTACCGTCGTCAGATTCTATGTGGCCAAATATTCTGCTGCAGCCGCAGAGGCATGGGCGCGGTCCAAGGGCGCGACGGAGGCCGAGATCGAGACGGCCCGGCGGTGCCTGACCAATGCCCCGGCCACCACGCAGGCCAAAAACGCCCAACCCACCCAGACCTTCACCGCAGGCTGGGCCGGCCAGTAGGCCGCCCACAGGGAACCAATCGATCCTTGCCCGATTCGCTTCCACGGTTTAACCGGGCGGCATGGGAAAACGATTGATTCCGCCGGAGGAACCGGCCGAAATTCACGAGGTGCCGCTGCGTGAGGCGCTGGAAGAGCGCTATCTTGCGTACGCGCTCTCCACCATCATGCACCGCGCACTGCCCGATGCCCGCGACGGCCTGAAGCCGGTGCATAGGCGCATCCTCTATGGCATGCGCCTGCTCCGGCTCGATCCGGGCACGGCTTTCAAGAAGTCCGCCAAAATCGTCGGCGACGTGATGGGCTCGTTCCATCCGCACGGCGACCAGGCGATCTACGACGCCATGGTGCGTCTCGCTCAGGATTTCTCCTCGCGCTACCCGCTCGTCGACGGCCAGGGCAATTTCGGCAATATCGACGGCGATAATCCCGCCGCCTATCGCTACACCGAAGCGCGCATGACCGACGTCGCGCGGCTTCTGCTCGACGGCATCGATGAGGACGGGGTCGAATTCCGTCCCAATTACGATGGCCAGTCGAAAGAGCCGATCGTGCTGCCCGGCGGCTTCCCGAACCTGCTCGCCAACGGTGCGCAGGGTATCGCGGTCGGCATGGCGACCTCGATCCCGCCGCACAACGCCGCCGAGCTCTGCGACGCCGCGCTGCATCTGATCGAGAAACCGGACGCGAAATCCAAAGCGCTGCTGAAATGGGTCAAGGGTCCGGATTTCCCGACCGGCGGCATCTGCGTCGATTCCAAGCAGGCGATCGCTGAAGCCTACACCACCGGCCGCGGCTCGTTCCGCGTCCGCTCCCGATGGGAGCAGGAAGAGGGCGCGCGTGGCACCTGGGTCGTTGTCGTCACCGAGATACCCTTTCTGGTGCAGAAGTCGCGGTTGATCGAGAAGATCGCCGAGCTGCTCGACCAGAAGAAGCTGCCGCTGGTCGGCGACATCAGGGACGAGTCGGCCGAAGACGTTCGCATCGTGATCGAGCCGAAGTCGAAGAACGTCGATCCCGCGCTGATGATGGAATCGCTGTTCCGGCTGACCGAGCTCGAAAACAAGATTCCGCTGAACCTGAACGTGCTGATCAAGGGCCGCGTCCCCAAGGTGGTGGGGCTCGCTGAGTGCCTGCGCGAATGGCTCGACCATCTGCGCGACGTGCTGATCCGCCGGACCAACCATCGCAAGGCCGAGATCGAGCGCCGGCTGGAGATTCTCGGCGGCTTGCTGATTGCCTATCTGAACATCGACGAGGTGATCAGGATCATCCGCAACGAGGACGAGCCGAAGCCGGCGCTGATCAAGGCGTTCAAGCTCACCGAGGTGCAGGCCGAAGCCATCCTCAACATGCGGCTGCGCAGCCTGCGCAAGCTCGAGGAGATGGAGATCCGCACCGAGGACAAGGATCTGCGCAAGGAGCTGAAGGGGATCGAGGGACTGCTGGCGTCCGAGCCCGAGCAGTGGAAGAAGGTCAGTGAGCAGGTCGCCAAGGTCCGCGACATGTTCGGGCCGAAGACGCCGCTCGGCAAGCGCCGCACCACTTTTGCCGATGCGCCCGAGCACGATCTCGCCGCCATCGAGGAGGCCTTGGTCGAGCGCGAGCCGGTGACCGTCGTCGTCTCGGACAAGGGCTGGATCCGCACCTTGAAGGGCCATGTCGAGGATCTCTCGGGGCTTGCCTTCAAGCAGGACGACAAGCTCGGCTTTGCCTTCTTCGCCGAGACCACGTCCAAGCTGCTGCTGTTCGCCACCAACGGCAAATTCTACTCGCTCGATGTCGCAAAGCTGCCGGGCGGTCGCGGTCATGGCGAGCCGATCCGCCAGTTCATCGACCTGGAGCCGGAGGCCGCTCCCGTCGTGCTGTTCGTCAACAAGGGCGGACGCAAATTCCTGGTCGCGAGCCACGAGGGCCAGGGCTTTGTCGTCAACGAGGACGACTGCGTCGGCACCACCAAGAAGGGCAAGCAGGTCCTCAACGTCGACATGCCGAACGAGGCGCGCACGGTTACCGAGGTGCTCGGCGATACCGTCGCCGTCATCGGCGAGAACCGCAAGATGCTGCTTTTCCCGCTCGACCAGGTGCAGGAGATGCCGCGTGGCCGCGGTGCGCGCCTGCAGAAATACAAGGACGGCGGTCTTTCCGACGTCGCCGTGTTCGACGCCAAGGCGGGCCTGACCTGGAAAGACTCCGCAGGCCGCGAATTCTCCGCGACCATGAAGGAGCTCGCCGAGTGGAAAGGCAACCGCGGTGACGCTGGCCGCCTCGCGCCGAAGGGATTCCCGAAGTCGAACAAGTTCGGCAGGGTGATCGGGTAGGGCTCGCCGTCGCCATATCGACAGTGTCATGCCCCGCGCAGGCGGGGCATCCAGTACGCCGCGACCTCTCGGCTCAATCATAGCTTTCTCTGGAATACTGGATCGCCCGGTCAAGCCGGGCGATGACAGCCAGGGTGTAGCGCGCAAACGCGCGGCAGATAGCCGTGAGCGCATGAGTGCCTTCCTCGAACGGGCACGAACATTGCCTTTTCCTGGCGACAGCAAACAGCTGGTCAAAAGGCAAAAGGCACCAATGTCCAAACTGAAGGCTTTCATTCCAGCGCTGTTCGCGTTGGCGCTGACCGCGCCGCCGGCGCATGCGGCGGGTAATCTCGTCGCGGTGCTCGAGGCGGAGATCGTCACGCTCGATCCGCATTTCTCCGCGGCCTACATTACGCGCACTTTCGGCTACATGGTGTTCGACACGCTGTTTGCGAAGGATTCCAAAGGCGAGATCAAGCCGCAGATGGTGCAGGACTGGAATGTCTCGGCCGATGGCCTGACCTACAGTTTCACGCTGCGCGACGGCCTGAAATGGCATGACGGCCAGCCGGTCACGGCCGCCGATTGCGTCGCTTCGCTACGCCGCTGGGGCACCCGCAGTGCGCTCGGCCGCCGCATCTTCGCGATCACGACCTCGCTCGAGCCCACCGACGCAAAAACCTTCGTGCTGACGCTGAAGGAGCCATCTGGTCTCGTCATCGACGCGCTCGGCAATCCCGTCAGTCCGGTCGCCTTCATGATGCCCGAGCGCATTGCCAAAACGCCCGGCGACCAGCGCATCACCGAGATCGTCGGCTCTGGCCCGTTCGTCTACAGCAAGGCCGATCACCGCACCGGCGACCGCATGGTCCTGAAGAAATTCGCCGACTATGTGCCGCGTCCCGAGCCTGCCGACTTCCTCGCCGGCGGCAAGCGCGTCAACATCGACACGCTCGAGATCCGCGTCATTCCAGATGGTGCGACCGCAGCCTCCGCGCTGCAGGCCGGCGAAGTCGATTTCATGCAGTATGCGCCGTTCGATCTGCTGCCGACGCTTGAGAAGAACTCTCGCGTGAAACTCGTCAATTTCACCGGCGGCAACATGTTCGCGGGCGCCTATCGCCTCAACGCCGCATCGAAGCCGTTCGACGATCCCGCCATCAGGCGCGTGCTGTGGAAGCTGGTCGATCAGCGCGAGGTGCTGGACGCACTCGGCCTGGACGCCAAATACGCGGCCCCTTGCGCGACATACTTCACCTGCGGCACCACCTATGACAGCAAGGCCGGCACCGAGGCCGCGGTGAGCCCGTCGATCGAGGCGGCGAGGGCGGCACTGAAGGCGACGAAATATGCCGGCGAGCCTGTTATCGTGATGGAGGCGAACGATCTCGAAGCCCCGCGCGTCTCGGCGCAGGTGCTGGCCGAGCGGCTGAAGCAGGCCGGTTTCACCGTCGATCTCCAAGTGATGGACTGGGCGAGCGTGCTGGCACGCCGCGCCAAGAAGGAGGGCTGGAGCGTCTATGGCGTCCACGCCGGCGGTTTCGATCTCGGCTCGCCCTTGACCAACGTCATGGTCGCCTTCAACTGCGCCGACTTCACCGGCTGGCAGTGTGACGCGCGCATCACGCCGCTGATGGAGGCCTTTGCCAAGGCGCCCGCCGAGGAGGATCGCAAGAAGATCGCAGGCGAGATCCAGGCCGTCATGTACGATCAGGCACCCGCAATACCGTGGGGCCAATTCGCCCAGCCTGCCGCCTCTCGCGCCAGTTTGCGCGGTCTGATACCGTCAGCCATCCCGGTGTTCTGGAACGTTGAGAAGTAGCCCGATGTACGATGTCATTGTTGTCGGCGGCGGCTCCGCCGGCGCCGCCGTTGCGGCGCGGCTCTCGGAAGATCCCGCGCGGCGCGTCCTGCTGCTCGAGGCGGGTCTGGACTGGCGCGCCGACGAGGCGCCCTGGGAAGTGATGACGCCAAATCCCATCCCGATCATCCACAAGCGCGAGTACCAGGAGAAATGGCAATGGCCGGATCTTCTGACGCGCCGTGTGGCCGGCCAGGAGCCGCGCTTCTACTGGCGCGGCAAGGGGCTCGGCGGCTCGTCGATGATGAACGGCCAGATCGCCATCCGCGGCGTCGCCGCTGCGTTCGACGAATGGGCCGCCAATGGCTGCACCGGCTGGTCGGCGAAGGACGTGATGCCGTTGTTCTCGGTGATCGAGGATGATCTGGAATTCGGCGACGCCGCCGGCCACGGACGCGGCGGACCGCTGCCGGTCTATCGCGCGCTGCCGGACAAATGGGGACCGATCGATCGCGGCTTGCGCGATGCGGCGCTGGCGAGCGGCCATCCCTGGTGCGCCGACGTCAACGGCCCGGACGGCGAGGGCGTCGCCTGCTATCCCATAAATAGCCGCGACAGCCGCCGCATCACGACTAATGAGGGTTATCTGGAGCCCGCGCGCGGCCGCGCCAATCTCGAGATTCGCGGGCATGCACTGGTCGACCGGGTCCTGATCAGCGACGGAAGGGCGACCGGCCTCCGCGTTCACATCGAGGGGCAGGGCACCAGCGAGATCAGCGCGCGCCAGATCGTGCTGTGCGCCGGCGCCATCCACAGTCCGGCGATCCTGCTGCGCTCGGGCATTGGACCCGCGCATGAGCTGAAGGCGATGGGGATCGCGGTCGAGCGCGACCTGCCGGTCGGCCGGCACTTCTTCGACCACCCGCTGTTTCGCGCCACGATCCAGCTCCACGAAAACCTGCGGCCGACCGATCCGGACACCCGCCATACCAATTGCTGCGTGACTTATTCGTCGGGCCTCGCCGACGGCGGCAAGCGCGACATGATCATGATCGCTTTCAATCATCGCGGCATCGGCGTGCCGGGGGCCATCGGCGCCGGGCTGTTCAACGCGTATTCGCGTGGAACGCTCAAGCTGGCCTCGACCGATCCTGCGATCGATCCTGTCGTCGAGGAAAACATGCTGGCCGATCCCCGCGACATGCTGCGCATGAAGGATGCGGTGAAGCGGCTGGCCGTGATCACCACCCACCCGGCGCTATCAGGCATCGCGGACTGGATCCGGCTCGCCGACACGGATTTGAGCTTGCCCCAGGCTGCGGCCTTGCCCGATCACGAACTCGACACGCTGCTGCGCCGTGAGACCGGCGATATCCAGCACGCTGCCGGCAGTTGCCGGATGACTGGTGTCAACGACGCCGACGGCGTGGTCAATCCTGATGGTACGGTGAAGGGTATTACGGGCCTGCGCGTCGCCGACGCCTCGATCATGCCGTCGGATTGCCGGGCGAACACCCACTTCACGACGGTGGTGATCGGGGAAGCGATTGCGCGGATGATGATGCGGTAGAGCGAAAACGACAGTGTCATGCTCCGCGAAGGCGGGCATCCAGTACTCCGAGGCGCCGCTGGGTTCGCACAATGCCGCCGTTGAATACTGGATCGCCCGCCTTCGCGGACGATGACACGGAGAGTGGGCTAGACTAGTCGTCGCGCCGATACACGTTTCAAACAACGGACGAGCGTTCGCCCTCTCGCGGCGCGTTCCGCCCGAGTTTTGCGTCGGCGCATTGCCCTCGTTGAGACAAGGGCGCAGGGAAGACCGGGCGCCGGCTGGCACCCGCAGATCCGTGGGCGATAGAAATGCACACGGGGTGGATCACAGGTTCGCCGGATCGCCCGGCCTTCCCTGCGCGATGGTTTTAACGTGTCCTTCGTGCTCTCCCCGGGGAGCGATGCACTATTGCCCCCGTCGCCATGCAGATGACTGATGCGCGCGCCCGGTCGGGCCGCCACATCACCGCAGGACTTGACGCACAGACCCCGGGCGTCAGGACCACACGACTTGTTCGTCCGCGCACGTCTTCGCTGGAACTTCGAGTGCTGGCGTGTGCTCACACCCGAGGCCATGCGAAAACGCTTTCGGCGTCGTGTCGTAGGCACGAAAGCCATTGCTCACAGCCGAAGCCGCCCTGCAATGCCGATCGTACTCGACGCCGTCGCGTCCATCGCTACCCAACCCGCGGTTCGTGACGATCGCGATCCGCCCCTCGTCTCGGGCCAGGGTGTGTCGCTTGTACGTCAAATCCGAATTTCGGTAAAGCGGAATATTTTGCGAGGTGGGCTTGACAGGAAGTGTGGCGGAAGTGGTCGGCTGTTTTGCCCGACGGGCATGCGGAGGCGAGGGTGACGGCTTTCGCCCGAGGCGCGTGCCGAGAGACGCTAGCTTTTGAGGGCAGAGCGGAAGTCGTTCGGCTCGGTCAACGAAAGTGTTGAAGTTTGTAGCTAGATCCATCTGCCCACCTCGATGGATCAGCCGGCGGGCTTGCAAAGCCGCTGGGAACTTTGCCAAGGCCTCGTCGTTCCCGTGAGCGGGGCGAACGCAGGCAGAAGCTATGAAATGGATGCTGGTGGTTTTGGTAAGCGGCGTCTCGCCCGTCAACACCGATCTTGTGTTCGACAAGTTCAGTGATTGTCTCGCCGCAGAAGAGCAAATGCGACAGCACTACGCTGATGCCTTCGAGGCGTGGGATCGCATGGCTGCGGCAAGGATCGACCGGCGCAGGGACTACAAGAAAGCTCGCGATGTCGAAGCCAAACGACTGCTGAGCAACGTTGGGACGTGTGTCCCGCATGGTGGCGGCGATCAGCAGCCGGTCAATGCTCAGCAGCAGCAACCCCCCGCTACGTCATCGCAGCAGCCGGAAACGAAACCGTCGCCACCGCAGCCGGGGCCACGGAGTTAGCGGCAGCGATGCCGGCTTGTGGTCGATAGCAGCCGCCATGCAACTCTGACGGCTTAGTGACGCCTTCCATTGGCAAACCGGACGCGACGTACCAATGACTCCGCGTCCTAAATCACCCCCGCCAGCCGCAGCGCCACACCAGCCGCGCAGCTGCCGGCCAGCACCGTCAACATCCCCAGCTTGAATCGGAAGATCGCGGTTGCGGCCGCGATCGACAGCACGAGCGCAGGGATATCGACGCTGGTCAGGACCGGCATGTCGAAGGCAAACGGGAAGGTGTGCACCGGCACGGTGTCGCGGAACAGCGTGTGCAGCGCGAACCAGATCGAGAGGTTGAGGATCACGCCGACGACGGCAGCGGTGATGGCACTGAGCGCACCGCCGAGGCCCTTGTTGCCGCGCAGCCGTTCGACGTAAGGGGCGCCTACGAAAATCCAGAGGAAGCAGGGCGTGAAGGTGACCCAGGTCGCGAGCAATCCGCCGAGCGTGGCCGCGAGCATCGGCGACAGGCCGCTGGCGTCGCGGTAGGCGGCCATGAAGCCCACGAACTGAAGCACCATGATCAGCGGGCCCGGCGTGGTCTCGGCCATGCCGAGACCGTCGAGCATCTCGTGCGGCTTGAGCCAGTGATAATGCTCGACCGCCTGCTGGGCGACATAGGCCAGCACTGCGTAGGCGCCGCCGAACGTGACCAGCGCCATCTTCGAGAAGAACAGCGCGATGTGACTGAAGACATTGTCTTGTCCAACAGCGAGCAACAGCGCGATCACCGGCACCAGCCAGAGCGCAAGCCAGAGCGCGCCGACGCGAATCGCGCGCGCGGTGTTGGGGCGTACATGTTCGGGCACAGCGTCGCCGAGCATGCTGTCGATCACGGCGCTGCTGCCGGCAGAGCCGTGACCGGCCGGCGCGAATTCCGGACGGCCCTGTTTGGCGCCGATATATCCGATGATGCCGGCGGCGATGATGATGACCGGGAAGGGGATCGCGAAGAAGAAAATCGCGACGAAGGCGATCGCGGCGAGCGCGATCATGATGCGGTTCTTCAATGCGCGCTTGCCGACCCGCACCACGGCCTCGACGACGATGGCGAGCACGGCGGCTTTCAAGCCGAAGAACAGCGCCTCCACGAAGCTGACATTGCCGTAGGCGGCGTAGACGTAGCTCAGGCCCATGATGGCGATGATGCCGGGCAGAATGAACAGACCGCCAGCCATCAGCCCGCCGGCGGTGCGATGCATCAGCCAGCCGACATAGGTCGCGAGCTGCTGCGCCTCCGGGCCCGGCAGCAGCATGCAGTAATTGAGCGCGTGGAGGAAACGGGCTTCCGAGATCCAGTTCTTCTCCTCGACCAGGATGCGGTGCATGACCGCGATCTGGCCCGCGGGCCCGCCAAAACTCAGGCAGGCGACACGGAGCCAGACGCGAAACGCTTCACTGAAGCTGACGCCGTGACCGGCATCAGCTCCTGCTTCGATCGTACGCGTATCCATCAAGCCTTCGCCTTGTTGGTCGGCCAGTTGTGGGTCTCAGACGTAGCGTCACGGCACCAGCGATAGAAGGCGTCGTAGAGCAGCATGCCGGCTTCGAGCTGTTCGAGGTCGTCATCATACATCCGCGACAGCCCGAGCGAAGCTGCGAGCAGGCCGGGTGCCTCCGGCGCAAGGTCGGGCCGCCCGGTGTCGGCGCCGCGCACCAGCGTTGCCAGCCGGAGCAGCGCCGGCGCGGCAATCCCGAACTCCTCGATCATCACGTCGAAGGTGCAGAGCTCGCCACGGTGGCTCCAAAACACGTTCTCGATGTCAAAGGGGGCTGCGTTGAAGCGTTGCCCGACGGCCGCCACTTCCGAAGGCGCCACGAACAGGAACACGGCCGTAGGGTCGACGAAGCGGCGGATCAGCCAGGGGCAGGCAATGCGGTCGACCTTGGGCCGCGCCCGCGTGACCCAGACGGTTCGCCCCTTGGCGTCGCGCGGCGGCAGCTTGCGGGTGTCGACCAGCGGCAGTTTTGCCGCCTTCCAGCCTTCGAAGCCGCCCTCCAGCGTCTCGGCTTGCACGCCGAGCTGCCTGAGCCAGGCCGCCGTGCCCTGCGCGAGCTTTTCGCCGCGCAGGCACGAGACGATCGCGGAACGGCCGGCGAAGTTGGCGCCCCAGTCGGGAACATTTTCGTGGCTGAGCTTGATCGAGCCGGGGATCAGCCGCCGGTCGGCGGCAAAATCCTCGTCGGTGCGCACGTCGATCAGGACAGGGGCATTCGCCGTGCCGATCAGCCGTGCCATTTTTTCAGATGATATCGTCGTGTAGGAAGACATGATGCGCCCTCGTAAGAAGAAACGGGACGCGATACTTGGGCATGTCGCCTCGTGGGGAGATCGCTCAAATCCCCATGGCCTTCATTACACCGAAACGGCACCGACCTGTCAATCGGCTCATTCCGGCGATTTTGCCCAGAAGACTCGCAGGTCTATATTAGGGGTCAACGGCCCGGACCTTTCGGAGACTTTGCGATGCATTCCCATTCCATCGAACAATGGACCCATGACCACGCCTTTCTGGGCGACAAGCACGACGAGAACGAGCGGCGCACCTGGCTCGTGGTCGTGCTGACGCTGGTCATGATGGTCGGCGAGATCGTCGCCGGCTCGCTGTTCGGCTCGATGGCGCTGCTCGCCGACGGCTGGCACATGGGCACGCATGCGGCGGCGCTGGGGATTGCCGCATTCGCGTATCGCTTTGCGCGGCGGCACCTGGGGAGCTCGCATTTCAGCTTTGGCACCGGCAAATTCGGCGATCTCGCCGCCTTCGCCAGCGCGGTCATCCTCGGCCTGATCGCGGTCGAGATCGCCTATGAGAGCGTGCTGCGGCTGTTCACGCCGGTGTCGATCGTCTATGGCGAGGCCATCGCGGTCGCTGCCCTCGGCCTGTGCGTTAACCTCGCCAGTGCCTGGCTGCTCCGCGGCAGCCACGATCACCACCATCACGGTCATGCGCATGATGATCACAATGATCATGATGATCATCATCACCACCACGACAACAATCTCCGCGCGGCCTATGTCCACGTCATGGCGGACGCAGCGACCTCGGTGCTGGCGATCGCCGCGCTCGTGGTCGCCATGTATTCGGGATGGGCCTGGGCCGATCCGGCGGTCGGCCTGATCGGCAGTGTCGTGATCGCAAGCTGGGCGTTCGGCCTGATCAAGGCATCAGGCGCGGTGCTGCTCGACGTGCGCGCCGACGAGAAGCTCGAGCGTGTGATCCGGGCGCGCATGGAGGTCGGCGACGATCGCGTCACCGATTTGCATCTGTGGCAGGTCGGCCCCGGCCATTGCGCCGTGCTGGTGTCGGTGGTCTCGGACAAGCCGAAGCAGCCGGCGGTCTACAAGAAGCGGCTCGCCGGGCTGAAGGGCCTCAGCCATATCACCGTCGAGGTCGAGACCTGCCCGCATTGAAGCGGTCTGCGGGAATTCTGCGAACTGGCCGGGGTTGACCCTCGGTCACAGCCGACAATGGCTGCAAGGGAGGAACGAATGACGCCAAGGATCATGCTCGCTCTCGCCGTCGCCGCGCTCGCTCTGTCCGGCCATGCGGCGCTGGCGCAATCGGAAAAGACCGGTGTCGAAAAGCTCTACGTGCTCAATTGCGGGGAGGGCACCGCCGGCGACATCTCGCGGTGGACGCCCGGCCTCAACGAAGGCAAGACGATGGACTTCGTCGACAGCTGCTATCTCGTCAAGCACGCCAAGGGCTGGTTCCTGTGGGACACCGGCATCGCCGACGCAGTCGCCGCGATGCCGAATGGTCTTGCGCCCGCGGATCCCAAGGCGGTGACCTGGCGGCGGCCGAAGACGCTTGCCGCCCAGCTCGAACAGCTCGGCCTCAAGCCCGGTGACGTCAAGATGATGGCCGTCTCGCACACCCATCCCGACCACACCGGCAATGTCGAGCTATTCCCTCAAGCCACGCTCTACGTGCAGAAGGCCGAGTATGACTGGCCCGGTGCCAACAACGAGCCGCGATTCAAGCCGTCGCATCCGGTCGAGCTGCTTGCGGGCGACAAGGACGTATTCGGCGACGGCAGCGTGACCATCCTGTCGACGCCCGGCCATACGCCGGGACACCAGTCGCTGCTGGTGAAGCTGCCGAAGACCGGCGCCGTGGTGCTGTCGGGCGATGCGGTGCACTTCAAAGACAACTGGGACAACCGCCGTGTGCCCAGCATGAACGCCAACAAGGACCAGAGCGCGGCCTCGATGCAGAAGATCGCCGACACCCTCGGCAAGGAGAAGGCGCAGCTCTGGATCAACCACGACAAGATCCAGCGCGACAGCCAGAAGATGTCGCCGGAGTTTTACGACTGACGCGGCTAGCCTTTCGGTGCAGTCACGGCGGGCGGGCTCGCGTCCAGCGTCTTCTTCGGCTTCAGCGAGCCGGCGTAGAAGGAGACCAGCCAGACCAGGATGATGGCGAGGAGATAGACACCCCAGGCCTGTGGCGGCGTGGTCGCCCAGCGCAAGAGGCCTTTGAATGTGCGGGGCGGGCGGGTGTCTTCGGTCATGCTCCGCTTGTGCGCGAAAGCTCCCGCCGGGTCAATCCGGCCGCGGTTGTGCGCGGATCATGAACAGCGCGGCCAACGCCGAGAGGCTGAGCGCAGAGGAGACGATCAGCACCTTCGCCCCCATGACGTCGATGAGCAGGCCGAAGGCCAGCGGCGCCACGGCCTGCGCCATCCGTGCCGGCGCGCCGATGATGCCGAGGCGATAGCCGAAATCCTTGGGGCCGAAGATCGACAGCGGCAGCGTGCCGCGCGCGATGGTCAGGATGCCGTTGCCGGAGCCGTGGAACA
Source organism: Bradyrhizobium sp. MI1.11 (assembly GCF_055811255.1). Classification (NCBI taxonomy): domain Bacteria; kingdom Pseudomonadati; phylum Pseudomonadota; class Alphaproteobacteria; order Hyphomicrobiales; family Nitrobacteraceae; genus Bradyrhizobium; species Bradyrhizobium sp. MI1.11. The sequence continues at coordinate 90,580 of NZ_JBVVPM010000002.1, forward strand.
GCGCAAACGCACTGGCCGCGGCGCCGCCGAAGATCGCCACGACCACGGCGCCGATCGGGTGGGTGAGGCAGGCGAGCCGCGTCGACCACAGCGGATGAAAGCGGCTGAGGAAGCCCGCTTCCAGAACCCGCGCCGCGACTTGCGCGGGGCCGATCAGCGCACCGGCCGCGATCGCCTCGACCGGCGTCGCGCCGGTGGTCTCCAGGATGCGCGGGAAATGCGCGGCCATCGCGCCGGTGACAGTCCAGACTGCGGCGAAGACGAACGCGAGCAGGATCATGGTGCGGTCGAGCGGCAGATGCGGCTTCTCTGCCGCCGCCTTAGCTTGCTTGGCGCCCTTGATCGTCGGCAGCACAAAGAAATTCAGGGGCAGGCCGATCAGGATGTTGGCGGCGGCCCAGGCGAAGCAGGTCTCGCGCCAGCCGATATGGGCAAGGCCCCAGGCGGTGAGCGGCCAGCCGACGGTCGATGCGAAGCCCGCCATCAGCGTGATGCCGGTGATCGGCCTGCGCGCCTCGGTGCCGTAGATGCGGCCGAGCGCGGCGAAGGCGGCGTCGTAAAGCCCCATCGCCATGCCGATGCCGAGCACGAGCCAGGCCATCGCCATCACCGCCACCGATTGCGAGAGGCCGAGCAGAACGAGACCGGCAGCGATCGTCAGGTTCGACACCGAGAGGACCTGCCGGCCGCCGACCAGATCGATCTGTCGCCCGATGCGTGGCCCGAGCAGCGCAGAGATCACCAGCGAGGCCGAGAACGCGCCAAAGACCCAGTTGGAGGAGATGCCGAGATCGCGCGCCATGGGATCGGCAAGCAGCGCCGGCAGATAGTAGCTCGAGGCCCAGGCCAGGGTCTGCGTGGTACCGAGCGCCAGGATGATCGGAAGCTGGCGCTGGCTCATATCCCCGTATTTCTGATCGGCCGTGTCATCATTCGCATTTGCGCCCGAGGCGGGGGGACGTCAACAGCGTCCGCGACATATGCGACCTGCCGCCGGTGGGAGCCTTGCCCGTGAGCGGAGCTTTGGCGGCGCAAGCTCCGCGCGCCGCCTTTCGCTCGTCACGAATGCACGGCATAATGGCGCATGCAATTGACCTCGCGCCTTGCGCTGATGAACTGGTTGGCCGGCCAGGGGCTCACCGGCCTGCCCGAACCCGAACTGCTGCGGGGCTTCTGCGAGCGCTGCCGCGCCGAGGGGCTGGAACTCTCGCGTGGGCTTGTCGTCATCGATACGCTGCACCCGATCTACGAGGGACGCGCCTTCCGCTGGAGCGATACGCCGACCAACGAGAGCGACGTGGTCGAATACGGCTCGACGGCCGAGGGCGACGCGGCCAACAATTGGCGCCGGTCGGTGTTCTATCATTTGCTCGAGCATGGTCACGACGAGATGGTGATCGATCTCGCCGACGCGCCCTCGCTCGATTTCTCGCAGATCGGCGAGCTCGCTGAAACGGGTCACCGCCATTTCCTGGCCTTTGTGCATCGCTTCGGGGAGACCGGAGCGCTCGGGCAGATGGATTGCCTCTACTCCTCCTGGACAACGCGACGCGACAGCGGCTTCGCCGAAGGCGAGCTCGCCGCGCTGCGCGATCTCGTGCCGGTGCTGGGGCTCGCGATCAAGTCGGCGCAGCAGGTCGACATCGCGCGCACGCTCGGCCGCGTCTATCTCGGACGCGATGCGTCAGAGCAGGTCTTGAGCGGACGTATCTCGCGCGGCGTCACGGAGCGCATCAACGCCGTGCTGTGGTATTCGGATCTGCGCGGCTCGACCGGAATCAGCGAGAGCATCGGCCCCGACGAGATCATCCCGTTCCTGAACGACTATGCGCAGGCCGTGATCGACGCGATCCACGACGCCGGCGGCGACGTGCTGAAGCTGATCGGCGACGGCGTGCTCGCGATGTTCACCGGCGAAGACATGGCGCATGCTCGGCGCGCGGCGCTGCGCGCCGAGCATCTATTCCGCAAGAACGTTGCAGCGCTCAATCTGCGGCGGGGCGCCGAGGGCCGTCCCACCACGTCCGCCTATATCGGCCTGCATGTCGGCGAGGTCTTCTACGGCAATATCGGCAGCGAGGACCGGCTCGACTTCACCGTGGTCGGTCCGACCGTGAACGAGGTCAGTCGCATCGCCTCGATGAGCCGTTCGGTCGATCGCGAGCTGCTGGCCTCGGCGGAGTTCTACAAGGGCCTCGATGCCGCCGGCCGCCGCTATCTCGTCTCCACCGGCCGCTACGCGTTGCGCGGCATCGGCCGCGCGCAGGATCTCTACACGCTCGATCCCGAGGTGGATGCGAGCGAGCCGGTGACGGGGAGCTACGAGCGGTATCTGGCGAATTAAATTCCGCGGTGCCCCCCAATGTCGTCCTGGCGAAAGCCAGGACCCATAACCACCGCCTGCAGTTTTGCGAAGACTCATAGTTGGCGATTTTTGCCAAACTTCTCCCTGGGGTAATGGATCCTGGCTTTCGCCAGGACGACGGCGGAGGAACTGCCTAACACCGCGCCACCGCCTCATCGCCCACCATGTCGGGCTGCCGGTCCAGGGCCACCGCGGGCGAGAGCCAGATCACCAGCGCCTGCACGCCGAACACGGCGGCGGCGAGATAGAGGCACGCTTCCGCGCTCCAGAGGCCGCCGACGATCGCACCCAGCGCCGAGCCGACCGGGCGGGCGCCGTAGCTCATGATGTTGATGGCGGAAACGCGGCCGAGCAGGCGAGGCGGCGTCACCGACTGGCGCAGCGTTGTGGTCGAGATCACCCACAGGATCGGCCCGACGCCGAGCAGGAAGAAGCTCAAGGCGGCAAGCCAGGGGGAGGGGACCAGCACCGTCAGCGCCATCACCATTGCGGCGACGAAGCCGGTGACGGGGCCAAGGCCGACCACCGTGCCGAACGCGACGCGCTTCATCACGCGCGTGGCGAACAGCGCGCCGATCACCATGCCGACACCGTACATCGTCAGCACGGTGCCGACGCCGACCGCGTTTAGGCCGAGGTGACGTACGGCGTAGGGCACGAACACCGCGATCTGCAGGAACCATCCGGTGTTGAAGATGAACTGGGTGATGAAGACCGGCCGCAGCAGCGGATGATGAAACACGAAGGCCGCGCCCTCGCGGATGTCCTGGAGCGGATGCCGCCGTGGCGCCGGCGTGCGGGCGGGCTCGTAGATGCCGGAGAGCAGCACGACGGCGATAGCCGAGAGCGCGGCCGCGAAGCCGAAGGCCGGGCTCGCGCCCCACCACCCCACCAGCGCGCCACCAAGCGCAGGCCCGCTGGCGAAGGCGATGGTGCGTGCGAGCTCGATCCGCGCATTGGCCGCCGGCAACAGGTCCGAACTCACCAGCGAGGGCACCAGCGCCGGCGCGGCCACGCTGTAGACGACGGTACCGCACACGGCGGCAAAGCCGAGTAGCGCAAGCAGCGGCAGGTTGAGCGCGCCGAGCGCGAGCAGCAGCACGATCGCTGCAAGGGCCGCGGCACGCAGCGCCTCGGCGCCCGCCATCAGCGAACGGCGGGAGATGCGGTCGGCCAGCAGGCCGGCCGGGATGGCGAAGAGGACGAAGGGCAGGGTCAGCGCGGTCTGGAGCAGGCCGGTCTGGCCTTCGGCGACGCCGAGCGTCAGCACCGCGACGATGGGGGCCGCGGCCAGCGCGATCTGTTCGGCCGACTGTGCCGCCAGGTTCGACCAGGCGAGGCGGTTGAATGTCTCGGGGAGGCGAAGCGGATTTGACATGGCTCATTTCCTGCAAAGTCGGGTTGGCGCCGAGTATCTGCCTCGGAAGGCCGCCAAACCCACCCGCTTCCCGACAGGGGCGGCACATAGCGGCCGCCGAGGGACCGATGCGGCTAGATGCAGTTGCAAATGAGTTGCAATAAGGCTCGACTTCGGTATTCTCGCCCCATGGATGCTCGCTCTCCCGATCTGACCCGAGACGCCGCCGGCTGGCGCAATGATGCGCCTGCGACCAAGAGCCTGGCGGAGGTGAATGCCTCGGTCGCCCTCCCCATCGCGGGGGTGTGGTGGCGGCGCCTGCTCGCCTTTGTCGGCCCGGGCTATCTGGTCTCGGTCGGCTACATGGACCCCGGAAATTGGGCGACCGACCTCGCAGGCGGGTCCAAGTTCGGTTACACGCTGCTCTCGGTCATTCTGCTCTCGAATTTGATGGCGATCCTGCTCCAGTCGCTGGCAGCGCGGCTCGGCATCGTCACCGACCGAGATCTCGCGCAGGCCTGCCGTGCGACCTATTCGCCGGCCGTGAATTTCCTGCTCTGGATCGCCTGCGAGGCGGCGATCATCGCCTGCGATCTCGCCGAGGTGATCGGCACGGCAATTGCGCTAAAACTCCTGTTCGGCATTCCCCTGATCGGCGGCGCGCTGATCGCTGCGCTGGATGCTTTTTTGCTGCTCATCCTGATGAACCGTGGCTTCCGCTTCCTCGAAGCCTTCGTCATCGCATTGCTTGTCGTGATCGCAGTCTGCTTCACGGTCCAGCTTGCCGCGGCAGCACCGCCGGTGGCCGAGATGCTGAAGGGATTTGTGCCGAAGACCGAGATCTTCACCAACCCCGAGATGCTCTACATCGCGATCGGCATCATCGGCGCCACCGTGATGCCGCATAATCTCTATCTGCACTCCTCGATCGTGCAGACGCGCGCCTATGAGCGCAACGATACCGGCCGGCGCGAGGCGATCAAATGGGCGACCACGGACTCGACCGTCGCCCTGATGCTTGCGCTGTTCATCAATGCCGCGATCCTCGTCGTGGCTGCCGCAACTTTCCACAAGAGCGGCCATTCCGACGTCGCCGAGATCGGCCAGGCCTTCGAGCTGCTGTCTCCGCTGCTTGGCCTCGGCATCGCCTCGACGCTGTTCGCGGTGGCGCTGCTCGCCTCGGGCCTGAATTCAACGGTGACGGCGACGCTCGCCGGACAGATCGTGATGGAAGGCTTTCTCGACCTGCGCCTGCCGAGCTGGGCGCGCCGGTTGCTGACGCGCGGCATCGCGATCGTTCCCGTGATTGTCGTCACCGCGATCTACGGCGAGCGCGGCACGGCTGATCTGCTGGTGTTCAGCCAGGTCGTGCTGTCGATGCAATTGCCGTTCGCCGTCATCCCGCTGGTCCGCTTCGTCTCCGACCGCCGCAAGATGGGCAAGTTCGTCATCCCGGCGTGGGTCGCGGCGATCGCGTGGATCGTTGCCGGCATCATCGTGGTTTTGAACTTGAAGCTGCTGGCGGATACGCTGTTCGGGTGAACACATCGCGGCTGTCGTCGTCCGGCTCGACCGGACGACCCAGTATTCCAGAGACGGTTGTGATTGACCCGAGAAGCCGCGGCGTACTGGATGCCCCGATTTCGCGGCACGACGGAGAGCTAATCCTGCGGCTCGGATGCCGCGTCGCCTTGCGCGTCGATGCGCAGCCAGCCTGACGGCGCGAGGCGCTGCTGCGGCAGGAAGCGGGCCTTGTAGTCCATCTTCTTCGAGCCTTCGATCCAGTAGCCGAGATAGACGTAAGGCAGTCCTTGCCGGCGGGCGCGGGCGATGTGGTCGAGGATCATGAAGGTGCCCATCGAGCGGCTGACTTCGCCCGGCTCGAAGAACGAATAGACCATCGACAGGCCGTCGCTGAGCACGTCGGTCAGCGCGACCGCGATCAGCTCCTCGCCGCGGCCGGTGATGCCGCTGTCGGGACCACGCTTGCGGTACTCGATGATGCGGGTCTCGACATGGCTGTCCTCGACCATCATGGCATAGTCGAGCACGGTCATGTCGGCCATGCCGCCGTGGCGGTGACGGGAATCGAGATAGGCGCGGAACACCGAATATTGCTCGGAGGTCGGCACCGCGCTGCGCTGCTCACCGATGATGTCGGCGTTGCGCGCGATCACCTTGCGGAAGTTGCGGGAGGGGCGGAACTCGTTGGCGATCACCCGGACCGAGACGCAGGCGCGACACTGGTCGCAGGCCGGACGGTAGGCGATGGATTGGCTACGACGGAAGCCGCCATGGGTCAGGAGGTCGTTGAGGTCACCGGCGCGCTCACCTACGAGGTGCGTAAACACCTTGCGCTCGTGTCGGCCCGGCAGATAGGGGCAGGGGGACGGCGCCGTGAGGTAAAATTGTGGGGTGTCGCGCGAGTGCTGGGTCAAGGGACGTCGTGGGCCTCCAAAATGTGCATCAGCATCGCGCTACAAAAGCCCCCGGTCAATCGGTCTACTCGGCAGGTCAGATCGGTCAGCATAGCGGGTCCAGGTTGATAGGTTCTTGATCCGGGTTGGTTGATCAGTAGGTCCTTTGATCAGTAGGTTCTGGCGCCCTGAGGCACCGGCGCACGAACGGAATTGTTGATCACGACCGTTCCCAGCACGAAATCCTGCAGCAAGCGCCTGCGGCCGTTGAACAGCCCGACCAGCACCACGAAGGGCGACAGGAACGAAACGGTCACCCAGAACAGCACGGCGTGGGTGGCGCCGAGCACGAAATAGCCGGGCGCGCCGTACCAGGTGCGGAGCTCCAGATCCATCACGCGCATGCCGATGGTCGCGGACGACGGACCGCCGATGCAGGCGCCGTAATAGACGATGGCCCAGATCACGGAGGCCGGCCAGGCTAGCCAGAACAGCGCCCAGCCGATGCCGAGCGTAACCACGCCGAACACCGCGATGAAGAGGTAGCCGAGGATCACCGGCACCGAGATCACGACCATGTCGATCAGGAAGGCGAACACCCGCCGCGTCGCAACGCCGCGGAACAGTTCTGGGTGCAGATAGGGATCATAGGCATGCGGCTGCGCCCCGCCGTCATTGCGCCAGGCATTGCCCGAGTCCGAATACGACATGACCGTTCTCCCGAGGGAAACTCCCGTGGCAGGACTCCCGTGGAAGGACATGGGAACAGGTCGTCCGCGCGCCAAGGGTGCCGACATTAACAAGCCGAAATATTCCGGCGATTCGGGGGCGGCGGTAGCCGGGAGAGCGGGAGCTGGCGCCACACCCCTCAGTGTCGTCCTGGCGAAAGCCAGGACCCATTACCCCAGGGAGAAGTTTGGCGAAGGCTGGAGGTTGGTACGTTCGCCGGTGTCGATACCGCGTGCTCTTGATAGATCACGCGGTATGGGTCTTGGCTTTCGCCAGGACGACGATAAGAGACAGGGGCGCCCGGCCTTCGCCGGGACGACATTGGGGCTTACCCCTGTGCCCGCAGCTTCTCCGCCGCCTTCGGTGCGAAATAACTCAGCACGCCGTCGGCGCCGGCGCGCTTGAAGGCGAGCAGGCTCTCCATCATGGCGCGGTCGCCGTCGAGCCAGCCGTTGTTGGCGGCGGCCGCGATCATCGCGTATTCGCCGGACACTTGGTAGGCGAAGGTCGGCATCGCGAACGTGTCCTTCACGCGGCGGACGACGTCGAGATAGGGCATGCCGGGCTTGACCATCACCATGTCGGCGCCCTCGGCGATGTCGAGCTCGACCTCGCGCAACGCCTCGTCGGTGTTGGCGCTGTCCATCTGGTAGGTGCGCTTGTCGCCGGTGAGCGTCTTGGCCGAGCCGATGGCATCGCGGAACGGGCCGTAGAAGGCGGAGGCGTACTTTGCGGCATAGGCCATGATCTGCACGTCAAGCAGACCGGTGCGATCCAGGCCCTCGCGGATCGCGGCGACGCGGCCGTCCATCATGTCGGAGGGCGCGATGATGTCGCAGCCGGCTTCGGCCTGCACCAGGGCCTGACGCACCAGCACGGCGACCGTCTCGTCGTTCAGGATCTTGCCGTCGGAGATCAGGCCGTCATGGCCGTGGCTGGTGAAGGGATCGAGCGCGACGTCGCAGAGAATGCCGATCTCCGGAAACTCCTTCTTGATCGCGCGGACCGCCTGGCAGACCAGATTGTTCGGGTTGGTGGCTTCCGAGCCCTCCTCGTCGCGCAGAGACGGCTCGGTATAGGGAAACAGCGCGAGGCAGGGGATGGTGAGCTTCATCGCGCGCTCGGCGTCGCGCACGGCCTGGTCGACGCTGAGACGCTCGACGCCCGGCATCGAGGCGATCTGCTCGCGCTTGTTGTTGCCGTCGATCAGGAACAGCGGCCAGATCAGATCGTCGGTCGTGAGCACGTTCTCGCGCACCATGCGCCGGGCCCATTCGGCCTTGCGGTTGCGGCGCGGGCGGACGGTCAGATCGAGGGCAGGGGAGGCCCCAGTGCCATCCCGGCGCGAGACCTCGCGCAATTCGATCGGACGTCCGTATTTGATCGCCATCACTCTTCCTCCGGCTGGAATTATTCTTATACCAGCTCGCATGGTTCCCGTCACCGCGGCTTGACGTGCCGCAAAAGATGGCAGCCGATTGATTTTGCGGGGCAAAGCAGCCAGAAGGGGGCATGTCCGAGATCTCCACCCGCGATGCGGCCCGCGACAGTGCCAGGGACGCCGTTCGAGACAATGCCAGAGACAGCGCAATGTCGGTGGCGGCGATCTCGTCGGAGCGGGCTGAATCCGACGATAATGTCTGGACGCGCCGGCTCGTGCTGTTCCTGCGGGTGATGGCGCTGCTCTCGATCCTCAAGGGCCTCTATCATTGGGCGCAGGTGACGGGCTTCGTCGGCGGCGAGGACGAGGCCTTCGAGAACCAGTCGATGGCGTGGCAGGCCTCGACCATCTACTTCGCTGTGATCGAACTCGTTGCAGCGGTTGGCCTCTGGCTCGCCACACCCTGGGGCGCGGTGGTGTGGCTCACGACCGTGGTGTCGATGGCGGTGATCGAGCTGATGTTCCCGGGCATCTACGGCGGCAGCCTGGTCGTGGTCGGGGTCGAAGCCTTCATGCTGGCTGCCTATCTCGCACTGGCCTGGATGGCCGCACGCGAACGGCCGCCATAGCAAACTCTCGTGCCCCGGCTCTGCGCGCCGCTTCGCTGTGCTGGTCCGGGACACGAGAATGTCGCGCTTGGTTGACGGTTGGTTGCGTAAAATTCGACGTAAGTTTTCGCTAACCAGCATGTTCCGCCACAGCTCTTACGCGGCCGTTTCGAAACGGGGCGGGGCTGTTCTGGAATGCGACAATCGGGGCGGACGGAGGGTGAACAGGACCTTGCGAGAGTCAACAGACTATTGCGAAAAGTGCTTGTGGCACAGGCTTAATCCGCAATTCACTGTCTTAAATTCATGATCTCTTTATTCTCTTATTTAAGCCGATCTTCAAACGAGCCCCTTAAGTTGCACCTATCAGACGGGACACAAGTTTCGTCGAATGAGTGTCGATAAAAACGACAACAGGGGAAGTGTCATGATGAAAGCCGTCGCAACTGCGGCAGATACCGCAGAGCGCGTCTCCGGCCAGCAGGGTTCGGTGCAGACGCTCTATCTGGAAGCTTTGACTCTGGTGGAGCGGCTGCATCGCCGGCTGCTCGACGTCATCAAGGACGAGTTCGATCGCCGCGGTCGTGCGGACATCAACTCGGTTCAGGCGCTGCTGCTCTACAACATCGGCGACAAGGAGCTGACCGCGGGCGAACTGCGCACGCGCGGTTATTACCTCGGCTCCAACGTCTCCTACAATCTGAAGAAGCTCGTCGAGCTCGGCTTCCTTGACCATCAGCGCTCGCGCGTTGATCGCCGCTCGGTGCGCATCCGCCTGACGCCGCAGGGCCAGGAAGTCCGCCGCATCGTCGACTCGCTCTACCAGAAGCACGTCAAGACGGTCGAGCAGGTCGGCGGCATCTCGGGCGAGGAGTTCTCGACCCTGAACAAGTCGCTGCACCGCCTCGAGCGGTTCTGGACCGACCAGATCCTGTATCGTCTCTGAGCTCTTTCGACGGGATTTGGCCAAGCCGGCCCACAACAAGACCGGCAAGCCTCCCGAACGTGCCTGAGCTTCCCCAAGCGCGCCGGCCCGGCCGTGTCCGGACCGGTGCGTTTTTATTTCGCGGTTGCGAAAAAATTCCCCGACACCAGGGAACGAGTTCCCGGTTCGATGCTTATCTCCTCCGGATCGGAGGCTGACGATGCTGGTCGAGCGTGGCGTTGGGGTGATGAACGTGGAACTCGTGAGCGAGGCCTACGCGATCGCCGCGAACTATCTTCGCCGCTCCGGCGCGATCCGGGACACCCTCGTCACCGACCAACGCCTGCTCGAGATCGTCATCAAGCTGCTCCAGCTCGGCGAATTCAACAAGATCAGGTTGGCCAACAAGGCCATCGTGAGGTTCGAGGCGCAGTCCGAGGCCAAAGCGGTTGCCTGATCTCAACTCCCAAACGCGGCAAGAACCAGAGGGTGCCATGGAAGCTGCCATCGACCGGATCATGCATACCTATGACCTGCTCGCCAACCGCACGTCTGCGGCGAGCGCGGAGGCGCGGGAAAAGGTGACGAACTACCTCAACACGTTGATGGAAGCCGGCGAGAAGGACACCCACAGGTTGACGGTTTGCGGCCTGACCTATCTGCGGCAGCTCGACGGCAGCGTGGACCCCGTGAAGGCGGGGTATACCGGGCTTTAGAGGCCGGCCGGACGGTCAAGCCGGTCGCACCGCGCGGCGTTTCGAGCCCAAAGCGGGCCTTCCCGGACCTTTCGGGAGCATTGGACGACCGGATGCCGGCCGGTCGTCCAAATTTCCAATCCCACCATATCTTGCATAAATCACAGGCCCGACCCGCAAACCCTTGGCCTGTTGCGGGCAATGTGGTAGATCGCGCACGCCGCTTCCGATCGCCACACCAGACCCGCCCGTAGCCCGCCAAAAGGCTGCGGCGGTGGAGATATTCGCAAGATGACCTTCGCCAAAACCGCCTCCGCGCCCGATTCGTTTTTCACCGCCTCGCTCGAGCAGGCTGACCCGGAAATCGCAGCCGCCATCAAGGGCGAGCTCGGCCGCCAGCGTCACGAGGTCGAGCTGATCGCCTCCGAGAACATCGTCAGCCGTGCCGTGCTGGAAGCGCAGGGTTCGGTGATGACCAACAAATATGCGGAAGGCTATCCGGGCGCGCGTTACTACGGCGGTTGTGAGTGGGTCGACGTCGCCGAGAACCTTGCGATCGATCGCGCCAAGAAGCTGTTCGGCGCCAACTTTGCCAACGTGCAGCCGAACTCCGGCAGCCAGATGAACCAGGCGGTGTTTCTGGCGCTGCTCCAGCCCGGCGACACCTTCATGGGCCTCGATCTTGCGGCCGGCGGCCATCTCACCCACGGCTCCCCCGTCAACATGAGTGGCAAGTGGTTCAAGGCCGCGCACTACACCGTGCGCCGCGAGGACCAGATCATCGACATGGACGCGGTCGCCAAGCAGGCGGAGGAGGTCAAGCCGAAGCTGATCGTGGCCGGCGGCTCGGCTTATTCGCGCGCCTGGGACTTCAAGCGCTTCCGCGAGATCGCGGACAGCGTCGGCGCGTACCTGCTGGTCGACATGGCGCACTTCGCTGGTCTCGTCGCCGGCGGCGTGCATGCCTCGCCGGTGCCTCACGCGCACATCACCACCACCACGACCCACAAATCGCTGCGCGGTCCGCGCGGCGGCCTGATGCTGTGGAATGACGAGGCGCTGACCAAGAAATTCAACTCGGCGATCTTCCCGGGCCTGCAGGGCGGCCCCCTGATGCATGTGATCGCGGCGAAGGCAGTCGCCTTTGCCGAGGCGCTGCGGCCGGACTTCAAGGTCTATGCCAAGAACGTCGTCGAGAACGCCAAGGCGCTGGCCGAAGCGATGAAGAGCCACGGGTTCGACATTGTCTCAGGCGGCACCGATAACCATCTGATGCTCGTCGACCTCAGGCCGAAGGGCCTGAAGGGCAACGCCTCGGAGAAGGCGCTGGTTCGCGCCGCCATCACCTGCAACAAGAACGGCATTCCTTTCGACCCCGAGTCGCCGTTTGTCACCTCCGGTATTCGTCTGGGGACGCCAGCGGCGACCACCCGCGGTTTCGGCGTCGCTGAATTCCAGCAGGTCGCCAGCATGATCGCTGAAGTCCTCAACGCGATCGCGCAATCTTCCGACGGCAAGGCGCCGCTGGTGGAAGCCGCGATCAAGGAACGGGTCAAGGCGCTCACCGACCGTTTCCCGATCTATCAGTAAGGCTCAAGAAAACCGGTCAAGGTCAACGGATGCGCTGCCCGAACTGCAACAGTCTCGATACGCAGGTGAAGGACTCGCGTCCGACCGAGGACTCTTCCGTGATCCGCAGGCGGCGCGTGTGCGTCGCCTGCAATTTCCGCTTCACCACCTTCGAGCGCGTGCAGCTGCGCGAGCTCACGGTGATCAAGCGCAACGGCCGCCGCGTTCCGTTCGACCGCGACAAGCTGATGCGCTCGGTGTCGATCAGCTTGCGCAAGCGGCAGGTCGAGCCGGAAAGGGTGGAGAAGATGGTCTCCACCATCGTGCGCGAGCTCGAGACCGGGGGCGAAGCCGAAATCTCCTCCGAAGTGATCGGCGAGACCGTGATGGAGCATCTGCGCACGCTCGACGACGTCGCCTATGTCCGCTTCGCCTCGGTCTACCGCAATTTCCGCGAAGCCAAGGATTTCGCCGACGTGCTCGGTGAGCTCTCCGGTGAGGAGGAAGCGCGGCTCGCCGCGATCCGCAAATGATCTTCCGCATCCTGGAGGATCAATTCGCGCAGAAGGCGCGCGAGTCCAGGGATGCCGACCGGCGCTTCATGGAGCTTGCGCTGGCGCTCGGCAGGCGCGGGCAGGGACGTACCTGGCCCAATCCCGCCGTCGGCGCCGTCATCGTCAAGGACGGCGTGATTGTCGGCCGCGGCTGGACCCAACCAGGGGGACGACCGCATGGCGAGCCTGAAGCGCTGCGGCGCGGGGGCGAGGGCGCGCGCGGCGCCACGCTCTACGTCACGCTGGAGCCGTGCTCGCATTTCGGCAAGTCGCCACCGTGCGCCGACGCAGTGATCGCCGCCGGCATCAAGCGGGTGGTGGCCGCGATCGAGGATCCCAATCCGGAGGTCGCCGGTCAGGGCCATGCTCGGTTACGCGCGGCCGGCATCACGGTGGATGTGGGTCTGTGCGCGCGCGAAGCCGCCCTCGATCATGCCGGGCATTTCCGTCGCGTCAGGGATCACCGCCCGCATGTGATCCTGAAGCTCGCGGTCTCGCCCGACGGCAAGATCGGCGCGGCCGGCGGCAAGCCGGTCGCGATCACCGGCGAGGCGGCGCGCAACCGGGTGCATCTCCTGCGCGCCTCGAGCGACGCCATCCTGGTCGGCATCGGCACGGTGCTGGCGGACGATCCGCTACTCGACTGCCGCCTGCCGGGCATGGCAGCGCGCTCACCGGTGCGCGTGGTGCTCGATCAGAGCCTGCGCATTCCCGGCGCAAGCAAGCTCGTGGGCTCCGCGCGCGAGATTCCGCTGTGGGTGGTGGGTTCTGAACTGGCGGAGGCCGCGGCCGCCACGCGGCTCGGTGCTGCCGGCGCCCAGGTGATCCGCGTGCCGCCCGGCAACGCCTCGGGACTCGATCTTGCGGCGGTGCTGCATGCATTGGCCGGGATGGGCATCACGCGGCTGATGGTCGAGGGCGGCAGCCGCGTCGCGGCGTCCTTTATCGCCGCCGACCTCGTTGACGAGATCTGGCTGTTCCGCGGTGCGGAGGCGGTGGGCGTCGACGGGGTGGATGCGCTCGCTGCATTGCCCCTGTCGAAAATCACGCAGTCGCAAGCCTACAAGGTTCATGCTAGCGAGACCTTCGACAAGGATACTCTCACCATCTACGAGCGCGCGTAATGTTCACCGGCATTGTCACCGATATCGGCGAGATCGTCGGCTTTACGCCGACGGCGCAGGGCCAGTTGCACCGGCTGCGCATCGCCTGTCGCTACGACCAGACCACCATTGCGGACGGCGCCTCGATCGCCTGCAACGGCGTCTGCCTGACGGTGGTTGCGTCCGGCGTCGAAGGCGGCAAAGACTCTGCTCAAAGAACCTGGTTCGACGTCGATGCCGCGGCCGAGACGCTGGCGCTGACGACCGCCAAGCACTGGAGGGTCGGCACCAGGCTTAATCTCGAGCGTGCGCTCAAGATCGGCGACGAGCTTGGCGGGCATATTGTCGCCGGCCACGCCGATGGCATCGCGACCCTCGTGAGCCGCGAGGACCTGCCCGACATGGCGCGGTTCGAGCTCTCCACGACGCGGGAGCTGGCGCGGTTCATCGCGACCAAGGGCTCGATCACGCTCGACGGCGTCTCGCTGACGGTAAATACGGTGAAGGACGTGAGCTTTTCGGTGCTGATCATCCCGCACACCCTGACGGTCACGACGATCGGCGGCTGGAAGGCGGGGAATGCGGTCAATATCGAGGTCGATCTGATGGCCCGCTATGCGGCGCGGCTGACGGAAATGACTGCGTAGCCGTCATTCCGGGATGGTCCGCAGGACCAGACCCGGAATCTCGAGATTCCGGGTTCGATGCTTCGCATCGCGCCGGAATGACAGTTTAAAACTTGGCTTGCCGGCTTGCGGCGACTACAAAACGGCCGACCCAAAATAGACGGATTGAGCAATGGCAGACGCGCGGCGCGCACCCCTGAAGGACCAGACCGACATCTCCGGCGCGCGCGCGCTGATTGTCGAGGCGCGGTTCTACGACGATCTCCAGGACGCGATGCTGGAAGGCGCGGTGGCCGAGCTGAAGGCGGCCGGTCTGACCCACGACGTCATCACGGTTCCCGGCGCACTGGAGATTCCTGCGGCGATCGCCATCGCGATCGATTCCGCGGCCGCCAATGGCAAGCCGTATGACGCCGCGATCGCGCTCGGCTGCGTGATCCGTGGCGACACCATCCATTTCGAGATCGTCTCGCAGGAATCCTCGCGCGCGCTGATGGACCTGGCGGTGGCGCGCAAGCTGCCGCTCGGCAACGGCATCCTCACCGTCAACACCGAGGCGCAGGCCTGGGCGCGGGCGCGCGCCAGCGAGCTGAACAAGGGCGGCGACGCCGCGCGGGCCGCGATTGCGATGCTGCGCATAAAGCGCCGGCTGGCGCGGGCTTGATCATGGCCGATAACAACAAGAAGCCGCCGGTTGGCACGGAGAAGAAGGCGAATCGGCGCGGTGCGGCGCGGCTCGCAGCCGTCCAGGCGCTGTACCAGATGGATATCGGCGGTGCCGGCATCAACGACATTTTTGCGGAGTTCGAGAGCCACTGGCTCGGCAACGAGGTCGAGGGCGACACATATCTCCCTGCGGAAGCGGCGTTCTTCCGCGACGTCGTCTCCGGCGTCGTGCGCGACCAGAAGAAGCTCGATCCGCTGATCGACGAGGCGCTGTCGAAGGGCTGGCCGTTGAAGCGCATCGAAGCGATCCTGCGCGCGGTGCTGCGGGCAGGGGCCTACGAATTGGAACACCGCAAGGACGTGCCGGGCCGCGTCGTCGTCTCCGAATATGTCGACGTCGCCAATGCCTTCGTCGACCGCGAGGAGACCGGCATGGTCAACGCGGTGCTCGACCAGATCGGCCGCCAGTTTCGCGGTGACGAGTTCGGGCGGGGGTAGATTGAGGCGCAGGGCGGTGATTTGATGCGATGTGGCTGCCCCATATTCCGCTGTCATCACCCGCGAAGGCGGGTGCTCCAGTACGCCGCGGCGGTGGTGCTTGAGCAGAGGCGGCTCGGCGTACTGGATCGCCCGGTCAAGCCGGGCGATGACAGCGATGTATGTGGCGGACGCTAATGACCAGCCCGCACAATCCCTCCGCCGAAGACTCCCTCATCGCGCGCTATTTCAAGCCGCTGGCGACTGATCCCGGCGCGTTGGGGCTGGTGGACGATGCCGCCATCCTGCAGGCGCTCGGCAGCGATATCGTCGTCACCACCGACGCGGTGGTGGAGGGCGTGCATTATCTTGCCACCGATCCGCCCGATACCATCGCGCGCAAGGCGCTGCGGGTGAACCTGTCCGATCTCGCTGCCAAGGGGGCCGCGCCGGCCGGCTTCGTGCTGACACTGGCGCTGCGCAGCAAGGAAGACGCCTGGCTCAGGCCGTTCGTGGACGCGCTCGGCGAGGATGCGAAAGCCTTCGCCTGTCCGCTGCTCGGCGGCGACACGGTGTCGACGCCGGGGCCGCAGATGATCTCGATCACCGCCTTTGGCCGCGTGCCGCAGGGGCGGATGGTCGGCCGCACCGGCGCCCAACCGGGCGACCGTATTCTGGTGACGGGAACGATCGGCGACGCCGCGCTTGGCCTCGATGTGCTCAAGGGCGGCGCGGTGGCGAATGCGCTGGCCTCCGATTCGCACGCGCGCGAGACTCTGATCTCGCGCTATCGCGTGCCGCAGCCCCGCAATGCTCTCGCGCAAGGCGTGCGTGAGCATGCGACGGCTGCGATGGATGTCTCCGACGGGCTGGCCGGAGATCTGACCAAGCTCTGTGCGGCGTCAGGCGTCTCGGCCACGATCGACGTGACCAGCGTGCCGCTCTCGGCAGCAGCCGCCGCCCTGATCGCGGGCAAGGTCGTTGGCGTCGAGACGCTGCTGGCCGGGGGTGACGATTACGAGGTGCTGTGCACCGTTCCGCCGGCGCAAGGTGACGCACTGATTGCCTTGGGGCGGGCGGCAGGCCTTGCCGTCACGGCGATCGGCACGATCGTCGCGGGCCATGAGCGGCCGCGCTTCCTGGACGGGCAGGGCCAGGAGCTGGTCTTGAAGCGACTGTCCTACAGCCACTTCTAGGAAATGCTCCAAACCGGCGTCCGGGCTGCCAAGACCGGCTAAATACCTGCCGAGATCGGCTTTTCGGACTTATCTGGCGTTGCACCCTCAATTTGATTTTGGCAAGGTCGTGACCGACTAAGGCCGCGCCTTCGGGCAAGGGGCGGCCTTTTTCAAATCAAGGCGCCGCACCGCACGACGGAAAACAAAAGGCGCTGGGGGTACGTTCATCAAGGATCTGAGGCAAAAAATCACATGACAGCATTATGGTTGATTGTGCTCTGCGGAGTGCTTTCCGTCGTCTACGCGATCTGGGCGACGTCTTCGGTGTTGAGCGCGGATGCGGGGTCTCCGCGCATGCAGGAAATCGCGGCAGCGGTGCGCGAAGGCGCACAGGCCTACCTGCGGCGTCAATACACCACGATCGGAATGGTCGGCATCGTCATCTTCGTGCTGCTTGCCTATTTCCTGGGGCTCTATGTCGCGATCGGTTTTGCCATCGGCGCGATCCTGTCGGGGGCGGCCGGGTTCATCGGCATGAACGTCTCGGTCCGCGCCAATGTGCGCACCGCCCAGGCGGCGACGACGTCGCTCGCGGGTGGTCTCGAGCTTGCCTTCAAGGCGGGCGCCATCACCGGCATGCTGGTGGCGGGTCTCGCGCTGCTCGGCGTGACCCTCTATTTCGGCTTCCTGGTCCATTCGCTGAAGCTTGCGCCTGACAGCCGCGTCGTCATCGACGCCATGGTGGCGCTCGGCTTCGGCGCCTCGCTGATCTCGATCTTCGCCCGTCTCGGCGGCGGCATCTTCACCAAGGGTGCGGACGTCGGCGGCGACCTCGTCGGAAAGGTCGAGGCCGGCATTCCCGAGGACGATCCGCGCAACCCGGCCACCATCGCCGACAACGTCGGCGACAATGTCGGCGACTGCGCCGGCATGGCCGCCGACCTGTTCGAAACCTATGCGGTGACCGCGGTCGCCACCATGGTCCTGGCGGCGATCTTCTTCGCCAAGACGCCGATCCTCGCCGACATGATGACGCTGCCGCTCGCCATCGGCGGCATCTGCATCATCACCTCGATCATCGGCACCTTCTTCGTGAAGCTCGGGCCGAGCCAGTCGATCATGGGCGCGCTTTACAAGGGCCTGATCGCAACCGGCGTCCTGTCGCTGGTCGGCATTGCCGGCGTGATCTATTACCTGATCGGCTTCGGCAAGCTCGCCGGCGTCGACTATACCGGCATGGCGCTGTTCGAGTGCGGCGTGGTCGGCCTCGCCGTCACCGCGCTGATCATCTGGATCACCGAATACTACACCGGCACCGACTATCGTCCGGTGAAGTCGATCGCCCAGGCCTCCGTGACCGGCCACGGCACCAACGTGATCCAGGGCCTCGCCATCTCGATGGAATCGACCGCGCTACCCGCGCTCGTGATCATCGCCGGCATCCTGGTCACCCACAGCCTCGCCGGCCTGTTCGGCATCGCGATCGCGACCGCCACGATGCTGGCGCTCGCCGGCATGGTCGTCGCGCTCGACGCGTTCGGTCCGGTCACCGACAACGCCGGCGGCATTGCCGAGATGGCAGGCCTGCCGAAGGAGGTTCGCAAATCGACCGACGCGCTCGACGCGGTCGGCAACACCACCAAGGCGGTGACCAAGGGCTACGCGATCGGCTCCGCCGGTCTCGGCGCCCTGGTGCTGTTCGCGGCCTACAACGAGGATCTCAAGTTCTTCATTGCGGACTCCGCGCACCACGCCTACTTCGCCGGCGTCAAACCGGACTTCTCGCTCAACAACCCCTACGTCGTGGTGGGCCTGTTGTTCGGCGGGCTCTTGCCGTATCTGTTCGGCGCGATGGGCATGACCGCCGTGGGCCGCGCGGCGAGCGCGATCGTCGAGGAGGTCCGCCGACAATTCCGCGAGAAGCCGGGCATTATGCAAGGCACCGACAAGCCGGATTACGGCAAGGCGGTCGACCTTTTGACCAAGGCGGCGATCAAGGAAATGATCATCCCCTCGCTGCTTCCGGTGCTGTCACCGATCTTCGTCTACTTCGTGATCTATGCGATCGCGGGGGGCGGGGCGGCCGGCAAGTCGGCGGCGTTCTCGGCCGTGGGCGCGATGCTGCTCGGCGTGATCGTGACGGGCCTGTTCGTCGCGATCTCCATGACCTCGGGCGGCGGCGCCTGGGACAACGCCAAGAAGTACATCGAGGACGGTCATTTCGGCGGCAAGGGCAGTGACGCCCACAAGGCGGCCGTGACCGGCGACACCGTCGGCGATCCCTACAAGGACACGGCCGGCCCGGCGGTGAACCCGATGATCAAGATCACGAACATCGTTGCCTTGCTGCTGCTGGCGATCCTGGCGCACTGAGGTACACATTGCTGAACAAAGACCCCGCGGCGCAGGCCTGCGGGGTCTTTCTTTGCGTGCGTGCCGGGGCCGCCGCATCATCTGAAGGGCCAACGAGACGTGGAACTGCAACAATCCGGTCATCAGAGCCATCCATCGATGCCGAGAGCGTAAGCCGCCCGAAAATGTGCATCCTACGCGTGCGCCACATTTAAGGTTGCTTAACCGGCCGAGCTCTAGAAATACGCGAGATTGTCGGCGGCATTTTAGCGAGTTCCGCAGCACGCGTGGAGATGCTCCGCGCGAGGCGCGCTCTCGGTATGTTCAGGGGTTCGCTGCTTGCCGCCCGCACGAGGGAGGTTTCCATTGCCTGCACGGCCTGTGAACGAGATTGAACGGGCATTGATGGCGCATCCGGGCGTGGCGGATGCTTTCTTCAGCGCCGAGCCTGGCCACGGCGGCCAGTCCGAGGTCGCTTTCATCGCAATTGACCCCGATCATCTGAGCGCCGGCAAGGCGAAGCGTCTTCAGGCCGAGACAGATCGCAGAGTTGCGCAATGGCGTCGCGCTTTCGATCAAGCGTATCGCCATGATGCCGATGGTGTTGTGCCGTCATTCGTCGGTTGGACCAGCAACTTCACCAACAGGCCCATTCCCGAACCCGACATGGTCGATTGGCTGGATCATACGGTCCTGCAAATTCGTGCTCTTGGTGCAAGGCGGGTATTGGAGATCGGATGCGGCGTCGGCTTGCTCGTCGAAAAGCTCGCGCCCGGCTGTGACGTATATTGCGGCACCGACCTCTCGCCGGTAGCGGTTCAGCGGCTGCGTGCGTTCGCACAGTCGAAGCCCGAGCTTCGGCATGTCGAATTTCTCGAGCGGGAAGCCACCGATTTGAGCGGCTTGTCGCTGAATTCGTTCGATGCAGTGGTGCTCAACTCGGTCGTGCAATACTTTCCCGGCATCGAATACCTGCACGCAGTCTTGGAGCAAGCCGCGGGCCTGGTGGCTCCTGGGGGGCACATCTTCGTCGGCGACGTTCGTAACCTCGAGCTCCTGCCGGTGTTCCATCGCGAAGTTCAATCCGCGAAAGTTTCGAGTGCCACCGATGCCGCACTCGCGCGAAAGATCTTCCTGTCGATCGCCCAGGAGCGCGAGTTGGTGATCCATCCCCACTATTTTCAGGGCATTTCCCGATCCATCCCGCGGATATCGGGTACGGAAATCCTGCTCAAGCGCGGATCAAGCTACGAGCTGACCCGCTATCGCTATGACGTGGTGCTGCGTGTCGATCGCGAAGCTGCTTCAGCTGGCAGCGAGAACAGCAGCCTCGTGCCCGATATGAACCAGGGAGCAAGTGAGGGCAGGCCGCTGGCGACCGATCCGATGGCCGCCGCGTTCCTTCAGCATCTCGGCATGGAGTTCGGGGGCGTGTTGCAGGCCCAGTTTCCGGAGGCGAAATTGCCCGCGGCCGTGATCGCGCTCAACCAGCGAGATTTTGCCGAGATCGTGCAGGCCTCGTCGAACGCGCCGGGCGATCCCGGCGACAATGAAATGATCGAGGCGTCGGTATGACCGCCCATAATCTGGCGCTGCATTTCGAAGAGGTCGTTGCGTCCTCGCCGGACGCCGTCGCCCTGTACTGCGAAGGCGATAGCTTTGCCTTTTCGGAGCTCAACCAGTTGGCAAACCGGTCGGCGCGCTGGTTGACATCGCGGGGCGTCAACAAGGGCGCCGTGGTGTGCCTTGAATTGCCGAAAATCGCCGAGGCCTATGCGCTCGCGATCGCCTGCATCAAGATCGGAGCACCCTATGCGTTCCTCGATCCCGCGGCCCCGGAGGAACGTGCCCGGCTGATGCTGGAGCGATGCCGGCCCGCGCTGATCGTCAGCGTGCGCGAGGGTGCTGGACCGCGGACATTGATCGGCGATGCAAGTGCCCGGGCCGCCTTGCATCATGCCCTGTCGCAGCTTGAAGACGACAATCTGTCGCTGACGTCCTTGATCACCGGGGCCGATCCGGCCTATGTCATGTTCACCTCGGGATCGACGGGCGAACCGAAGGGCGCGGTCATCCCCCATCAAGGGGTGCTTCACCTGGTCGCCTGGGCGAAGAACGATCTTGGAATTGGACCCGGTGACCGGCTGACGAATGTCAACCCGATCTATTTCGACAATTCGGTCTTCGACATCTATGCCGGCTTGCTGAACGGAGCGGCGGTTGTCGCGCTGGACGCGCTGAAGGGGCGGCCCCCCGCAGAGCTGGTGTCGGAGATCACCAAGCATCAGTGCACGTTCTTCTTCGCCGTGCCGACCCTCTTCATGTTCCTGGACTCCATGCACCTTCTGAGCCCGGATTGGCTGCCGAGCATCAGCCGGTTCATGTTCGGCGGTGAGGGGTTTCCGCTGGCCCGGCTTCGTCGGTTCCACGACGCGTTTGCCGGCAAGGCGAAGCTGATCAATTGCTACGGGCCGACCGAGACGAGCTGTATTTGCAGTGGTTTCGAGATCGTCGAATCCGTTTTCGAGACCACGGACGGGCTGGCTCCTCTGGGACGGCTCAATCCCAATTTCAGCTACCGGATTCTGGACGAAGAGATGAAGCCGGTGCCCGGGGGCACCGCCGGCGAGTTGTGGCTGGGAGGCCCTGGGGTAGGGCTCGGCTACATCAACAACCCGCAAGAGACGGCCCGCCGTTTCTGTCAGGACCCTCTAATCGACGGCTATCGGTCGATCCTCTATCGGAGCGGCGACCTCGTGGAGGCCGACGTTGAAACCGGCGTCCTGCGCTTCCGCGGTCGCGCGGATAATCAGGTCAAGCTTCGGGGGTATCGGGTCGAGCTGGAGGAGATCGACCACGCGCTGATGGCGTGCAGGGGAATAACCCGTGCGCTTGCCGTGGTGCAGCGCGACGCCAGTGGTGCCAGTCGGCTGCTGGCCGCGTATTCGGGTGCAAGAATGGCGGAAAGCGATCTGCGCCAGCACTGCGCGGCGCACCTTCCCGCCTACATGGTGCCGGGCCGATTCATCTGGATGGAAGACATTCCCATCAACGCCAATGGCAAGGCGGACCGGCGCTCCGTGGTGTCACTGCTTGGCGAAGCTGTTGCAAGGGCCTCTTAGATGCAACAGCTCGTCGTGATCGCGCGCGTTGTCCGATGAGTGTTGAAAGCCAGTCCTACGGCTACGCGCCGTCGGGTCCTCATGGGAAGCCGTCGTGGCGGTTGATCCCGAAGATCGATCGGAACCCGAGGCTCGTGGCGGGGGTCCAGGACATCGGTGGCCGCGTGCTGCTCTGCTGCGCGGTCGGACTGCTCGTGGTTTTGTTTCGGCAGATAGGTATCGATTTTTCAGCGGCGGGATTCGCGCTGGTGTGCGCCTATGCCGGCCGGTACCGGCGCGTCCTGATCCTGCTCGCAACCTTGCTGCTGCTCTATCGCAGCGGCTTCCTGATCGACCGAGGTTTTCTCGAACGGCTGGCGATCGACGAAGGCGTTGGCGACCGGATCCATCAGCCGCTGCTGGAAGCGGTCATGGTGGCCGTCGTGTTTGCGCTGTTCGCGGGGTTGCTGATCATGCAGGGCGCAGGGACGGTGGTCTTCCGCCGCCCGACGCTCAGCCTGTTGCTGGCGTTCCTGGCACTCGTCGCGCTGACACAGGCCACGATGATGGCCGGCCTGCCGCGCGTTCTGCTGTGGTCATTTCTGATGACGTTCCAGCCCTATTTGTGGTTTCTTGCCTATGGTCTGGCCGATGCGGGCAGGAAGCGATCTCCGGTGTGGCGGCATCTGAGCGTTTTCCACCCCTTCTGGGGATCGTCGCTGACGCCGTTCGGGAAGGGGCTGTCGTATCTCGACCGCTTCGAGGCCAAGACACCCGAAGAGCTTGCGGTGACGCAGCTCAAGGGCTTCAAGCTTGCGGTCTGGATCCTTGTGCTCGCCATCATCAGGATCTGTCTCGTCGAGCTCGTCCACGGGCGTTTGCAGCTTCCAATGTTCGACGACAACCTGCCGCAATATCTCGCGGGCCATCCCTGGTCGCGTTTCGTCGGATGGGCGAGCCTCGTCAGCTTCTTCGTCGAGGACCTGCTGAGCATGACCGTGTTCGGCGGCGTCATCATCGCCACGGCGCGGCTTGCCGGCTTTCGCCTGCTGCGCAACACCTACCGGCCTCTGGAGTCAACGACGCTCGCGGAATTCTGGAACCGCTACTACTTCTACTACAAGGAACTGCTCGTCGATCATTTCTTCTACCCCACCTTTGTTCGCTGCCTCCGCGGCCATCGCCGGCTTCGCATGTTCTTCGCCACCTTTGCCGCGGCCTGTGTCGGCAACCTGCTGTTTCACTTCATTCGCGATATTCATTTCGTCGGCGAAATGGGCCTTTGGCGGGCCGTGGTCGGTCAGCAATCCCACGCGTTCTACACGTTTGTCCTGGCCGTCAGCGTCGGGCTCTCGCAGATGCGCCGCGCCCCACAACAGGCGCCGCGAGGATGGCTGCGTGGCCGCTTGCTGCCTTGCCTGTGGGTGTCGAGCTTCTTTTGTCTCATTCACATCTTCGATGCGCCGCTCGACCGCGAGCATTCGCTCGGGCAACGCGCCGAATTCCTGTTCTATCTCCTGGGAGTCTCGACATGACCACGAAAGCCGGCCCTGAAGTCAGATCGCAGATGCGACGCTACATCGTGCAGCGGCTGCTGATGAAGGGCGACAGCGCGCCGCTAGGTGACGACGATCTGCTGTTCACCAGCGGCCGCCTCGATTCGCTCGACGCGGTCGAGCTGATCATGAGCATTGAGACCGACCACGGGATCAACTTCTCCGACATCGGCTTCGATTTGACGCGCCTGGACTCGATTTCGGCGATTGCTGCTTTGGTGGGACAGCCGTCGGCCGAGCTTGCATAGCAACCGATGTGTCGCCACGCGCTCAACCCGAAAACACGGGCCGGCGATGCATGTTGGGCCGTGTCCGCGGATGCGAAGGCTACTGCACGTCCATCTGCAGCCCTTCCTTCTGGATGATGCCGGCGAACTTCTTCGTCTCGGCGTCCACGAAGGCGGCAAACTGGTCGGGCGTGCCGTAGTCGGCGCGGGCGCCCATGGCGACGATGTTCTTCTTGATGTCGTCGCGCTCGAGCATCGCCTTCACTTGAAGGTTGAGCGCTTCGACAACGGCAGGCTGCACACCTTTCGGCAGGAACACCGAGAACCACGACGAGACGTCGAAAGCCGCAAGCTCCGGCGCGCTCTCGCGCATGGTCGGCAGGTTCGGCGCGAGGTCGCTGCGCTCGGTCGTGGTGACGCAGAGGCCGGTGAGGGTGCCGTTCTGCACCTGCGGCAGGCTCGGATAGAGGTTGTCGAACAGGATCTGGATGTCGCCGGCGAGCGCCGCCTGGAGCGCGGGACCGGCGCCGCGGAACGGGATGTGCGTCATCTTCAG
Organism: Bradyrhizobium sp. MI1.11; assembly: GCF_055811255.1. Lineage (NCBI taxonomy): Bacteria > Pseudomonadati > Pseudomonadota > Alphaproteobacteria > Hyphomicrobiales > Nitrobacteraceae > Bradyrhizobium > Bradyrhizobium sp. MI1.11. The sequence goes on from NZ_JBVVPM010000002.1 coordinate 115,022, forward strand.
GCCGGTGAGCTGCAGGAACCAGGCGCCGGTGAGATGAGGGCTCTGGCCGACACCGGAGGAGGCGTAGCTGAGCTTGTCCGGATTGGCCTTGAGATAGGCGACCAGCTCGGCGATCGACTTGATGCCGGTCTTGGGATGCGCCGAGACGATGTTCGGGATCCGGATCATATTGGAGACCGGCTGGAGCTGGTCCGGCTTGTAGGTGAGGTTCTTGAAGATGCTGTAGGCGATCGCGTTCGGGCCGGGATTGCCGATCAGGATGGTGTGGCCGTCCGGCTTGGCGCGGACCACCTCGGCCGTGCCGATCGTCCCGCCGCCGCCGGAGCGGTTTTCCACCACGGCCGATTGGCCCCAGGCGGTCTGCAGATGCGCGGCCAGAAGCCGACCCATCACGTCGGTCGAGCCGCCGGCGGCCGCCGGCCCGACGAGGCGGACGTTTTCGGTGGGCTTCCAGTCCGCCAGGCTCGATCGCGGCAGGATCGCTGCGGCCGAGAGGGCGGCAGCACCGGTGAGCACACGACGGCGGGACAGCAATTGATTGGGCACGAATCCACTCCCTGGGTCTTGTTTTGCGGGGAGCGTATGGAACCGGACGCGCAACGGCAAGCCGCACGAGGCCGCAGGCTGAAGGCTCAGTTAAAGCTGAGCAGTTTGAAGATCGGCGTAAGGTAGCTCATCTCCTGGCCCGACGTCGGCGTTGTGCGGCTGACGAAGTCGAAGATCTTGCCGTCCTGCAGGCCGTAATTCGCAAGCCGGCGCACGCGCCGGTTCTTGTCGAAATAGACCGCGATGACGCGCTGATCGACCACCTTCTGGTTCATGAAGGCGACCATGCGCTCGGAGCGCTGCGAGATGTAATAGAACACCTCGCCGTCGAGGGTTGCGACGGTGGAGGGGGTGCCCATCACGATCAGCACCTGATCCTGGCTCGCGCCGATCGGGATCTGCTCCAGCGCGTTGGGCGGCAGGATGTAACCCTTCTGGAACTGCTCGCCGGTGCAGCCCGCAAGCGCAGCGCCCACCAGGGCCGCGGCCGCGAACAGGCGCAAGCCGCGCCAACGTGCTTGAAGGCCGCGCCGCTTGTCTGCACGCAGGCTGGTCTGGTTCGTTATCGTCATAGCGGAACTGATTCCGTCCCCTTGCGTCGCGCGAGGCGCTGAAGTACCGGGCGGAGGCTCTGAATGCAACACGCGCGCGCCCGCTTGCGGAAACCACAATGCTTTGGCCGTTCAATCACTTCAGGAAACCCCGCCTAGCCTCGCCGGGCACCATTGAAGCCATCTATGGCATGATCGTGACGCAGGCGCGAGAACCCATATTTTACCGAGACTTGGGCGTGCCGGATAGCGTTAACGGGCGTTTCGATCTGTTGCTGCTGCACCTCTGGCTGTTGCTGCGCCGTCTGCGCACGGTTCAGGGCGCCACCGAGCTGTCGCAGGCGCTGTTCGACCGCTTCTGCGAGGACATGGACGACAATCTGCGCGAGATGGGGATAGGCGACCAGACCGTGCCGAAGCGGATGCGGGCCTTCGGCGAGGCATTTTACGGCCGGGTCCAGGCCTACGATCAGGCCATGGAAAGCGGCGGCGAGGCGCTGGCATCGGCGATCTGCAAGAATATCTTGAATGGGGCCGGCATGGACCAGGCGCAGCGGCTCGCGGCCTATGCCAGGGCTGCCGAGGCCGAGCTCGGCCGGACCGGCGAGGCCGCACTGCTGGGTGCGTCCTTCAAGTTTCCTCCAGCGCTTCCTGAGGATGTCACGCCATGACCCGACCGATACCAGCATCCGGGCCCGATCCCTGGCGGGTGCCCGTCATCGTTGCCCAGATCCCGGATACCGGCCTGCATCGCAAGCTCGAGGCCTCGGCCGCCGAGCGGCAGGCCATGGCCGAGACGGCAGGCTTGCGCGAGGTTGTCTCGGTCCAGGCCGACTTCGATGTCGTGCCGAAAAGCGGCAACCGGATCCAGGTTACGGGCCATGTTCGTGCTCGGATCGGCCAGACCTGTGTGGTCACGCTTGACCCGATGGAGAGCGAGATCGACGAGGAGGTGGACCTGATATTTGCCCCCGAGGCCGAGGTCCGCCGCCTGGCCGACCTGATGGAGGAGGGGCAGGACGATCAGGAGCAGGTCGCCGACCCCCCGGAGGCGATCGTCAATGGCATCATCGACCTCGGCCGGCTCGCCACCGACGCCCTGTTTCTGGCGGTCGATCCCTATCCGCGGAAACCGGGGGTGGTGTTTGAGCCCGAAATCATCGCCCCCGATCCGGAGGACCATCCCTTTGCGGTCCTGAAGGCACTCCAGGACAAGAAGAAAGACCAATAGGTGCCGTCTCCCCCAGAGGACCGCTTTGCTACGGGGCGCGAGGTGTTTGCGATGGTGGTTTGAAAGGTCGAATTATCTGTTTGATTTTGATGCGTTTCTTGTGAATTAGTCCGTCCGCGGCCCGATGCTCCCGAATCCAAAAGGCTGGGGGCAAGAGGTTGTTTCGGGATAACAAAACGCTATTGTCGCGCCCCGGTCGGGGTGCAGCGTGGCGCTTGACCGACCGCCATGTTCGTGGCGGACCCATTTGCGGCCCCGCTCGTTCAAGACCGCACCAGACCAGGTTTCCAGGACTTTTATGCCAAGCAAGGTTCGCATCGCGCTTGACGCCATGGGGGGCGACGCCGGCGCCGCCGTGGTCATTCCAGGCGCCGCCATCTCGCTTGATAGGCATCGCGAGATCGAATTCCTGCTGATCGGGGACCGCGCCAAGATCGAGCCCGAGCTCGAGCGCCACCCCGCGCTGAAGGCGGCGTCGAAGATCATCCACACCGATGTCGCGGTCAGCGGGTCGGACAAGCCGAGCCAGGCGCTGCGGCGCGGCCGCCGGACTTCCTCCATGTGGCTTGCCATCGATGCGGTGAAAAAGGGCGAGGCGGATGTTGCGGTCTCGGCCGGGAATACCGGCGCGCTGATGGCGATGTCGCGCTTCCACCTGCGCACGCTGCCCGGCGTCGACCGTCCGGCCATCGCCGGCATGTGGCCGACCAGGCGCGGCGATTCCGTGGTCCTCGACCTCGGCGCCAGCATCGGCGGCGATACCCACCATCTGGTGTCGCTCGCCATCATGGGCGCGGCGATGGCCAGCGTGTTGTTCAACAAGAAACGACCCACGGTCGGCCTGCTCAATATCGGGGTGGAGGAGATCAAGGGGCACGAGGAGATCCGCGAGGCCGGCGAAATCTTGCGCGCCAGGAACCTGCCTGAGCTCGACTATCTCGGCTTCGTCGAGGGTGACGGCATCGGCAAGGGGGTGGCGGACGTCATCGTCACCGAGGGCTACAGCGGCAACATCGCGCTGAAGGCTGCGGAGGGAACCGCACGGCAGATGGCGGAATTGCTCAGGGACGAGATGAAGCGGAACTGGCTGTCAAAGCTCGGCTATCTCTTTGCGCGCAACGCCTTCCAGGCCCTGCGCAACAAGATGGATCCGAACAAATCCAACGGCGGCGTGTTGCTGGGATTGAACGGGATCGTGGTCAAGAGCCATGGCGGAATCGCTGCCGAAGGCTTTGCCTATGCGATTGATGTTGGCTATGAGATGGTCAAATTCGATCTCCTCAACAAGATCAATCAGATGCTCAACCGCGAAGGTGGTGCGCTCAATTTCGTGCAGCCCGCGCCGGAGGATGTTTCGTGACTCAAATTCGTTCGGTCGTGCTGGGCTGCGGCTCCTATCTGCCGGAGCAGGTGGTGACCAACGCCCAACTGGCGGCGCGCATTGACACGTCCGACGAGTGGATCGTGCAACGCACCGGCATTCGCGAGAGGCATATCGCGGCCGAGGGCGAGTTCACCTCGCATCTGGCGCTGAAGGCGGCGCAGGCTGCGCTTGCCGATGCCGGCGTGGACGCGCAGTCGATCGACCTGATCGTGCTCGCGACCTCGACGCCTGACAACACCTTCCCCGCGAGCGCGGTCGCTGTGCAGCACGGGCTCGGCATCAACCACGGCGCGGCCTTCGACCTTCAGGCGGTGTGCTCGGGCTTCGTGTTCGGGCTCGCCACCGCCGATAATTTCCTGCGCACGGGCGCCTTCAAGCGCGCGCTGGTGATCGGGGCGGAAACCTTCTCGCGCATCCTCGACTGGACCGATCGCGGCACCTGCGTGCTGTTCGGTGACGGCGCCGGCGCCGTGGTGCTGGAGGCACAGGAGCAGCCGGGCAATGCCGCGACCGACCGCGGGATCGTGACCACGCATCTGCGCTCCGACGGCCGTCACAAGGCGAAGCTGTTCGTCGACGGCGGCCCGTCCTCGACCCAGACTGTCGGCCATCTGCGCATGGAGGGCCGCGAGGTCTTCAAGCACGCGGTGGGCATGATCACCGACGTGATCGTCGACGCCTTCGAGGCGACCGGGCTCAATGCCGACAGCATCGACTGGTTCGTGCCGCACCAGGCCAACAAGCGAATCATCGACGCGTCCGCGCATAAGCTTCATATCGCGCCGGAGAAGGTGGTGCTGACGGTGGACCTTCACGGCAACACCTCGGCGGCTTCGATCCCGCTGGCGCTGTCGGTGGCGCGCAAGGACGGCCGCATCAAGCGCGGCGACCTGGTTCTGCTGGAAGCCATGGGCGGCGGCTTCACCTGGGGCTCCGCGCTGGTGCGCTGGTAAGCCACAGTCGATAAAATTTTGCCCGAATCAGATCGGATTATCGATGCGCCTGCATTGATGAGGGCTGTTGACCGCCGTATCGTAAGCTCATAATTTCAGACAACAATTGTTCGCCGTGATGTGGGGCAGGGCGATGACCGATCAAAGTAAAACCGTAACGCGTGTCGATCTGTGCGAAGCCGTCTACCAGAAGGTAGGGCTGTCGCGCACGGAATCGTCCGCCTTCGTGGAACTCGTGCTGAAGGAGATCACCGATTGCCTTGAGAAAGGCGAGACGGTGAAGCTGTCCTCGTTCGGCTCCTTCATGGTCCGCAAGAAGGGTCAGCGCATCGGTCGGAACCCCAAGACCGGCACCGAGGTGCCGATCTCGCCCCGCCGGGTCATGGTGTTCAAGCCGTCGGCGATCCTGAAGCAGCGGATCAACGCCCAGCACCGCACCAATGGCGACGCCAGCAAGGCGCAACCCGAGGCGTAATCCGCCTTCCGGATAAGGATTTGGCATTTGGACAAGGCGCCGGATGCGTTCCGAACCATCAGCGAAGTAGCGCAGGAACTCGACATTCCGCAGCACGTGCTGCGGTTCTGGGAGACGCGTTTCTCCCAGATCAAGCCGATGAAGCGCAGCGGCGGCCGCCGCTATTACCGGCCCGACGACGTCGACCTGCTCAAGGGCATCCGCCGTCTGCTCTACGGGGAGGGCTACACCATCCGCGGGGTGCAGCGGATCCTGAAAGAACACGGCGTCAAATCGGTGCAGGGCCTCGCCGACAGCGCGGCCGCGGTCTCGTTCGGCGCCATCGAGGACGCCGTCGGCGCCAGTCTGATGGAGCCCGAGGAAGAGACAGGTGTCCGCGGCGCCCGCGACAGCGACGATGACGATTACCAGGGCGAGGAGGAGGAGGGCATCGACTTCCGCTTCTCCGAGACCGACGACGAGGAAATCCTCACCACCTTCCGCAAGGGCGGCACCCCCGCCGCGCCCGCAGGCCCCAGCGCCATCGACCGCGAGCGCCTCGGACGGGTGCTCGCCGAGCTTATCGCCTGCCGCGAGATGCTGGATCAGGCGCTGAAGGACGCATGACGCCGGCCCCCTCGGCTTTGGGCAAGTTCCGTGGGCCTTTCGGCAGAGGCACCAAAATGGTGTGAGCTCGCCTTGCGCAAACCGGCGATCCTAGCTAATGGAACGACGTTCGGAGCGTGGCGCAGCCCGGTTAGCGCACTAGTCTGGGAGACTAGGGGTCGGAGGTTCAAATCCTCTCGCTCCGACCATTTTGTTCGTAGGCTTGGCTGAGCACACGCGCGAAAAGCATCGCAACGGATGCATTGTCTGTTGGCGATCAGGCCTAGGCGCGCCCGCCGACAATGAGAGCATCAGAAGTGCCCGACGAGCCAATGACCCTCAAGTTCCGCTGTCCGCCGGGTCTTGAAGACAAATTGCCGCCACCGGTCCCTGCAAGTTTAGGCCTGCCTGCCTGGCTGAAGGCGATGCCGACGCAGGCCTTCAACGCGATCAATCAGCGCGAGGAGGATACGGTCAAGCGGTGTCCTCCGGTCGTCGACGCCATGACGAGCGGCTTCCTGATCCCATTGATGTGCGATGTCAGGTTTGAGAACGGGGAAATTTCCTGGGACAGTGACCTGCCAGCCGGTGGTGAACTCGATTTCCCGCGCTCTCCCGTTGGATTTCACGACTCGAGTCAGGTCACGGGATCGCCATTGTTCGAGCCGGACCGGCTTCTCATCAAGTTTCGTAACCCATGGCTGATCGAAGCGCCGGAAGGCTATTCGGTTCTGTTCATGCATCCGATCAATCGGTTCGATTTGCCCTTCACGACGCTGACGGGCCTCGTCGATTGCGATCGATATCGCGACAGTTGGATCCATTTCCCGGTGCACTGGCACGACGTGAATTTCAACGGCGTGCTGCCGAAGGGGACACCGATCGCGCAATGCATGGCGGTCAAGCGGGAAACCTGGGTCGCTCAGACCGCACCACTGACTGCAGAGGAGATGCGGCGGGTGTTCGAGGTGACGAAGTCGGTCGCGCAGGAGCCTGGCGCCTATCGACGGCAGTTCCGTGCGTGAGCCGCATCACGGCACCTCGCCTTGCAGAAACTTCTTGAGCGCGCTCGGGCGGAAGAAGAAGCGCCCGTGGGATGAATGGACGAGCGTGTAGGCGGCTTGTGCCAGCATTCGAGGGCGGCCGTGTAAGGCCGAACGAAGGCTCGCCTCGCCCGCTTCGCGTTCACCCAACTCAAACAGGCAGCCCGCGAGGTTGGCCCGTGCCATGGCATCGTCAGGGCGTAGCGCCAGCGCGAGCCGGTACATTTCTGCGGCTGCGGCATAATCACCGTCCTGGCGCAGCACGCGTGCAAGTAGGGTCGAGATATCGGGACGCCCAGGCGCGGCCTCGTGGGCCTTGACGAGAATCGCGCGCGCCTCACCGCGCGTATTGCGCTCGAGATGCAGGCGCGCAAGATCCAGTTGCAACTCGATGCTTTCCGGCGCGAGCGCGAAGGCGTTGCCGATCACGGCGATGGCCTCATCGAGGCGCCGATCCTTGGCAAGCTGGCCGGCGAGTTCCTGGAACGCCGGCAGGAAAGGCGGGCGACGCGCCGCGGTCCGGCGCAATTGTTCGACGGCTTCCGTGCGACGTCCGGATTCGCCCAAGGCCGCGCCAAGCAGAGTTTCAATGCCCGGATCGCTCGTGCGGCGCGCCGCCTTGTCCAAGGGCAGGATGGCCTCCGCTGCGCGGTTCTGAGCGAGCAAGGCGCGGCCGAGAACCCATGTCGCGACGATATCGTTCCGGCTCGTCCTCAAGGCTTCGGCTGCAAGCCGCTCCGCCTCGGCGAAATTCTGCATTCGCAGCGCGAGCGTGGCGCGCTCGCGCAAATCGGTTTGATGAGGTCCGCGGCTGGGGGGAGGAACAGGGCGCTTCGACACGGGGCTCGCGATCGACGACAATCGAGGCGCGAAGTATGGCCTCGGCTCCGGCCTCGGGCAACCGCTATTCGCCTTCGCGCGCTGACGCCGGATGGACGGCGTACGCGTGCGATCATCTTGCGAGCAGTGGCTTAAGGAGAAGGTGTGATTGTCACAAAACGCGCCCCGCAATGGGGTCTTGTACTTCCTGCCTCGCTGCTAGGCTGCTAATATATCCTCGCGGATTGCCGTTTTCTTTAAACTCCGTCGGATACCCCCAAAGCCGGCCGAGCTGTATCCCGTGCCGAATCTGGGGGACACTTGCGCGACCTCAAAGCCGCCGCCCCCCGCCCACGAGAGCATCTCGGTAATCCCGCCCGGGCCCGTGCCACTAACTACATGTTGGAGTCGTGGCAGCAAGAAGTCTCGAACTGTTTGAAAATTTCGTTCCGTTATTAGCCAACGACGCCGCATCTTATGGGCAACGGCCGCAGTGGTTCCGCTTCCGCCAAACAAATCGACGACCAAGTCTGATGGGTTCGTGGCGATAGACCCGTCCAATGGTATTTGTCTTTCGCTTCTTGTGGATCGCGCGTTTGAAAATGGTCACCTCCTAATTGATGACGATCTTATTGTTCGCATCGATGGGGATCGGGTGGGCGATGACGATGTGCTAAGAAGCAATCTTGAGCCATACAATGGAAAAAAAATTCAGGCTCCTAAAATCGGAAAACCAAAACTTGATTATCTTCAGCGCAGACGTGCGCTGATAAAATCTTTTCCGTAGTGTGGCATCGCCCGCTCGCAGATATACACAAGTCGGTCTGTCGCACTCATGGCTATCTGGCTTCTCCGGCAGCGCCTTTGCTTCGCTGAGGCGCTCGTGGTCATTCCAATCGTCAAAAGCTACATCCCTATAAGGGAAAGTTAGTCGATACGCAGAGGAGCTGCGCTGAGATTCGCGCGTGACCGCTGCATTCCAATCTCAGCGGTGATGATCGCCAGTCTTTTAGCCTAGTGAGGTGGGCACGACAGCACACTTCGGCGCCGGTTACATAGCATATTTGGACAGTGTCGAGCTTGCTCATTGGGCGAGCCGGTCGAGCTGCATCTACTCTGTGGACAGCCGCACCACTATGCGCTGATGCCGACGCCGAAGGGGCGACAGGCCTGTGCGATCATTTTGTGTGCGGTGGCCTGAAAGGAAGGTGTGATCGTTGTCACAAAGCTCGCCGCCGCAATGGGGCTGGCGCTGTCGATGCCCGCGCGGACAGGCCATGCGGCGCCCGGGGCGTTTCCTCGTCGTCGTCTTGGTATCAGTAGTTTTGCGGGGCCTCAGGCGTGGCCCTTGATCTCGTAGCGACCCGGAACGCATTTGTAGCGATCGAGCCGCCAGTTGGCGTGGTAGATCGGATGCTCGCCCATCCATTTCGCCAAGGGGGCCTGTGCGCCGATCGCACACTGCATCATCGACATCTCGGGCGTCATGTTGCTGTCGGTCACGATTTCCTCGATGCAACTGCCTGAGCTGGCTGCACTTAGCCGGCAGAGCACGGCAACGACGGTCACGAACATTCCAGTCACCTCATCGGTAGTTTCTGACCACGAAGAGGATGCAAGCGGAGTGCCAGAGCCTGTGACGCAAACAACACGCTGGCCTGGCCGACTCGACCCAGCGTCCGGACTCCATTTAGCGATTCGGATTGTAAAAAAATTGCTCGTAAACCGAAGCCGGGCAAATACGGGGGAACCGGCCGGGCTGAGTCGCAGCGATGATCGATTGTGGGGGCAGCGCCGCGCCGGCGGCGCTTCACAGGCCGCGCGCAGCCGCTAGGCTTTCAGGACCGTGGCCACCCGCCAAAAGAGCGGGGCTGCCACAAGGGATATGAAACGCGAGGGCACACCATGAAGACACGACCGACCGGCGTGATTCCGCCGATGACGACGCCGTTCAGGAAGGATGGCGAAATCGACTACACCCTTGTGGCAGCCCAGGTCGACTGGATGATCGGCGCTGGCGCGCATGGTGTCGCGGCCGGCGGTTCGACCGGCGAGGGGCACACGCTCGATCACGAGGAATATCGCGACCTGATGGAGGCGACGGTTGCGGCGGTGAAGGGGCGCATTCCCGTGATCGCAGGCATTATCGTCGATTCCACGCGCGATGCGATCCGCCGCGGCAAGCTCGTGCGCGACATGAATGTCGCGGCGCTCCAGGTCACGCCGGTGCATTATCTGTTCAGGCCGGACGACGAGGCGATGGTGGCGCATTTCCGCGCCATGGCGGACGAGACCGGCATGCCCATCATCATCTACAACGTGGTGCCGTGGTCGTATCTTTCGCCGGCGCTGCTGACGCGGATCATGACCGAGGTGCCGCTGGTGGTCGGCGTCAAGCAGAGCGCGGGGGATCTGAAGCTGTTCGCGGACCTCATGATGATGGCCCCGGACAAGCTGATCTACAGCGCGGTCGATGCCCTGATGTATCCGTCCTACACATTGGGGGCCCAGGGCTCGATCGCCGCGATCCTCACCGCGGCGCCGCATGCCTCCGTCGCGCTGTGGGATGCCGTGAAGGCGGGTGACCATCCGCGCGCGCTCGACCTGCACAAGAAGCTGCTGACGCTGTGGAACGCCGTCATTGCCGACAATCTGCCGGCCTGCACGCGCTATGCGCAGACGCTGCAGGGCCTGCCCAGGACTTATCCGCGCGCGCCGATGCCGGAGCCCTCAAGCGCGCAGCAGGCGGCAATCCGCAAGGCGCTCGACGGGCTCGGCGCGTTGAACGAGCGGCGCGTCGAGGCGGCCGAATAGTCCACGCCCCGAAATTAGTGGTGACGATGGCAGCGCCGATCCGCTTTTACCTGCGGATGCGGCGCTGCTACATTTTGCGCGCGCTCCGATGCGCGGCGTAGCGATGAAGAAACATACCGACAAGGGAGGGCCGAAAGTCCCATGAAGGATTTTGCAGGAAAGACCGCCGTCATCACCGGCGGCGGCACGGGAATGGGACGCGAGCTCGCGCGGCAGCTCGTCGCCGAGGGCTGCAATGTCGCGATGTGCGACGTCTCGGAAGCCGCGATGGCCGAGACCAAGCGGCTGTGCGAAGTCGAGAAGCTGCCGCAGGGCTTGCGCATCACGACCCATGTCGCCGACGTCTCGATCGAGGATCATCTCAAGCGATTCCGCGACGAGCTCGCCGAGCAGCAGAAGACCGACCGGATCCACCTTCTGTTCAACAACGCCGGCATCGGCGGCGGCGGCAGCCTGTTCACCAACACGCGCGAGCAGTGGGAGCGCACCTTCAACATCTGCTGGGGCGGGGTCTATCTCGGCGTTCGCACCTTCCTGCCGATGCTGGTCGCGGCCGACGAGGCCCACATCGTCAACACCGCGAGCGTCAACGGCTTCTGGGCCTCGATCGGCATGACCCAGTCACACACCGCCTACAGCTCGGCGAAGTTCGCCGTGAAGGGATTTACCGAAGCGCTGATCACCGACCTCCGCCTGCACGCGCCGCACGTCAAATGCTCGGTGGTGATGCCCGGCCATATCGGCACCTCGATCGTCTCCAATTCGCGCAAGGTGCAGAGCGCCGACGGTTCGGAGCGGCTCAACGGCGACGAGGTCGCGCTGACCCGCAAGCGCATGGTCGCGGCCGGCGTGCCGGATGCCGACAAGATGTCGGACGAGGACATCCAGGCGGCGTTCGCCGAGCGCGCCCGCAGCTTCCTCGAGGATGCGCCGACGACGGCGGCACAGGCCGCCAGGATCATCCTCGACGGGGTCAAGGCGGAGCAATGGCGCATTCTCGTGGGCGAGGATGCAAAGCGCCTTGACGAGCGCGTTCGTGCTACGCCGGAGCAGGCCTACGACCGCGCCTTCTACGAAAGTTTTACGCAGGAGGTCGGCTGGCGGCTCGGCTGAGGCAGGCGACGAGCGCGCGCCGATATAGGTATGATGTGCATCATGGCAAGAGGCGCGCAGGCAATTTCATGTGCCACCTTTTGCCAGTGTGCTGCCGGCGTTTCTTGCAAGCGTTCGGCCACTCATGACGCATTGGAATGTCACGCATGCGACACGTCCCTGCGTTCAAGCGATGGTGATCGCTAACGGCTCCCATTGGGCGCACGGCAGCTTGGTCAGGGAACCAAAATAGTTTATTCAATCATGTGTAAGGCGATGACCAGAGCGTAGCTCCCGATGATACCCGCATGCCTCTCCGACGACTGGATTCTTTGCCCGGAGCGAGAGGACATCTCCGCTGAGTTCACGCGGCTCCTCACCGCGGCCCAGGAGGGCGGCGCCACGATCGCGGAATGCCTGATGATCGCGCGGCAGCTGAAGCGGGGCGACGACCAGTCCTGGCATCGCGAGTGGAAGAAACTGGCGCAGGCCAATCGGCATCGTGCCGAGGCCGCATTCGCGGAAGGTCACAGGGCGACCGCGCAGCGCAACTGGCTCCGCGCCATGAATTACTACAGCGCGGCCGCAATGCCGCTCGATCAGGCGGACGAGCGCCGCTGGGTCGCGGTCCTCGCGATGCAGGATTGCGCCCGCCGCTTCCTCGTCGCGCGCGAGCCTGCCGGGGAGGTCGTGACGATCCCTTGGCTCGACGGACATTCGTTGCAGGGCTATTTCCTGCCCGCGCCGTCGGGACGCGTGCGAGCCCCGACCGTGATCTGCATCGGCGAGCCCGGCCACCGCAAGGAGGAATTTCTGTTCAAGCTCGTGCCGCATGCGCGCGAGCGCGGCTTCTCGCTGCTGGCGCTGGACCTGCTCGGCGACCAGCGCGACGACTATCTCGACGCGCTGTTGCGGCGCCGGGATCTCGAGAGTGCGATTCCGTGCGTCATGGACTATCTGGAGACGTGCAGCGAGGTTGATTTCGAGCGCGTCGCGATCGTCGCCGATGGCTGGGGCTCTTCCTTCGTGGCCCGCGCGGTGTTGCAGGAGCCGCGGCTTGCGGCCGCCGTCTGCGATGGCGGCCTGTGGGATCTGCACGAGCGGGCCTTCTTTGCCAGCCGATTCGCGATGAGCGACGTCAGCATCGTTCCGGTGCCGCATGCGCCGCTGATGGCCTCCAGCGCCGATTGTCCGGTGCTGATCACGCTCGGCGAGGACGGCTGGCTCAAGGCCGATCGGGCCCGTCAGATCGTCCAGACGTCCCGGCTCGGCAGTTCGGATGTCATGTTGAAGGTGTTCACCGCGGCCGAAACCGGCGCGGCACAGGCCCATGCGGACAATCCGAGCCTTGCCAATGAATACATCTTCGATTGGCTCGAATCGCGGCTCGGCGCCGCGGGGCGCATCTAGGGACGTTACCTCAGAAGTCGAGGGTCAGGCGGACGCAGGCCTTTTCGAGGCGGGTCTTGAGCATCGCGAGCTTGGTCGTGAATTCCGTCAGTTCCTTCTCGTCGAACTCCTGGAAGACGAATTCCTTGATCGTCTTGTACTGCTCGTTGAGGCTCGCCAGGTGCTTCTGCGTCTTCTCGGTCAGGGACAGCCGGACCACCCTTGCGTCGGTCGGCGAGGGGCGACGGCGCAACAAGCCCTTCTTCTCGAGCAGCTTGGACTGGGTGGTGACGAACGACGGATCGACGTGGAGGAGTTTCGAGACGACGTTGACCGGAATGCCGTCGTCCTTGTCGAGGTCGGAGATCGCCATCAGGATCAGCCATTGCGGACCGCTGATGCCAAGCGTTCTCGCCCAGAACTGACGCAGCTCCTCCAGATACATGTTGATCGACGATATCTCCCAGGTGAAGCGCCTGATGATATCCAGATTGCCGATGGAGCGGAGGCGCGCCCCTTCTTTCCTCGTCGCTGACACAGCGTCACTCCCGTGATCTGATTTGTATGCGGCCGGTGTCGTGCAAGCCATAGTCCACGCAAGCCTGCTCTGACGCAAGTGCAGGGCAGGGTAATTTCGTCACTAAAACTACAAAGATGATCAGCTCATGGAATCGCCTCACTGCGGTGTTGCGTACAGGGCACAGTTTTAGCGAAATAACAAACCTTATTAAATAAGGTATTTTGATTAGTGAACGGCGCAGGCATATTGCGTCGTGACGGTGGGGGGTACTCGATCGTCCCGTTGCCAGGTGGTTTGCTCACGTCCCTCGCTTCGAAAGAGGGTGTGTCCGAAGCGCAAAGCGGCCGAGCGGATTTTGAAAGACGGGGATCTGGGGGGCCTCACGGTCCGGTCTTCGTAACATGAGCAACTTGGAGGTTTTAATATGAAAGTGGTGAAGAGCCTTTTGCTCGGCACTGCGGCGGGTCTGATCGCCGTCGGTGGAGCTCAGGCGGCTGATCTTCCGGTCAAGGCCAAGGCGGTCGAGTACGTGAAGGTCTGCTCGCTCTACGGCGCGGGTTTCTACTACATCCCGGGCAGCGACACCTGCATCAAGCTGGGCGGCTATCTGCGTGCCGAAGTGGCGCTCAATGCCGGCGGCAATTACAGCGCCCAGTACAACAACGTTTTCGCGGCCAACAACCGCCTGACGAACTATTATTCGATGCGCGCTCGTGAAGATCTCAACATCGACACGCGCACCGCGACCGAGTACGGCGTTGTCCGCACCTATTTCGATGCGGTCTTCACCTGGACGACCGGCAACTATGTCGGCGCCGGCTCGGGAACGGGTGCCACCCAGTACAGCAGTACGCTCGGCCTCAATGCCGCGGGCACGGGCCTGATCGGGTCCAGCGGCGGCGCCATCAACGGCACCGACGGCGGCATTTCGGGCGGCGCGCTCGGTGTCTACTACGCCTTCATCCAGTTCGCCGGCTTCACCATGGGTAAGGCCGTGTCGCAGTTCGACGCGCCCTGGATCAACTATCCCGGCAACAACTTCGACCAGCTCGTGGGCGGCAGCGGCACCACCAACGGTGTTGCCCAGTTCACCTACACCGCCGATCTCGGCCAGGGCGTGACGGCGATCGTCTCGGCGCAGGACCAGACGCAGGTCTTCCAGACCGCCCTCTGGAACACGGCCGGCATGTCCACCGCCGGCGTCCTCGGCGGTGCGTACGGCTCCAACGATCTCGGCGGCACCCGCGCCCCCGATCTCGTCGGCACGCTCCGCGTCGACCAGGCCTGGGGCCTGTTCCAGGCCTCGGTCGCGGCGCACGACAACCACGTCGCCTATTACGGCGCGAGCGAAGCCACCGGTCATCCCGAAGACAAGTGGGGCTGGGCCGTCCAGCTGGCTCTGTCGATCAAGAACATCCCGACCGGTGCAGGCGACGTGATCAATATCTCGGGCGTCTACACCGACGGCGCGAGCCGCTACAACTTCCAGGAGCTGGCGGCGACCAGCTACTCGATGTTCGGCGGTTCGGGCGGCGCGTATCAGAGCATCGGCTTCGCCGGCGTGTCTGACGCGGTGTTCGCACCCGGCAGCGGCCTCGAGCTGACCAAGACCTACGGCTTCCGTGGTGCCTACACCCACAACTGGAGCCCGTACTGGAACTCGGCGCTGTATGGTGCGTGGGCTGCCGTCAACTACAGCGGCACGGCCAAGGGCATGATCTGCGGCAGCGCCGCGTTCGCGACCCTGACCGGCACCTGCAACCCGGACTTCAACATCGGCCAGATCGGTGTCATCACCCGCTGGACTCCGGTCAAGAACCTGACCTTCTCGGCTGACTTCACCTACAGCCATCTTGACCAGAAGTACTCGGGCGTGATCACGACGCCGGCGCTCACCAGCGTTGCCAAGCCTGCAGCGACCTATGAGCTGAAGGACCAGGACACCTACAGCCTGTTGGTTCGCGCCCAGCGCAACTGGTAAGCCTTGATCTTCGGATATGACGCAGCCCCGGCGGGACACCGCCGGGGCTTTTTTTATGAGATGAGCTTCTTTACGAAGATGGCTTTCGGAAATCCGGCAGCCTGTGCGGGCGACGAAGACGAGCCATGCGATTCGATCGGCCCCAAATTTATTTACTTACCTGAGTTACTAAGCTATATAACTCGAAGCCGATGACGAAAGTTGCGGCTCTGACTTGATGCTAAACCTCCAGAAACCTCCGGCAATGCCCTGCCGGAGGTTTTTCGTTTGAGGACACGGCTCTAGGATATGGTTCTAAGCGCGCATGACGCGCGCGCGGGAATTCGGCCGGTAGGCGAGGCGGCTGTGGCCGGCGCAATAGGACTGGCCGTCGGGCGCGGAGTTGCCGCAGAAGCAGAAATCGTCGGCGCCGGGCGTCGAGATCGGCCAACGGCAGCGGTTCTCGGCAAGTTCGAGTAGCGAGCAGCGATTGGCGTCGTCGATCGGAGCGGCGACCATCGGCGCGCTGGTCTCGCCATAGATCGTGGCGAGCATCTCGTATTGCAGCCGCGGCACGGTCCGCGGCGTGCGCGAAGGCGCCAAGCCCCTGTCCTGAACCTTGCGGTCGTCGATGGTCCGGCCGCGCGTCAGATTGAGGCGAGACAGCTTGCCGATCACGGCATTGCGGCTGACGCCGATGTCGGCGGCGATCTCGCGGCAGGAGAGGCCGGCCTCGAAATGCTGCTTCAAAAGTTCAAGTCGTTCGTCGGTCCAGGTTGGTGAGAGAACAGGCATTGGTGCGGTCCCAGGTTGCAGATGTCGGCCATCCGCCTCTCGAGATCCGTCCGCCTCACGTTCGGCGCGCGCTCACGTCCTGCCATTGTCGCGGATCGACAAAAGCCCGTCCTTGATGGCGAGACGGATGCCTTCCTCGATCAAGGTACGTGCGACGCCGGGAACGCTGGTGCCGTGGGTGCCCTGTCTCACCAGCTTCTCCAGATAGGTGATGGTCGAGAGCGCCAAGGTTACGGGAATGCGGTCAGTCTCGGCTTTTTCGGTGGCCATGGACGAACGCTAGCCTCATACGCGGGTACATAAAAGTTACGATTAAGACTCTATTTAGGTTTAGAGGCAGAAGTCAAATGCAGGCTGCGGCCCGTGTTCAGCCTGTTGGAATCGCGAGGGAAATTAGGCATGACAAGGCACGCCGCGCGGCAGGCAGGCGGCGGCGTAGCTTCGACCGGTCAGGCGTGGGCGGGTCGGCTCAGCCGTGCACGATCGTCTTTTCGATCATGCAATGGATGCCTTTGGAGCCGTTGACGGTTTGGGTCACCCGCAGATCGGCCGCCAGGCTGCACAGCGTATAGGCGTCCTCGCGCGACAAATTGCGCCTTTCGCCGAGCAGCACGATCATGTCGCGCAGCGCCCGCACCACGCACTGGTCGAGGTCGGGGTCCATGGCCATGGTCATGTAATGCGTCGCCGTCTCGCCACGGGGATAGTCGAGCCTGAGGTCCTTGCGCAGCGTCAGACGGAAGCGGCCCTGGAGCGCGGTCTCGATCGCGGTGACGCAGACCTCGCCGTCGCCCTGCACGCCATGGCCGTCGCCGCAGGAGAACAGCGCGCCCGGGACGAACACCGGCAGGTACAGCGTCGCCCCGGCGCCAAGCTCCTTGTTGTCGAGATTGCCGCCCATGGCGCGCGGGACCAGCGAGGAGATGCGGCCCCAGGCGGGAGGCGGTGAAACGCCCATGACGCCGAAGAACGGCTTGAGCGGCAGGTCGAGTCCCCACGGCATGCGGGCGACCATCCGCGACCGGTCGAGCGGGATGTTCAGGATGCGCGTCTCGTGGAAATCGTCGGGCAGGGTGCCGGACAGCGGCTTGATCATGTTCCAGCCCCAATCCTGCCGGAGCTGAACGTCGAGGATCTCGACCGCGAGCACGTCGCCAGGCTCGGCCCCCTCGACCGCGATCGGGCCGGTGAGGATATGGCCGGGGAGCATGCGCTCGTTTTCGGCATGAACCTCGTGCATCTCGGGCGGAATGTGAAACTTGCTGCGGTCGGGCAGCATATCCGGACCGCCGCTGATGGTGTCGACCGTGACCTCGTCGCCGCTCGCGATGGTGAGGACGGGCTTGAGCGCAGCCTCGAAGAAGCCCCAATGACAGGTCTCGGGGCTGGAATGCAGGTGGTGATGGGTCATGTGGCGTCCGTCCGTTTCACAGGCCCGGGCTTGACCAGGCAATCGATCCTCTTCCAAGAAGCTTTCTGAAGATCGACGGGCGGGTCAAGCCCGCGCGCAACAGGCACGACCATTCCAGCGAGGCTCCCCTGCTTTTTGTCCTGTCCAAGACCCTCGGCGCCGCGGTGCTGCCGATCAACTTGATGATCGAGCTCGGAATCGTCTCGGTCGTCCTGATGGCGACGCGCTTTGCCGCCTTCGGCCGCAAGCTCGCCGCGGCCACGCTGATCATGCTGGCGCTCGCCGCGTTTTCGCCGCTCGGCAACCTCTTGCTCTATCCGCTGGAGTCGCGTTTTCCGCCGTGGGATCCGTCGCGCGGTGCGCCCGACGGCATCATCGTGCTCGGCGGCTCGGTCGACACCGATCTGTCGGCGGCACACCGCACGCCGGTCGTGGCGCACGCGGCCGATCGCCTGTTTGCGCCGGCCGAGCTCGCGCGCCGCTATCCGAACACGCGCGTTGTTTTCACCGGGGGCACCGCGAACCTGGTTTCGACGGACTCCCGGGAGGCCGACTACTCCGCGCCGATCCTGGAGAATCTGGGCATCGCGAAGCAGCGCCTGATCCTCGAGCGGGACTCTCGCAACACCTACGAGAATGCGATCTTCACCAGGCAATTGGTATCACCGAAACCGGGCGAACGCTGGCTCCTGGTCACCTCGGCTTTTCACATGCCGCGTTCGATGGGGATCTTTCGCAAGGCGGGATTTGACGTCGAAGCCTATCCCGTGGACTGGCGAATGGGCGGCCGTGACGATCTCTTCTCTTTCACCAATGTCGGCACGGACGGGCTCGGCCGAACCGAGGTCGCCGTGCGCGAATGGATCGGGCTCGTCGCCTACCGCCTGATGGGCCGGACTGGCGAGTTGCTCCCGGGACCGGCGAAGGACTAGAACCGTTCAACAAGCAATAACAGCGCCGGCGCGCGACGGCCGGCCGGGAGGACGCCATGCAACAGCAGAGTGCAGACAGCATCGATCTTGCCGGCCTCGTCACCGATCTCAACAGCCTGTTGCGGCTGAAGACTACGGTGATCGGCATGAAGCTGTTCGCGCGGACAGCGGACATGGAGGCAATCCCGAAAATCCGGCGGCCGAACGCGGTCCACACCACCGACCAGATCGTCAGCATGGCGGCGCGTCTGGGCTGGACCGTCGGCATCACCGCCGACGATCTCGTCGGCGCGCAATGCCGCGCCGTGATCGGTCTTGCACCGCAGGATGAGAAATGGCTCGCCGGCGAAAACTATGTCGGGGTCTGGCACGGCACGGCCGAGGACGCGCGCAAGCGCCAGGAGGCGCTGGACGTGGTTCCGTTCGGGCAATATCAGGCGCTCGCGGTCAGTCCGCTGGCGAGCGGCCGGCTCGATCCGCCGGACATCTGTCTCGTCTATGCGACGCCGGGGCAGATGATCATCCTGATCAACGGGCTGCAATATACCGGCTACAAGAAGTTCGAATGGGGCGTGGTTGGCGAGACCGCCTGCGCCGATTCCTGGGGCAGGGCGCTCAAGAGCGGTGAGCCCAGCCTGTCCTTGCCATGCTATGCCGAACGGCGCTATGGCGGCGTGCCGGACGAGGAGATGCTGATGGCCTTGAAGCCGGAACATCTCGCCAAGGCGGTTGTGGGCATGAAGGCGTTGGCCAAGAACGGACTGCGTTATCCGATCCCGCCCTATGGTATCCAAAGCGACGTCCGTGCCGGCATGGGCGTGAGCTACGCGAAGAAGTAAAGTAAAGGCCGACCATGAGCTCTGCGAAATTCGACATCGTCGTCTATGGCGCGACCGGTTTTACCGGCCAGCTCGTCGCCGAATACCTGACCCAGCATTACAAGAGCGACCATTCGCTCAAATGGGCGATGGCGGGCCGCAGCCTCGGCAAGCTGAAATCGGTCCGCGATGCGATCGGCGCGCCCGGGAATACAGAGCTTATTGTCGCGGATGCGTCGGATGCGGCCTCGCTGAAGGCGATGGCGGAACGGACGATGTCGGTGATCACCACCGTCGGGCCGTATCAGCTCTACGGTGAGGAACTGCTCGCGGCCTGCGTGGCCACGGGCACGGATTATTTCGATCTCTGCGGCGAGCCGATCTGGATGCGCCAGATGATCGACAAGTACGAGGCGGCTGCAAAAGAGAGCGGCGCGCGGATCGTGTTTTCCTGCGGCTACGATTCCGTGCCGTTCGAGCTCGGCACGTTCTTCGTCCAGGAAGAAGCCAAACGTGTGTTCGGCGCGCCGGCCTCGCGGGTGAAAGGGCGTGTGCGCGACATGCGCGGCACGCTCTCGGGCGGCACCGCCGCGAGCGCGAAGGCGACCTTCGATGCGGTGGCCAAGGATCTCAGCCTTGTCGCCATTCTCAACGATCATTTTGCGCTGACGCCCGGCTTCACCGGCCCGAAGCAGCCGAAAGGCAACAGGGCCGCCTTCGAGGAGGACCTGCAATCCTGGGCGGCGCCGTTCATGATGGCGCTGATCAACACGCGCAACGTTCACCGCTCCAACATGCTGATGGGATTTCCCTACGGCCAGGACTTCGTCTACGACGAGATGGTCCTGACCGGTCCCGGCGAGAAGGGCGAGGCCAACGCCAAGCTCGTGATGGCTGCCAATGCGGGCAAGACCGGCCCCGACGCACCGAAGCCCGGCGAGGGGCCGTCGAAAGAAGAGCGCGACAACGGTCTGTTCGATCTGCTCTATATCGCGATCGCGCCCGATGGCCGCATGGTTCGCGCCGGCGTCACCGGCGACCGCGATCCCGGCTACGGGTCGACCTCGAAGATGATCTCCGAATGCGCGATCTGCATGCTGCGTGACACGACCGACGTCGCAGCCGGCTTCTGGACCCCGGGCGCGGCGATGCAGCACAAGCTGATCAAGCGGCTGCAGGAGAATGCTGGGCTGACCTTCGCTGTGGAAGCTTAAAGCCCACGATCCCAGGAAGCCGATCCGTGTCCGCAAAATTCGACATCGTCGTCTACGGCGCAACCGGATATACTGGCCAGCTCGTCGCCGAGTACCTGGCCGCGCATTACGTCGGTGACGGCGCGCCGACATGGGCGATGGCGGGTCGCAGCAGTGACAAGCTCGCATTGGTCCGCGATGCGATCGGCGCGCCTGCCGACACGCCGCTCATCGTTGCGGACGCAGCCGATTCTACGTCATTGCGGGCGATGGTCGATCAGGCGAAGCTGGTCGTCACCACGGTCGGTCCATACCAGCTCTATGGCTCCGATCTGCTTGCCGCCTGCGTCGCGTCGGGCACCGACTACATGGATCTCTGCGGCGAGCCGATCTGGCTGAAGCAGATGATCGACAAGCATGAAGCCGCAGCGAAAGCGAGCGCCGCCCGGATCCTGTTCTCCTGCGGATTCGACTCGGTGCCGTTCGAGCTCGGTGCGTTCTTCGTGCAAGAGCAGGCCAAGCGCGCGTTCGGCGCACCGGCACCGCGCGTCAAGGGCCGCGTCCGCGACCTCAGCTGGAAATTCTCCGGCGGCACTTCGGCAAGTGCAAGGGTCACCTTTGAGGCGGTGGCGCAGGACCTCAGCCTGGTGTCGATCCTCAAAGACCCATTTGCCTTCACGCCGGGCTTCGAGGGACCGAAACAGCCGCGCGGCAACAGGCCCATCTTCGAGGAGGACCTGCAATCCTGGTCCGCACCGTTCGCGATGGCGATCCTCAACACGCGCAATGTCCATCGCTCCAACTTGCTGATGGGATTCCCGTATGGCCGGGATTTTGTCTACGACGAAATGGTGCTGACGGGGGCGGGGGAGGAAGGGCAGGCCAACGCCAAGCGCGTCATGGCCGCTAACAGCGAAAAGACCGGTCCTGAAGCGCTCAAGCCCGGCGAGGGCCCCTCAAAGGAGGAGCGCGACAACGGTCATTACGACCTGCTCTATGTCGCGATTGCTTCCGATGGCCGTCAGGTTCGCGCGGCAGTCAAGGGCGATCTCGATCCGGGTTATGCGTCGACGGCGAAGATCATCTCCGAATGCGCAATCTGCCTGTTGCGCGACACGCCGAACGTAGAGGCCGGCCTCTGGACTCCGGGAGCAGCGATGCAGCACAGGCTGATCAAGCGGCTGCAGGAGAATGCAGGGCTGACGTTCACGGTGGAGAAGTAGCTGTCACCTTCCCTTCTCCCAGGCGGCGAAACCGACCTTTCATCCTCAAGCCGTCTCGCGTGTTGAGCACGAGCAAGGTGATGTTCACAGCCCCTGCGGCAAGCTCGACAGCCTGCACCGCATAGAAGACTGCATCAAACTCGGCGGCGCTCGCCTTATGTGCGAGGAACAGTGCGGCGGGGACGAGGACCAGGACGCCATTGCCGGCGATCAGCGGCATTCGCTTGATCTTGGCGCCGACCAGGCCGGCTCGCCGACCCCGTGCCAGCGTAAGGCCCGTGCCCCCCGCCGCCGCCAGCGCCGGGACCAGCAAAAGAAAGCCCCATGGTATGGCGGTCTTGACGGCGGTGATGACGGCTTGGGATGCGAAAAGCTCGCTGAGTGCGGTCGACAACCAAAATGTCGAGATGGTCAGAAGCGCGATTGCGCCAGCAATGGGATGGATCACCTTGATCATGATTGGGTTCCCTTGACCGAAGACGGCCAGCCTGTTCAATGTGACATGATGATGTCGATATTTATGCTACAGAGAGCCATATTGACATTATGATGTCAACTAACGTCATGGTAACAATATGCGCGCTACCAAGCGATCCCCGGCCGGTGATGCTTTGACTGAGCTCATTCTCGATCTGTTCAGGGTCAACAACCTGACCGTGACGTGGGGCGACCGGCTGGTCGCTCCGCTCGGCCTGACCAGCGCGCGCTGGCAAATTCTGGGGGCAATCGTAGCCGCGGACCGCGCCCAGCCGGTCGCCTGGCTCGCCCGCGACCTCGGAGCGAACCGCCAGAACGTTCAGCGCATCGTCAATGACCTGGCCCAGGAAGGGCTCGTTACGTTCGAGCCCAATCCACATCACCGTCGCGCGCACCTTGTGGTGCTGACGGACAAGGGACGGAAGACTTACGACGCTGCCATCCGCCTGTATGACCCCAGAGTCAACTCCCTGGTGCAAGGTCTCCCGATGGAAGACCTCAGGATCGCCGGTCGCCTCATGAAGGCGCTGCGCAAGAAGCTTGAAGACGAGGAGAGTGCTACAGGCGCCTGAGCGAATCCTCGTGCCGACGTCCGCTCACGTGGAGCCGAATGATCGGGGATTCGAAGATTGAGCAGGTCTATGGTCGGAAGACAATCCGGTGGTCATCCGCAGCGTCGTTCCAGGCCTCGGCTATCGCCGTGAGGGGCAACGTCTTCACCGGGGTGTCAAAACCGCCGGCTGGCAGAGCCGCCAAAAGTTCTCCGGCCCCCGAGATCAGTTCCGAAATCGAGAGACTGCCGATCCCGCTGCCAAGAATCTCCAGGCCAGAGCTGCGCAGCGCATGCGCCGAAAGTGGGATTGTTTCTCCAGCGATTGAGCCGAGCTGGACGTAACGAATGGCAGGTTCTCCACTGCGAGATCCGCGTCCGTCCGTTGCCGCAGCGATGACTCTGGTTGCGGGCTCCCCCCAGAGATAGTCGAGAACTACATCGATCTTTCCGGAGAACGCGCGTTGCAGCGAAGCGTCCACATTTTCGTCCAGTCGGATTGTCTCGACCGTCTTGGGGAACGCGGCGAGCTTGGTTGCATTTCGCCCGGTCACGATGATCCTGCTGGCGCCCAGATAGGAGGCGATCTGAACCGCCAGGCTTCCCGCCGACCCGGTCGCACCGTTAATCAGCACGGCCTCGCTCCGCACGAACTTCGCACGGCGCGTGAGAGCAACCCACGAAGAGAGCCCGCTGGTTACGACGGCAGCCGCCCGCGCGTCGTCAATACCATCGGGCACAGGCACGGTCGCGCTCGATGCGACCAGCGACTTCTCCGCCATGGAGCCGAACGGGGACTTGGGAAATATGAAATACACCCGTTCACCGGTGGAATTCATCCCAACCCCATCGACACCAGGCACGAAGCCAGCGCTGCCCGAACTGGTATTGCTCGTGTAGTGCTTGCCCGCGGCGAGACTTTTCACGATCGGGCTCAGCGGCGCGGCGAGAACGTCGATGACCGTTTCGCCAGCCTCCGCGCAAGGCTCTGCAAACTCGCCAAAGGTCGGTGAAGAACCAAACGAATGAACAATTGCAGCTCGCATTGACTATCCCTTCACGGCGACAGGCGGTGGCGCTTGGAGGGCCACCGCTGCAAGTGCATCGGAGACCGCCGCACGCAACGGCGTCGTCGGACGACCAATAAGGTCGCTCAAGTCGCGCCGATCGTCGAACAGATCGCCCTTTGCCGCTGCGATGTCGAACCCGACGAGCATGCGCGCCACCGGCTCGGGAAGGTCCGCGCCAATGAGCGCCTCACCAAACCCTGCTTCCGACATGTTCCTGTAGACGATTGGTTTGCCTGTCTGGCGCGCAACTTCGGCCGCCAGTTCGGCAAGCGTGTAGGGCTCGTCGCCCGCCAATTCGTAAACCTTGCCCGATTGATCCTCCCGCGACGTCAGGACTGCGGCGGCGGCATCCGCGTAGTCGAGGCGGCTCGCCGACGCGATGCGCGCTTCGCCGGCGCAGCCGACAAACGCACCATGCGCAAGCGCCATTGGCAACGCGCCGAGATAGTTTTCGGTGTACCAGCCGTTGCGCAGCAACACATATGGCACGCCGCTCGCCTTCAGCAGCGTCTCGGTCGCCCGATGATCGGCGGCAAGCTCCAGTGTCGAAATGTCTGCATGCAGCAAGCTGGTATAGGCGATTAGCTCAACCCCAGATTCCTTCGCCGCGGTGATCGCGTTCTCATGCTGGCGAACCCGCTTGCCGGGCTCGCCGGCCGAGATCAGCAACAGCTTCCTTACGCCGGCGAAAGCACGTTCCAGGCCCGTGGGATCGTCGTAGTCGCCTGGGCGGACGGCAGCACCTTCAGCCTTGAAGGCCTCTGCTTTGGCTGGATCTCGGACGACGGCTGTAATCTGCTGTGCTGGCACAGCCTTCAACAAGGAAGGGATGACAAGCCGGCCGAGTTGGCCAGTGGCACCGGTCACTGCAATCATGGGATGGTCTTTCCAATATGGTTATGCAGCTTATGGATGTGACATTGGTTATAATGACTATGTTTCAACGCTCTGCGACTGGTTCTTCTTGCGCCGTCCATGACGCGGCCGAGTACGGTTCGACCTGATGCGCTTACACCGCCCGCGCGTCGTACGCGTACATGAACTCCATGCTCTTTGCGCCCAGGGGCAGCAGCCACTTCATCACTTGATTTCGCATCCACGCGCCGGTGGCGCTGAACTCGCGCTTGCTGTTGCCGTTGCGGCGGGCCATGGCGACGATCTTTTCCGTGCGAGGGCGTCGTTCGGCCTCGAAGGCCTGGAAGGTGACGCCGAGCTCCTGGCCTTGCTGCATCAACCGGGCGAGGCGCATCGCATCTTCCAGCGCGAGCGAGGCGCCCTGGCCGGCGTGCGGGCTGGTCGCATGGGCGGCATCGCCGATCAGCAGCGAGCGCTTGCGCGACCAGGTCGGCAGGGTGGCGACGTCGAGCGTGTCGGTGACCACGATGTTCTCGGCTGCATCGATGATGCCAGGGATCGGGTCGTGCCAGCCGTGGTGGAAGCCGCGCAGGTGCTGCTTCAGCGTTGCATCGTCGAGCGCGCGAAACATCGCCGCGTCCATGCCGTGCGCCGGCTGCGTGCTCCACCACATCACGCCGTCGTTCGGATCGGGACTGCAATAGCCATAGCCGAAGAAGCCGCTCTGCCCGAACGTGGTCTCGACGTGCCGACCGATCGGTCGGCCACCGAGGACGGCGTGCGGCACGAAGCCGCCGAAGCCGATCAGCCCGGTGTCGAACGGTTGCGGCCCGTCCGGCACCACTTGGCGGCGCGTCACTGAGTGCACGCCGTCGGCGCCGATCAGGAAGTCGCCTTCGGCCGTGGTGCCGTCGGCGAAGTAGGCGATGATCGGCTGGTCGCCGCGATCCTCGATCTTGATCAGGCGCTTCTCGAAATAGAGTGAAACGCAGGCGCACCAGGCCTTGTCGATCAGCATCTCGTTCAGCGTGGCGCGGCAGACATTGACCGCGGGCTGGCCGAAACGCCGCGCCATGTCGCGATTGATCGAGCCGAGCCTCTCTCCGGCTTGCGAATAGAAGTCGAACGATTCCGCGATCGAGCCGCGGCTGATCAGCTCGTTCGAAAGGCCGATCTCGTCCATGATCTGCATGCCGTTCGGTGCGATCTGAAGGCCGCCGCCGATGCCTTTCGAATAGGGCCAGGCCTCGTAGATCGCGGACTCGATGCCGGCGCGGCGCAGCAGGATGGCTGCCACTGGCCCGGCGATGCCGGCGCCGATGATCAGGGCCTTGCGGGGAGGATAGGACATGGCTTGCTCCCGACGTTTCCGTGGTGCTAGGAGAATTATGGTCGCTAAATATCTTAGTGACTAAGATATATATTGACTAAGATACGAGGTCTGCCTTGTCAAGGACGAAGGCGCGCGCTGCGCTGCTGCAGGAACTCGAGGAGGCGATGCGCAGATCGTCCGCGCAGGGCGTGCTCTATGGCCAGACCGTTGCGAACGTTGCCGGAATTGCCAATTCCGACCTCGAATGCATGGACATCCTGTATCTGGAAGGCCGTGTCACCGCCGGCCGGCTCGCCGAAGTCACGGGCCTGACGACGGGGGCCATTACCGGCGTGGTCGACCGGCTCGAAAAGGCAGGCCTGGTCCGTCGTGAGCGCGACGATGCCGACCGTCGCAAGGTCTTCATTGCCGTCGTGCCGGAGGCGATAGAAAGGCTCGGCCAGTTCTACGTGCCGATGCAGCAGGCGATGGAGAGGGTTTTTGGCGGCTATTCCGACCAGGAATTGCGCCTGCTGCTGCGCTTCGCCAATGAGGGCTACAAGGGCGTGCTGGCGGCGACTGCGGCGCTGAAGGGCCTGCTCGATACGCCGCCGGAGAAACGCCCCGATCTCAAGCTGAAGAAGCTTCGTCGCCAGCCCTAGCCTTGTAGATCTGCGCGGCCGCGATCATGCCCCACATCGCGCCCAGCATCATCCAGAAGTGCCGCCAGTGGTCGGTGTCGATCACGAAGCTTTCGCCGACGGTGCCGACGAAGGCCGAGAACACCGCAAGATAAGCGCGCTGCCACGGCACAGGCACGAAGATGTGCCTGACACCCATGATGACAGTCGTGAAGACCAGCGCGGGATAGCAGATGCCGGACAGCCAGCCGCCGGACATGAAGGCGTTGAGATAGGAGTTGTGGGTGTCCTCGGGGAAGAAGCGGTGAAATTGCAGAGGGCCGATCCCGAACGGCAGGTCGAGCGCCATCTCCGCTCCCAGGATGTGCCGGCCGAACCGGCCGAACCTGCCTTCGTCATAGCTCTGGTCGAAGCTCGCGCGCTGCTTGAACATCTCGGCGGTGGAATCGAACGACATCAACACCGCGATCAGCGCGAGGCCCAGCACCGCGGCGAGGATCGCCATGACGATGATGCGCGAGCGCTGCGCGTTGGTGCGGCTGGTCAGCACCATCAGCGCCAGCATGAAGGCGGATGTCAGCACCAGCCCGCCCCAGGCGGCGCGGGAGAACGCGAGCAGGATCGCCAGCGACATGATGCCGAAGGCGATGACGTTGCGAAACGCCTTGCCGGCCTTGTCGGAAACCACGCTCTGCAGCGAGAACAGTGCCGGCAGGATCAGGAAGGCGCCGAGCACGTTCGGATCCTTGAAGGTGCCGCGCGCGCGTCCATACAGCGTGAGGAGATCGTCGCCGCCGGGAACCAGGTGGAAGTAGCCGGCGACGGCCGAGAGCGAGGCGACCATCGCGCCGACCACGAGCCCGCGGCGGAGCATGTCAAGCCGGGCCGCGGTGTCCTCCGACGTGACCATGGCGAAGAACACGACTGTCACCGCCATGTACCAGGAGGTCGCAATCCAGCTCACCACCTCGGACTGCTCGAACAGCGGGATCGCGCTGATCGTGTAGCCGACATTGAGCAGGATCAGCATCAGCACCAGCGGCATCAAAGCGAGCCGCAGACGCAGGCCGGTGGCGAAGAAGGTGACGGTGGCCAGCAGCGTCACGATCTCGTAGGGGCTCGGCTCGATGAAGACGATCGCGCCGGAGGCGCCGACCAGCCATACCAGCGCGCGCTGGAGCGCCAGCACGCCGGGCGCAGCGCGAACGGCTGCATTCATCTCCCCGGCTGTTGCCGCATACGCCATCACATGCTCACGCTATTCTTACCACACAACTTCCGCCGTCATGCCCCGCGAAGGCGGGGCATCCAGTACTCCGAGCCGTTGGTGGCAGTTTCCGCTGCCGGTGATTACTGGATCGCCCGGTCAAGCCGGGCGATGACAGCGTAGCTCGGGCACGACAAACTCAATACGCGTTCTCGTTCTTGGTCAGCAGCGAGATCGGCGTCTTTAGCAGAATGACAAGATCGAACAGCACCGACCAGTTCTCGATGTAATAGAGATCGAACTCGACGCGTTTCTGGATCTTCTCTTCATTGTCGATCTCGCCGCGCCAGCCGTTGATCTGGGCCCAGCCGGTGATGCCGGGCTTGACCCGGTGCCGGGCGAAATAGCCGTCGACGGCTTCGTCGAACAGGCGGCTCTGCAGCTTGCCCTGCACCGCATGTGGACGCGGGCCGACCAAAGAGAGATCGCCGGAGAAGACCACGTTGAAGAGCTGCGGCAACTCGTCGAGGCTGGTCTTGCGGATGAAGCGGCCGACGCGGGTGACGCGCGAGTCGTTCTTGGTCACGACCTTCGAGGCCGTCGGATCAGCCTGGTGATGGTACATCGAGCGAAACTTGTAGACGTCGATGCGCTCGTTGTTGAAGCCGAAGCGCTTTTGTCGGAACAGCACGGGGCCGGGGCTGTCGAGCTTCACGGCCAGCGCCACCAATCCCATCACCGGCAAGGCCACGAGTAGCGCGAGGGTGCCGACCACGCGGTCGAACAGCCATTTCATCACCAGGTCCCAGTCGGTGATCGGCGCCTCGAACACGTCCAGCGTCGGCACCTCGCCGATATAGGAATAGGAGCGGGGGCGGAAGCGCAGCTTGTTGGTGTGTGCGGAGAGGCGGATATCCACCGGCAGCACCCAGAGTTTCTTCAGCATCTCCAGGATGCGCGTCTCGGCGGAGATCGGCAGCGCGAACAGCACGAGATCGACGCGGGTGCGGCGGGCGAACTCGACGATGTCGTCGACCTTGCCGAGCTTGCGCGCGCCGGCACAGGTGTCGAGCGCGCGGCTGTCGTTGCGGTCGTCGAACACGCCGAGCACGTGGATGTCGGAATCCTCCTGCCCTTTCAGGGCCTCGACCAATTGTTCGCCGTTGCGGTCGGAGCCGACGATGATAGTGCGTCGGTCGAGCCGGCCCTCGCGCCCCCAGGCGCGCACCAGCGAGCGCAGCACCAGACGCTCGCAGAGGAGCGCGGCAAGCCCGAGGACGTAAAAGGCGGCAAGCCACAGCCGCGATATTTCGCTGCCGAACTTGGCGAAGAAGGAGATGCCGATGAACAGCAGGAAGACGAACGACCAGGACGAGATCATCCGCGTCATCTGCCGGAGCTGACCACGGAACAGCTGCACCTGATAGATGTCGGCGGCCTGGAAGCAGACCACGGCGGAGATCGCGACGGCGATGATCTGCGCGGGATAGATCCAACTGAAGGAGCCGGCGTGCGGCATGACATAGCCGAGATAGAGTACGATGCCGACGAGGCTCAGCAGCGCGAAATCGGCGAGGCGTACGAAGCCGGTGATCACGATCGGCGAATAGGCGCGGGCGACCTTCTGGTTGACGACGTCAAGCGCGGCGAGCGAGAGCCGCTGGCGGCGCTCCACAAAGGGCTGGTCAGCCGGCTTCGCCGCGGCGCTGGTCGCGGCATCGAGCATCGAGCGTGCGTTGAGCGGTTCCACGGGAGTCCACGTCCATTCCAAAAACCCGCGGGCAGCGTCCTTGCGCCCCGGGCGAGCATCCCCTGGGCCTTGGATTATCGGACAAATCGGAAGATTCTCTAAAGCGGGTCTTAAGAATGGTTAGTGATTGGTAAATGCGTCGCGATAGCCCGCGAGCACGCCCTCGACCATCGCCTGCTGGGAGAAATGCGCGGAGATGCGCTCGCGAAGCGACGAGGCGCGCTGCGCTGTTCCTAGCGGATTATCGAGCGCGGCGGCAATCGCTTCCGCCATGGCCTCCGCGTTGCTCGGCGCAAACAGCGCCGGGTTCTCCGCGCCGAAAATCTCGGGAATGCCGCCGATCTTGGACGCGATCATCGGAATGCCGGCGGCACCGGCCTCGATCACGACATAGGGCATGGAATCGCCACGCGAGGGAACGACCAGCAGCCGCCCCTTGGAGAAGCCGTAGCGTGCCTTGACGTGACCGATGAAGCGGATGGCGCTGGAGAGGCCGAGCCGCTCGACTTGCGCTTTCAGCGCCGCGGTCTCCTCACCATCGCCGCCGAGCGTCAGTGTGACCTTCTTGCCGCCCTCGTGCAGGCGCGCCACCGCTTCGACCAGCAGATCGGCGCCCTTGATGTGCCTGAACTCACCGACATAAGCGAGGTCGGTGGCGTCGTCGGCCATGACGACAGGTTCGAATTCCTCCGGCGTCACGCCATTGAAGACGCAATGCACCACGCCCTTCGGCTTGCCGACGATGCGCTGATAGGTGTCGCGGGCAAACGCGCTTTCGAACAGGAACAGGTCGGTCGCGTCCATCAGCGCACGCTCGAGCCGCGCGTAAAACTCGCCCTTGAAAGTGTTGAGGGGATAATGCAGTGAGCCGCCATGCGGGGTGTAGATGCGGATGGTGTCGTCGGATCGCCTCCGCATGCGGATGAAAGCGCCGGCCTTGGCGCCGTGGCCATGCATCACGTCGGGCTTGAGCGTGGCGATCAGGCGCCGCAAGCGGAACCAGACCAGGACATCGTCGGGCGAGGGTTCGCGGCGGATCGCCATCCGGTGCACACCGAGTTTCAGCCGCGGTGCGAGCTCGGCAAGGGCCTTCTCGGCGCGTTCACCGCCGGTGAGACTGTCGGCGAGGATGCCGACATGATGGCCACGATCGACCTGGCCGTTGGCGACGTCGAGGATGTGGCGGAAGATGCCGCCGACCGGAGCGCGCACAGCGTGCAGGATGCGAAGCGGCTGGTCGGGAGAGGGGGGCATGATCAAAACCAGCGCTCGACGGCGAATGCTCGAACAATCTGACGAAATATCGAGACGAATTAAGAGCCCTCGTGGTTAACAAACGGTGACGGACGTGCACGCGCGAGCTGCCGCACGCCACGATTAACCCAGCGGCAACCTTAATGGAGTGTAATCGCCCTGGTTGAGGTAGGTTCGTGGCGTTGCGCCTGCGGGAGTGTTCGATGCGTTTAGCGTTCTGGCGTGCCGGCAAGGACAAGGCGGTGGTCGAGCGGGCTGTCGCGAAGGCCGCAGCCAAGCGGGCCGAGCTCGAGCCCCGGATTGAAGCAAAGCCTGCGCCCATCGCACCGAGGCCGGCGCCAGTCGAGTCCGGCGACATCGACCTGCACGCGCTCGGCGCGGCATTGGCGCGCAAGCGCGGCTGGATCATCGTGCCGACGGTGCTGGCACTCGTCACGTCCGTCGCGATCGTCAATCTCATCACGCCGCGCTACAAGTCGGAATCCCGTATCCTGATCGACGGCCGCGAGAACGTGTTTCTGCGCCCCAACAGCGATCGCGCCGAGGAACGGCAGGCGCTCGACGCCGAAGCCGTCACCAGCCAGGTGCAGCTCGTGCTGTCGCGCGATCTCGCGCGCGAGATCATCAAGAAGAACAAGCTTGCGGAGCGGCCCGAGTTCGATCCGGTGCTGCAAGGCATTTCGCCACTGAAGTCGCTTGCGGCGCTGATCGGCATCGGCCGCGATCCGTTCTCGATGACGCCGGAAGAGCGCGTGCTGGACGCCTATTACGAGCGCCTCCAGGCCTACGCCGTCGACAAGTCGCGCGTGATCGTGATCGAATTCCAGTCTGCCGATCCCGATCTCGCCGTGCGCGTCGCCAATTCGATCGCCGACGGCTATCTCGTGCTCCAGCAGGATGCGCGCCAGGATCAGGCCCGAAACGCCAGCCAGTGGTATGCCGGCAGGATCGACGAGCTGCGACGGAACGTCTCCGAGGCCGAAGCGAAGGCCGAGGACTTCCGCTCCAAGTCGAGCCTGTTCGTCGGCACCAACAACACGACTCTGTCGAACCAGCAGATGGGCGAGGTCAACACCCAGCTCAACAATGCGCGCGCGCTCAAGGCCGATGCCGAGTCCAAGGCGCGCCTGATCCGCGAGATGATCCAGAGCGGCAAGCCGATCGAATCGTCGGAAGTGCTGAACTCGGAATCGATGCGCACGCCCTCCCAGCAGCGCGTGGCGTTGCGGGCCCAGCTGGCCGAGCAATCCTCGACGCTGCTCGGCAACCATCCGCGCATCAAGGAATTGAAGGCGCAGCTCGCCGACCTCGACACCCAGATCCGCGACGAGGCCGCCAAGCTCGCCCGCACGCTCGAAAACGATGCGCGGGCCGCCAGCGGGCGCGTCCAGGAATTATCCGCAAGCCTGGAGCAGCTCAAGAAGCAGGCGACGGCCACCAACGGCCAGGACGTGCAGCTCCGCGCCCTCGAGCGTGAGGCGAAGGCCCAGCGCGACCTGCTCGAAACCTATCTGGCGAAGTACCGTGAAGCCAACACCCGCGAGACCATCGACACCGCGCCGACAGATGGCCGCATCATCTCGCGCGCCATCGTCTCGAACACGCCGGCCTATCCGAAGAAGCTGCCGATCGTGCTGATCGCGACGATCGCGACACTGCTGCTTTCGTCCGGCGTCGTCGTCACCGGAGAGTTGTTGCGCCAGACTGCGCCCCGGGCGGTCGCGGTGTTCGCGCCAACGCTGACGCGGGCGTCGGCTCGCCAGGAACAAATCGTCCAGCCGGCGGTCGTCGAGCCCTTCGTCGAGCCGGTCGTCGATCCAGTCATGGCAGAACCCGCGCCGCTCCAGCCGGAGATGACGGCCGATGCCGATGTCACCGCATTCGCGGAGATCGAGCATCTGGCCGACAGCCTCCGCGCCGCCGGAGCCATGGCGAAGAAGGTTACGGTACTCGGCACTGCCAGCGGCGAAGCCATCACGCTGTCGACGCTGACCTTGGCCCGGCACCTGGCGCGCGATGCGCGGGTCGTCGTGGTCGATCTTGCCGCGTCCTCGCCGACCATGGCCGCCGTGTCCGTCGATGCCTCGGCCCCCGGTCTTGCCGAACTGATGCAGGGCGAGGCGTCGTTCGCGCAGATCATCACCCGGGACAAGCTTTCGCGGCTGCATCTGGTCATGGCCGGCCGTCCCGGCTTCGATCGCAGCCTGTTGCAGTCGCCGCGCGTGACGCTCGCGATCGACGCGCTGCTGCGCGCCTACGACCACGTGCTGCTCGATGCCGGCAGTGCCTCCGACCTTCCGGCTGAGCTCCTGACGGCGAATGCCCGCGCCGTCGTGGTGCCCGACGCGTCGATGGCGCCGGATGCGCGCGCGCTGATGCGCGAGCAGCTCAGCGCCGTCGGCTTCAGCGAAGTGACGATGCTGAGCAGGCCGGTGCAGCCGTCGGATGCGAGGGATGCGCCGCGGGTCGTGGCGGCGTGATGTCCTTGCCTCTCCGTGGGGACCGAGCGAGCGCCTCGTCCTTCGAGACGACCGCTTCGCGGTCTCCTCAGGATGAGGCTTGGCTAAATCGGAATCCGTTGAAGCTGCTGCCGCGAACTCTGTCCTCGTCCTGAGGGCCCGCCAGAGGCGGGCGTCTCGAAGGATGGGCCGCAGGGGAGCGTTTCCCAACCGCAGAATTTCTTACCCGAACGCTCGCCGCAGCCGCTGCGCCAGGTCGAACAGCATCTGGTTCTGTTTCACCAGCCGCTTGCCGTGGCTCAGCGAGGACATCGCCATTGCCGCGAGTTTTCCACGTGACGTTAGCGGAACAAAACTGTCGAAGATGTCCTGGTCGTCCTTGCAGAACATCCGCTTGTACTCGTCCGAGCCGATGCCGAGGTCGAGCGAGCGGTGGCCGCGCTCGGCGCAGCGGTCGATGATGTAGCGCATCAGGATCAGCCCGGGGCTGTAGCGGGCGTGCTCGGACATCGTGTAGGTGTTGAACATCATCGAGAAGCGCTGGCCGTCGGCGACGCCGGCGAAGATCGCAATCACCTCGTCGTCGCATTCGAGCGCATGGATGTCGATGACGCGGCCGTCACCGCGTGACGCAAGGCAGGCGCTGCGGACGAATTGCTCGACGCCGGGTTCGGCGAAGACATTGGGAAGCTTCTGCTCGGCCATCCGCGCCGGCTTGACGCGGAAGAACCAGTCGAGCAGGCGGGTGATGTCCGCGTCGGTGGTCGCCAAATGATAGCGATAGCCGGCGAGCGCCTGGAGCTTCTTCTCCTTGCTCTTGAGGCGGCGGCGGAAGGAGTTGCTGATCCGCGATGCCGGGGGGCCGCCCGGTTCCATCGTGAGCAGTGGGCAGCCGTTGATCGCGCTCTGGCGCGGCAAATGCGCGAACGGGTTCTGCTGGTCGTTCCAGCGCAGAGGCTGCTGCGTCAATGCGAGCACGTCGGCATGCTCGCCAAGCGGCGCAAACAGCGCGTCGAGATCGCCGATGCCGACCTGCGCTGCAAATTCGGCGTTCCACAGGCCCATGTTGAAGGTCGTATGCTTGCCGCCCATGAAGCAGGCCGTGCGCACGCCGTGGTTCTGGCGCAGCGAGAGCGGCAGCAGCAGCAGCGGCTGATGCTCGGCGTCGCGGGCAATGACGATGAAAGGGCGGGCGCGTTCGTGCTCCCCGACCAGACGCTGCCAGGGACTGAGCAGATCAAACCGCTGATAGGGCGTGAAGAGGTGACCGGGTTGCTCGAAGGCGCGCCAGACGGCCTCGGCCGCGCCGAGATCGGTCACGATATCGACATGCGCGATACGGCCCGCTTTCGACCGCGCTGGCAATTCCGCCGTCCGGCTTTGCATCGCCGCAGCCATGGTCATTCGCGAACCTGTCGAGAAAAAATATGCGTAATTCGGCCTGTGGCCGACCTTTGCAAAGAAATGTCAACAAAGGGTAATGACTATAAGAGGGGGAACGGTCGCCGACGGGCGCGAGGTGGGACATTGGCATCCGACGACAGATGGCTGGAACGGCTGCGCCTTGAGCTGACCTGGTTCACAGGCCAGGCTGCGCTGCGCAGTCGTGGTGCCGGCGCCATCCTGCGCTTTGCGCATGTGCGGCCGCGGCGGCGCGGCGGCTTTCAGCCGTCGCGCGAGAACGAGATCACGCCGCATTTCCTCGATCGCGCCATTCGCGCGCTGAAGCGGTGGAAGTATGATTTTATCGGCATGGACGAGGTCTGCCGGCGCGCGGTGACGCTGTCGGAACACCGCCGCTTCGTGGCGCTCACTTTCGACGGCGCCGGCAAGGATCTGATCGACTTTGCCTATCCGGTGCTGGCGCGCCACGCCGTGCCCTTCACGATCTACGTGCCCACGGCGTTTCCCGATGGCGTCGGCGGGGCCTGGTGGCTCGGCCTCGAACAGGTGATCGCGCGCGAGAGCCGTGTCAGCCTGATGATGGGCGAGAAGGAGCAGCGCTTCACTGTCGCTGATAACGCCGGGAAGCAGGCGCTGTTTTCGTTCGTCGAGGCCTGGCTGCACTCGCTGCCGCCGGCGGATGTGTCGGCTGCGATCGCAGATCTCTGCACGCGCTACCGGGTCGACCTTGCCGCGCTCTCACGCGAGGCATCGATGAATTGGGAGGATCTGGCGAGGCTTGCGGCCGATCCGCTGGTGACGATCGGCAGCGCGACCGTGAACTATCCCGTTCTCGCCAACATGAAGGATGCGGCCGCGCTGCGCGAGATGACGATGGGCAAGGCGGTGGCGGAGGCGGCCTTCGCTCGCGACATCCGGCATCTCGCCTTTCCGTTCGGCGATCGCGCCTCGTTCCGGCGCAGCCATGTCATCATGGCGGAGGAGGCCGGCTTTGCCAGTGCTGTGACGACGATCCCGGGCGTCGTGGACGCGGAGGGCCGCACCAATCTGCGCGCGTTGCCGCGCATTTGCTGGGATGGCCGGGTGCGCTCGCTGCGCATGATGCGGGTGCTGGTGTCGGGCACGGCCTTTGTGCCGGTGAAGCCGACGGGCACTGCGACACCCTAAAAGCGCTACGAACTGGAAGCGCTACGAGCTCGACTTGGCCCGGTCGGGCCGCTGCATCCAGCTCACGATCGGCATCGCCGGCAGCACCCAGCCCATGCCGACCACCACGTAGTAGATTGCCTGCCGCCAGCCGGACTCGGCGATCCACGGCATCTGCGCCAGCGCCATGCCGAGCAGCGCCCAGACGGTGGCGAGCACCAGGAGCAGGATGGTGCCGAGGAACTTGCGGGTGCGGATCGTCATGACGGAATGTCGCGGCTTTCGCGTAACTTGCGCTGCGGGAGCGGGGGACTATAAGGGGCACGCAGTCCCGTTCAAGCTCTGGTTTTGCCTCGAATGACGACGATTTCCGCCCCGTCCGAGCCGCATCGCGCCGTGCGCTGGTGGCTGATCTCAGTGGCTGCGCTGATTGCGCTGATGGTGCTGGTCGGCGGTGCGACGCGGCTGACGGAATCCGGGCTCTCGATCGTCGAATGGAAGCCGGTCACGGGCAGCGTGCCGCCACTCTCGGAAACGCAGTGGACGGCGGCCTTCGAGGCCTACAAGAAGATCCCGCAATATCGCGAGCTCAACGCCGGCATGAGCCTGTCCGAGTTCAAGGAGATCTTCTGGTGGGAATGGAGCCACCGGTTGCTCGGCCGTTTCATCGGCGTCGCCTATCTGTTGCCGTTCCTGTTCTTCCTCTGGCGCGGCGGCCTGTCCGGTGATTTGAAGCGGCGGCTGTGGCTGTTGTTCGGGCTCGGCGGGCTCCAGGGCGCGGTCGGCTGGTGGATGGTGGCCTCGGGGCTGTCTGAACGCGTCGAGGTGTCGCAATATCGGCTGGCGACGCATCTTGTGCTCGCGCTCATCATCTTCGCCGGCATCGTCTGGACGGTGCGGCGGCTCGCAGAACGGCCGCAGATCGCGGCATCGTCGCGGCTGCGCTTCACGAGCGGCTTGCTCCTCGTCGTGACCTTTATCCAGATCTATTTCGGTGCGCTGGTTGCGGGCCTGCGCGCCGGTCGCGCCTACAACACCTGGCCGCAGATCGACGGCGCGTTCATTCCCTCAGGCGAGCGGCTGTGGTTCGAGACGCCGTGGTGGCGCAACATGTTCGACAATGTGCTGACGGTGCAGTTCGAGCACCGCATGACGGCCTATGCGCTGTTGGCGCTGGCGGCGTTGCACGCGTTCGATGCGGTGCGTTCACGCGCGGGATCCGCGGCGCGCGGCGCGCTCTTGCTGCTGGGCGCGATAAGCCTGCAAGCATTGCTCGGCATCCTCACGCTGCTCAACCAGGTGCCGATTGATCTCGCGCTCGCACATCAGGCGGTCGCGATCGTGGTGCTGACGCTTGCGGTGACGCAGATGGAGCGGCTCGCTCCACGGCATTCAACCGAAGCGCAGCCGCGCGCGGTTCCCATCGGTCAGGCCGGCTGATCGGATCTGCTCTTCAGCAATAGCCGTAGATGCCGCACGAGTAGGGCAGGCGCCAGAAATAATCGACCTGCTTCCCGCCGTAATACGAGCCCTGGTAATCGTAGTCCCAGGGACGGCCGTAATAGCCCGGCAGCGTGTGCGAGCCCGGCAGCAGTGGCGTCCCCGGCAAATTGCGGATGTAGCTGCCGATGCCGTAGGCCGGCGAGATCAGCGCATCCGGATCGGTCTCGACATAGACCTGCGGCGGCTCCTGTGGCGGAGCGGCAGCCCGTCGCCTCGGCGTGGCCGGCAAATCGGCGGCAATCGCAGCTGAGACCGTCAGCATCGCCGCAAGGGCAGGCACCATCCAGCGCAGCATCGTCGGCTCCGAATCAAAGGGGCGATCCAGTGACGATGTATGCGGCAGATATGGTTAATGACTGTTAACGGCGATCGTCATTCCGGGGCGGTGCGAAGCACCGAACCCGGAATCCAGAGCTTATGATGCGACGTCGAGATTCCGGGTTCGCGCTGTCGCGCGCCCCGGAATGACGGTGATGCTACGTACCCAGCGCCTGTTCCAAATCGGCGATCAAATCTTCCTTGTCCTCGATGCCGATCGAAAGCCGCACCACGTCGGGGCCGGCGCCGGACTTGATCTTGGCAGCGTCGTCGAGCTGGCTGTGCGTGGTCGAGGCCGGATGGATGACGAGCGAGCGGGTGTCACCGACATTGGCCAGGTGCGAGAACAGCTGCAACTTCGACACCAGGCTGACGCCGGCATCGTAGCCGCCCTTCAGGCTGAAGGTGAACACGGCGCCGGCGCCCTTCGGTGCGTATTTGCGCGCGAGCTGGTTGTACTTGTCGCTTGCAAGCCCCGCATAGTTCACCGCGGCCACCGCCGGATGGCCGGCGAGGAATTCGGCGACCGCTTTGGCATTGTCGCAGTGCTTCTGCATGCGCAGCGGCAATGTCTCGATGCCGGTGAGGATCATGAAGGCGTTGAACGGCGACAGCGCGGGTCCGAGGTCGCGCAGGCCGAGTACGCGGCAGGCGATCGCGAAGGCGAAATTGCCAAACGTCTCCTGCAGCCGGATGCCGTGATATTCGGGCCGCGGCTCGGAGAGCATCGGATATTTGCCGCCGGTCGACCAGTCGAAGGTGCCGGCATCGACGATGATGCCGCCGATCGAATTGCCGTGGCCGCCGAGAAACTTCGTCAGCGAGTGCACGACGATGTCGGCACCATGATCGATGGGACGGATCAGATAGGGCGAGGCCAGCGTGTTGTCGACGATCAGCGGGACGCCTGCCTTGCGCGCCACCGTCGAGATCGCCTCGATGTCGGTGATGCTGCCGGCGGGATTGGCGATGGACTCGATGAAGATTGCTTTCGTGCGCGGCGTGACCGCGCGCTCGAAGCTCGCGATGTCGTCGGGATCGGCCCACACCACGTTCCAGCCGAAGCTCTTGAACGCGTGCGTGAACTGGTTGATCGAGCCGCCATAGAGCTTTCGCGCGGCGATGAACTCGTCGCCGGGCTGGAGCAATTGCTGCAGCACCACGACCTGCGCGGCATGGCCCGAGGCCACCGCAAGCGCGGCAGTGCCGCCTTCGAGGGCCGCGACGCGCTCTTCCAGCACCGCATTGGTGGGATTGCCGATGCGGGTATAGATGTTGCCGAACGCCTGCAGGCCGAACAGCGAGGCGGCATGGTCGGCGTCGTTGAAGACGAATGACGTCGTTTGATAGATCGGAGTCGCGCGCGCACCGGTGGTGGGATCGGGCTGTGCACCGGCATGCACGGCGAGGGTCGAAAATCCCGGAAGGCGATCGCTCATTGAGGGCGTCCTGTTCTCGTGGTCTGAAATCGCGCGGCATGCTGATTGGCGCCGCGGCTGCCGTCAAGGCGGGGCTTCACATCGGAACGATCGTGCTACGCATTGTCGCGTTCGCGAAATGAAACCTTCGCAACTGCGTCAGCTTTGCTCAGTCTTGTTTTTGGCGGCGCGGTCCGAGGCCGCGGTTTCGCCGCCGCCAACACTCATCCGATTGAGGGATAGCCGCATGCCCTGCGTCGGCGCCGGCGCGCGCTTGGAGCTCAGCGTGCGCGAATTGACGCCCATCCAGGAGATCTCCGAGGACAGGCGGCCATATTCGATCTTGGGGCAGCGGTTCATCACCACCTTGATACCAACCGATTCCGCCTTCAGCGCCGCCGCATCGTCGCGCGCCCCCAACTGCATCCAGATCACCATCGGCAGCGGATCAAGCGTGAGGGCTTCCTCGACCACCGGCATGATGTGACTGGAGTTGCGGAAAATGTCGATCATGTCGACGGGACGGTCAATGTCGGACAGCGAGGCGACGAAGGGTTTTCCGAGCAGCTCCTTTCCGACATGGCCGGGATTAACCGGAATCATGTCGTAGCCGCGCTGGGCCAGATATTTGAACGCGAAATAGCTCGGCCGCACGTTGGCCGGTGAGGCACCGACCATCGCGATCGATTTCACGTTGTTGAGGATGCCCCGGATGTAATTGTCGGGATAGGCGTCGTGGTTCATCTTCTTCTTTCTCTGACCTCATGGTGAGGAGCGCGGCACGCGCGTCTCGAACCATGAAGCCGCAGTCGGGCCTCTATCCTTCGAGACGCCGCGTTCCGCGGCTCCTCAGGATGAGGAGTTGACTATTCATCCCGCCATGTCGGCGTACGCTTCTCGATGAAGGCGCCGATGCCTTCCTCGGCGTCTCGCGCCATCATGTTCTCGGTCATCACCTCTGCCGCATAGCGATAGGCGTCTGCAAGGCTCATCTCGGCCTGGCGGTAGAACGCCTCCTTGCCGAGCTTGACGGTATAGGCGGATTTCAGCGCGACCTGTTCGGCGAGCGCAATGGCGGCGGCGCGCTCGGTGCCGGCGGCGACGACACGATTGACGAGGCCGATCTCGCGGGCGCGTACGGCCGGGATCGGCTCGCCCGTCAGCAACATCTCCATCGCCTGCTTGCGCGGCACGTTGCGCGACAGCGCCACCATCGGCGTCGAGCAGAACAGGCCGATGTCGACGCCGGGGGTAGCGAAGTGTGCTGCTTCCGAGGCGATCGCGAGATCGCAGCTTGCCACGAGCTGACAGCCCGCGGCGGTCGCGATGCCCTGGACGGATGCGACCACGGGCTTGGGCAGGTGCACGATCGCCTGCATCATCGCGCTGCAGGCGGTCATCATCTCGGCGAAGAAGGCACGGCCGCGATCCGGGTCGGCGCGGCGCGCGGTCAGCTCCTTCATGTCGTGGCCGGCGGAGAAGGCGGGACCGTTGGCCGCGATTACGACGCCGCGGATGGCCTTGTCGTCGCGGATCTCGTTGAGCGCGGCGTGCAGGCTTGCGATCATCGTCGCCGACAGGCTGTTGCGGGCGGCCGGGCGGTTGAGGGTCAGGACCGCGATGGGGCCCACGGTCTCGCGCAGCAGGATAGGTGGTTGCGGGGAAGGGGCGCGGGCGGCCTGGACGGACATCAAAGCGTTTCCGGTTGGATGACGCAGATAACTTAATGTAACAGGGGACGTGAAGCGAGGGTGAGGGGTAGCATGGCGTTAGCGAAAATGAGCGTGGCGGAGCTCGAGCAGTTCCTCCGCAACGAGTTTCCCCAGGCCTTCAGCGGCGACGACATCACGATCGAGAGCGCGGACGGTCAGGCCTGCCTTTTGCGTCAGCGCTATAGCGAAAAGATGCTGCGGCCAGGCGGAACCGTGTCCGGCCCGACATTGATGGCGCTCGCCGACTTCGCGATGTACGTGGTGCTGTTGTCCGCGATCGGGCCGATCGGGCTCGCCGTGACCACCAATCTCAACATCAACTTCCTGCGCAAGGGGCAGCCCGGGCAGGACGTGCTGGCGGAGGCGCGGCTGCTCAAGCTCGGCAAGCGCCTCGCGGTCGGCGAGGTGAAGCTGTTGTCCGGTACCTCGCCCGATCCGATTGCGCATGTCACCTCGACTTATTCCATTCCAAACGTTTGAGCTTTTTGCGGGTATCTTGATACCTTAATTATAAGCAATTGATATTGCACATGTAAATTACAGCTTTGGGCATTGACCGCGGCGCCCCTGTTCTCTAGAAAACCGCCAGTCCGGTGCGGTGTTCGCGCCGATGCTCCCCGTCCACGGAAACTCTGACATGAAAACCTTTTCGGCAAAGCCGGCTGAGGTGACGAAGAAGTGGGTACTGATCGACGCCAAGGGTCTGGTCGTCGGCCGTCTCGCCACCATCGTCGCCATGCGCCTGCGCGGCAAGCACCTCCCGACCTACACCCCGCACGTTGATTGCGGCGACAACATCATCATCATCAACGCGCAGTATGCGGTTCTCACCGGCCGCAAGCGCGAGCAGAAGACCTATTACAAGCACACCGGTTACGTCGGCCACATCAAGGAGCGCACCGCGCGCCAGATCCTCGAGGGCAAGCATCCCGAGCGCGTGCTCGAGAAGGCCGTCGAGCGCATGATCCCGCGTGGTCCGCTCGGTCGGGTCCAGATGGGCAACCTCCGCGTCTATGGCGGCGCCGATCATCCGCACGAGGCCCAGACGCCCGAGAAGATCGACATCGCCAAGTTGAACCGCAAGAACACGAGGGCCGCATAACATGGCCGAATCCATTCAGTCGCTCGACCAGCTCTCGCAGCTCAAGACGGCGGCCGCGCCCGACGCGCCCAAGCACGAGAAGAAGGTCGACAAGTTCAACCGCGCCTACGCCACCGGCAAGCGCAAGGACGCGGTCGCCCGCGTCTGGATCAAGCCGGGCGCCGGCAAGGTCACGGTCAACGCGCGCGAGGTCGAGGTCTATTTCGCCCGTCCCGTGCTGCGCATGATGATCGAGCAGCCGTTCTCCGTGGCCGCGCGGTCCGGCCAGTATGACGTGATCTGCACCGTCGCCGGCGGCGGTCTGTCCGGCCAGGCCGGTGCCGTCCGTCACGGCATCTCGAAGGCGCTGACCTATTTCGAGCCGGAGCTGCGCACCGTGCTCAAGAAGGGCGGCTTCCTCACCCGCGACTCCCGCGTGGTCGAGCGCAAGAAGTACGGCAAGGCCAAGGCCCGCCGGTCCTTCCAGTTCTCGAAGCGTTAATCGCTTCGGTCGCATTCGCCGCGAAAGCGGCTTCAATGAGATGCAAAAGGGCGCTGATTTCAGCGCCCTTTTTGCTGTTCGTTTGTATGCAAATTGATGGCGTGTTTCCTGAAAACTTGGGCCCGCATGAAAACCTGAATGGAACCCGCTGGACATAGCGTCGCATTTGGAAGGGCGCGCAAATCGGCTGAGCCGATCGCGTAACTGCTATGTCTAAGAGGGGGCCGACATGATGTCGCTCGATAGCATCACGCTCTATTTGGTCGCCACCATGGTCGCCGCACTGCTCGGCGCCATGATGGTATTTTTCGGAAGGCAGGAGAACAGCCCTGCGCTGAAATGGTGGGGCACCGCGTATCTGCTCGGCGCCGCATCGGTCGCGCTCTGGACGGCGGCCGGGGACAGATTGGGGCCGCATCTTTACCTTGCGCTGAACGCGGTCGGCTTCGTCGCCTGCGGCATGGTGTGGAATGCGGCGCGCGTCTTCCACGGCCGCAAGCCGAACTGGCCGGGACTCCTGGTCGGCGCGCTCGCCTGGGCCGCTGCCGCCACGCTGCTCGATCCCACCGCGTCCATGCTGCGCATGATCGTCGGCGCCGGCATCGTCTCGGTCTATGCGGCGCTGACCGCGAGCGAACTCTGGGTCGAGCGGCGCAAGAGCCTGCAACGGCGCTGGCCGGCCTTCGTGGTCCCGGTGATGCACGGCTGCGTCTTGATGCTGCCGATCGTGCTCGGCAGCTTCCTGCG
This sequence comes from Bradyrhizobium sp. MI1.11, assembly GCF_055811255.1. Classification (NCBI taxonomy): domain Bacteria; kingdom Pseudomonadati; phylum Pseudomonadota; class Alphaproteobacteria; order Hyphomicrobiales; family Nitrobacteraceae; genus Bradyrhizobium; species Bradyrhizobium sp. MI1.11. Next base: position 158,162 of record NZ_JBVVPM010000002.1, read on the forward strand.
CCCGAACGATGCGGGCTTCTCCACCAGCATCTGGGTCACCGTGTTCGCGGTCGAGCTCGTGCTCTATGCCGTCGGCACCGTGTTCGTGATCTTCATGCTGGTGTCCGAGCGCACGGTCACCGCGCACCGGACCGCCGCCTCCACTGATCCCCTGACCGGCATGCTCAACCGCCGCGGCTTCTCGGAAGCCTGCGGACGCGTGATCGAGCGCGAGGCCAAGGCCGGCCGTCCCGTGACCGTGATGATCTTCGACATCGATCATTTCAAGTCGATCAACGACCGCTTCGGCCATCCCGCCGGCGACGAGATGCTGAAACTGTTCTCGACCGTCGTCGTCAGCAATCTGCGCATCAGCGACATGTCGGGTCGCATCGGCGGCGAGGAGTTCGCCGCTCTGCTGCCCTGCTCGCTGGAGGAGGGCGTGCTGGTCGCCGAGCGCGTGCGTGAGGCCTTCGAGACCTCCGGCGTCGTCGTCGACGAGGGCCCGGTCGACACCACCGTCAGCATCGGCGTCGCCGGCGGTCCGGCCGGCACCGAGCTCGAAGTGCTGCTGGCCTCGGCCGACACCGCGCTCTACCAAGCCAAGCGCGGCGGCCGAAACCGCGTCGAATCGGCGGAGGAGCTGCCCCTGTCGCTGGAGAACTGGCGCCGCCAGAGCGCCGCTCGGATCGGCGTGCACAACACGCAATCCAAGACACAACCGGCGACGGCCTAGGCAAAGGAGGCCTCGCGGTAATCCCCTGTTTACCATTCGATCCCTACCATTGCGGTCATGGAATCGATCCGTCGACAGAATCCGCAGACCGCCCTGATGTCGCTCGAAGCCGCGGCGACTTCGGCACGCGGCGGCTTCGCCTGCCTGTTTTCGACCGCGGACGAATACGAGAGCGCGCTGATCACCGAGCGCCGCGCCCAGGGGCGTTACACGCAAGGCCGCAATTACTGGCCGCTCGCGCTGTTCGCCGGTTGTGCGCTGACAGTGGCGGGCACCGTTCTGCTGCTTGCCTGAGTGATCTGCATTTCTGGACCGGGCAGGCGCCGTTTCGGCGCCTTTTTCTTTGTCGCGGGCTGCGGTAGACACGCCCATCAAACAAAATGGGTGGAAACAGATGATCACCGAGATCGCGCAAATCGACGTCAAGCCGGGCAGCGAGAAGGACTTTGAGGCCGCCGTCGCCAAGGCCAAGGCCGCTTTCGGCCGCTCCAAGGGTTTTCACGGTTTCGAGCTGCACAAGTCGATCGAGAAGCCGCAGCGCTATCGTCTGATGGTGAAGTGGGAGACGCTCGAGAGTCATACCGTCGATTTCCGCGGCTCCGAGAATTTCACCGAATGGCGCGGCCTCGTCGGCCAGTATTTTGCGGCACCCCCCGAGGTCGAGCACACCGAAACCGTGCTCACCACCTGAGGCGGCTCAGGCCGCCTCCGCCAGAGGCGGCGCTTCATACGTCTTGAAATGGTCGATCATCACCTTGGCGATGGCGACCAGCGGCAGCGCCAGCGCCAGGCCCCAGATTCCGAACACGACGCCGAGCAGGATCTGGAACGCGAACAGCGTGGCCGGCGGAATGTCCAGTGCCTGCCGCTGAAGGATCGGCGTCAGCACATAGCTCTCCATGGCGTGCACGCCCATGAAGAGGAGAAAGGCCGACAGCGCCGGAATCCATCCTGAGGCGAGGCTCGCCAGCACGACCACGACGCCGGCTATGATGGCGCCCACCGTCGGAATGAAGGCGAGCAGGCCTGCCTGAATCCCCAGGATGAACGAGCCGGGAATGCCGATGAGGACGAGCCCGATCCAGGTCACCACGCCGACCGCAAGCATCACGATGATCTGCGCGATCAGCCAGCGCTCCAGCGTCTCGCCGATACCGTCGATGATCAGGGTGATGCGGGCGCGATGCCTGGCCGGCGCGAGAAACAACAGGCCGTCATGATAGACCGCGGGCTGGGCGGCGAAGGCGAGCCCCAGGAACAGCACGATGAAGATGTTGCCGACCGCGCTGATGGTGCCGAGCAGCAGCTTGAAAGTCTGGCTCACGATCGCGCCGCCGCTCGAGGCCAGCGCGCCTGCGCCCGGCAATCCGCCGTGCGAGCCCGAGTTCGGCGCGGGCGCCGGCGTCGCATCGGTGGAGGCGGCGGGCGCGGCGTTGCCGAGATCGAAGAAGCTGGTGTCGATCCCATGGTTTTCGAGGAAGGACCGGACGTTGGTGATCTGCGACTTGATTGTCTTGCTCAGCAGCGAGGCCTGCTCGGCAATGGTGGCGCCGCCGAGATAAGCAACGCCTGCGAGCATTACCGCCAGCGCGGCACAGACGATCGCGAGCCGGACCGCGTGGGGCAGGTGCACGCGGCGGCCAAGCGCGTTGGTCAGCGCGTTGAGGCCGACGCCCAGCAGCATGCCGGTGAAGATCAGGAGCAGGGTAGCTGCAAAATACCAGGTGAAGACCAGCATTGCCGCGAACAGCACGATTCCGATGCCCCCGACCGAGATCGCCCAGGCCAGATCGGTGCGGGTCCGGGGCCGTTCATCTGCGGGAATGGTCACATCGGCTCCTATGCGAAGGCGGCAGGCGGGTACTCTTTCGCGAAATCCCGCCTCGGATCAAGCCAGGCTCTGGCGCGATTGACGCGTCCTTGGCCCTGCGGGCCACGGACGCCGGCGAGAGAGGGGGCCATGCCCGTCCTCCGCCCGGCCATTTGCGCGAAAATAGCATTGCCGTCCCGCGTACCCTTCTGTTGAATTTGTTCCATCCCAGGGGCATGTTTGGAGAATCGTCTTCGGCGAAAGGTCTGAACGGGAGATGAGAAAGCCGGTCGTCGGCGTGATCGGGAACGCCCATCGCGTTGAAAATCGATTTCAGGTCCAGATGGTCGGCGAGCGTAATCTGCGCGCCGTGGCCGAGGTGTCCGGCGGCCTGCCGGTGATGTTCGCGGGCTCGCCCGATATCACCGATATCGGCGCGCTGCTCGACACTGTCGACGGCATCGTGCTCACCGGTGCTCGCGCCAATGTCCACCCAACCCGTTTCAACGTCGATCCGTGTGAGGCGCACGAGCCCTACGACATCCACCGCGACGAGGTGGCGCTGGCGCTCTCGGTCGCATGCGTTGCCCGCGGCATCCCGCTGTTCGGCATCTGCCGGGGCCTCCAGGAGATGAACGTCGCCTTCGGCGGCTCGCTGCATCCCGAGATCCGCGAAATCCCGGGCCGCATGAACCACCGCATGCCGAGGCTCGAGAACGGCGAGATCCATCCCGATCCGACCGTGGTGTTCGCCGATCGTCACGACGTCGATCTGACGCCGGGCGGCGCGTTCGCAGAATTGCTCGGCTGTAACAAGATCAGGGTCAATTCGCTGCACGGCCAGGGCATCCTCGATCCCGGCAAGCGCGTGCTGATCGAGGGCATCGCCGAGGACGGCACCATCGAGGCAATCCGCATCGCGGAAGCCAAGGCCTTTGCACTCGGGGTGCAATGGCACGCCGAATACGACCCGCAGCACAATCCGATCAACCGAAAACTGTTCGAGGCGTTCGGTGAGGCGATGGTGGCGAAGCAGCGCGCGGCGGCGTAGCTGCGGAGCGCGCCGAGGCCTATAACCATCGTCATCGTGAGCGCAGCGAAGCAAATCCAGTCGCTGTCGGGTGACGGCGTGAAGGCGGCCTCGATCTCTCGGGCGTAATAAACCAGTTATCAAGAAATGGTGCGCGCCGGTTTTCTCGATTCCGATTCGTTCTTTGAGAACGAAGTGGAGTCAGACACAGAACGAAAGTCGAGGACCACAAACAAAAAAGGCGCCCCGAGGGGCGCCTTTCGTGTGTCGCGGTCGTTCGGGCCCCTTAGCCCGAATAGTACATTTCGAACTCGACCGGATGCGGTGTCATCTCGAAGCGGGCGACTTCGGTCATCTTCAGCTCGATATAGGCGTCGATGAAGTCGTCGTCGAACACGCCGCCGTTCTTCAGGAAGCCGCGGTCCTTGTCGAGATTTTCGAGTGCCTCGCGCAAGCTGCCGCACACCGTCGGGATCTGCTTCAGCTCTTCCTTCGGCAGATCGTAGAGGTCCTTGTCCATCGCCGGACCCGGATCGATCTTGTTCTTGATACCGTCGAGGCCGGCCATCAGCATCGCGGCGAAGCCGAGATAGGGATTGGCGAGCGGATCTGGGAAACGCACCTCGACGCGCTTGGCCTTCGGCGAAGCGGTGTAGGGGATGCGGCAGGAGGCCGAGCGGTTGCGCGCGGAATAGGCGAGCAGCACGGGAGCCTCGTAGCCCGGGACCAGACGCTTGTAGGAGTTGGTCGACGGGTTGGTGAAGGCGTTGATCGCCTTGGCGTGCTTGATGATGCCGCCGATGTAATGGAGGCAGGTCTCCGACAGGTCGGCGTATTTGTTGCCGGCGAACACCGGCTTGCCGTCCTTCCAGATCGACTGGTGCACGTGCATGCCCGAGCCGTTGTCGCCGAAGACCGGCTTCGGCATGAAGGTGGCGGTCTTGCCGTAGATGTGCGCAACCTGGTGGATGCAGTATTTGTAGATCTGCATGTGGTCGGCCATCAAGGTCAGCGTGTCGAACTTCATGCCGAGCTCGTGCTGGGCGGAAGCGACTTCGTGATGATGCTTCTCGACCTTCACGCCCATCTTGGCCATGGCGCCGAGCATCTCCGAGCGCATGTCCTGCACGGAATCCTGCGGCGGTACCGGGAAGTAGCCGCCCTTGGTGCGGACGCGGTGGCCGAGGTTGCCGCCTTCATATTCGGTGTCGGAGTTGGTCGGCAGCTCCGAGGAGTCGAGACGGAAGCCGGTGCTGTAGGGGTTGGCGGAGAAGCGCACGTCGTCGAACACGAAGAACTCGGCTTCGGGGCCGACGAACACGGTGTCGCCGACGCCCATCGACTTCACCATCGCCTCGGCCTTCTTGGCGATGCCGCGGGGGTCGCGGTTGTAGGGCTCGCCGGTGGTCGGCTCGAGCACGTCGCAGGTGATGACCATGGTGGTCTCGGCGAAGAACGGATCGATCGTCGCGGTCACCGGATCGGGCATCAGGCACATGTCGGACTCGTTGATCGCCTTCCAGCCGGCGATCGAGGAGCCGTCGAACATCGTTCCTTCGGCGAAAATGTCTTCATCGATCATGCTGATGTCGAAGGTGACGTGCTGCCACTTGCCGCGCGGATCGGTGAAGCGCAGGTCGACGTATTTGACGTCGTTGTCCTTGATCGATTTCAGGACGTCTTTGGCGGTCTTCATGCATACCCCTTTTGGCTCTGCGGGTCGGTTTCCAAGCTTCAAGCGACCGTGTTCACGCTTCTTGAGGCGCGCGAGGCACAAACAAAATGAGGCCGCCGAAGCAGCCTATTTCTTGTCAGAATGTCGCAAAATGCGGGATAGCACCCGGCTCAGATAGCGTCCAGCCCGGATTCGCCGGTTCGGATGCGGATCGCCTCTTCGATGTTGGAGACGAAAATCTTGCCATCGCCGATGCGCCCGGTTTGCGCTGCGCGGCGGATTGCGTCGATGGCGCGCTCGACCAGATCGTCGCCGATCACGATCTCGATCTTCACCTTGGGCAGGAAGTCGACGATGTATTCTGCGCCGCGGTACAGCTCGGCGTGACCCTTCTGCCGGCCGAAGCCCTTGGCTTCGGTGACGGTGATGCCCTGAAGGCCGACTTCCTGAAGCGCTTCCTTCACCTCGTCGAGCTTGAATGGCTTGATGATGGCTTCGATCTTCTTCACTGCGCGCCTCCCGGCCTTTCGAACAAATAGCAACGTCTTCGTCAGGATGCGCTTTTCTTAACGCACGATCTTGTCTTCGCTATGCCGGGATCCCTGACCAGTCCGGCAACAACGGCCGGCCACACCCTGATAAATGCCAGTGAGCACGACGAACCGAAGCGACTTCCGCGAAAGCAGGGTCTATGCCAAGTTGCAAATGCCCTGATTATTGGAGCGTTATCAGCCTTTTAACGTGCAGCTCCGATAGGTGGCGCCGACCCGCACAAAATACCGCAGACTACGGAATAGGCAAACGGTCCAATATTTGTGCAGATCGTTGTTCCGTCGGATCGCCCGACGCAGAACGTGCCTCTTGAAAAGGCTTTTGGACAGGGAAGTGGCATGGAAGTTCTGACCAACGCCGAAATGCAGCGTGCCGACCAGCTCAGCATTGCGGCAGGCACCCCCGGCTTCAAGCTGATGCTCAGTGCTGGCCAGGCGGTCGCCGAGGCCGCCAACGCGCTGGTGGAGGAGGGGCCGATCCTGATCGTGGCCGGCCCCGGCAACAACGGTGGGGACGGTTTTGTCGCAGCCGCCGAGCTCGCCGCGCAAGGCCGCGAGGTCTCGGTCATCCTGATGTGCGAGCGCGACCAGCTCCAGGGCGATGCGGCCTCGGCGGCACGGGGCTGGAAACACCCGGTGCTCCCGTTCAACCCGCAGGCGATCGGGCGACCGGCGCTGATCATCGATGCGCTGTTCGGCGCGGGCCTCAGCCGTCCGGTCGACGGCGAGGCACGTGAGATGATCGAGGCGATCAACGCCAACGGTGCGCCGGTGCTCGCGGTCGATCTGCCAAGCGGCATCAACGGCACCAGCGCGGCCGTGCTGGGCGTGGCGGTGAACGCCACCGAGACCGTCACCTTCTTCCGCAAGAAGCCGGCGCATCTGCTGCTGCCGGGGCGCATGCATTGCGGCCACGTCCGCGTCGCCGACATCGGCATCGAGGCGCAGGTGCTGGACGAGATCGCGCCGCAGATTTTCGAGAACGATCCGGACCTCTGGGGCACCGCCTTTCCGGTGCCGCGCATCGACGGCCACAAATACGCGCGAGGCCATGTGCTGGCGGTCTCGGGCGATGCGGCCGCGACCGGTGCGGCGCGTCTCGCCGCGCGCGGGGCGCTCCGCGCCGGCGCGGGCCTGGTGACTCTGGCTACGCCGCGTGATGCGCTGGCGATCAATGCAGCTGCGCTCACCGCGGTGATGGTTCGCCCCGTCGATACCGCCATCGAGTTCGGCGAGCTGCTCGGTGACAAGCGCTACAACACCTGCATGATCGGCCCCGGCGCGGGGGTCGGCGAGCGCACCTGCGATCTCGTCCACACGGCGCTTAACGCGCAGCGGCGCCTGGTGCTCGACGCGGATGCGCTGACGAGCTTTGCCGCCAATCCCGAGCGCCTGTTCGAATCGATCAAGACGTCGCAGGACAAGGCGGTAGTGCTGACGCCGCACGAGGGCGAGTTCCCGCGGCTGTTCTCCGACCTCAGCAATAAACATCCGGGGCGCTCGAAGATCGAGCGCGTGCGCGCCGCCGCCGAGCGCTCCGGCGCGGTCGTGCTGCTGAAGGGCGCGGACACCACGATTGCCGCGCCCGACGGCCGCGCCACCATCGCCGCCAACGCGCCGCCCTGGCTCGCCACCGCGGGCGCCGGAGACGTGCTCGCCGGCATCATCGCAGGGCTGCTGGCGCAAGGCGTGCCGGCATTCGAAGCCGCCAGCATCGCTGTGTGGATGCATGGCGAAGCGGCGAGCGAGGCGGGACCGGGCCTGATAGCAGAGGATCTCACCGAGACGCTGCCGGCCGTGCACCGGCGGATCTATAATGCGCTGGGGATTGAATATTGATGCTCAGGCAGCTCGCGCTCACTGATATGGGCGCGGCGGCGCAGGTTCACCGGGCTGCATTCGACCATGCGATGCCCTGGCTCGCTGGGCTGCATACGCCGGACGAGGACCGCTGGTTCTACCGCGAGCATGTGTTCGCGACGTGCCGCGTGTGGGGACGCTTCAACGGCGATGTACTGAGCGGGATCATCGCTTTCCGTGACGGCTGGATCGAGCAGCTTTACGTGCTTCCTGCTGTTCAAGGGCGGGGGACTGGCGCCGAACTTCTCGACGTCGCCAAGCATGCCAACGAACGGCTGGAGCTCTGGACCTTCCAGTGCAATGCGCGCGCAAGGCGCTTCTATGAAGCGCGCCAGTTTACGTTGATCGAGCAGACCAACGGGACCCGAAACGAGGAGAAAGAACCCGACGCTCGGTACCTCTGGATGCGTAGGCCACTTCATTTGTGAACAATTGTAGTCTAAAAACTACATGTGATTGAAAGCAGACTGAGACGTTTCGGAAGTGGCGATCACGTCTCAAGGATGAGCGTGCCAGAGCGCTGATTGCTTCGCGATTGGATCGGTTGGCTCATGGACACGCAGGCGACGTCGAACCGGTGGGCGACGGTGTGAGCGAGCTGCGTATTCATCACGGGCCCGGATATCGCATCTATTTTCGGAAGCGGGGCAACGCGATCATCGTTTTGCTGTGCGGGGGCGACAAGAGCACGCAGGTGAAAGACATCAAGGCGGCGAAGCGCCTTGCCGAGATGTGGAGCGAATGAGATGGGCGAGAAGCTGACGACCTATGACCCGGCCGAAGACCTGCAGTCCGACGAGGCCATTGCCGTGTTCATGGAAGAGGCGTTCAAGACCGAGGATGCGGCCTATATCGCCCATGCACTTGGGGTCGTCGCCCGCGCCAAGGGGATGACGCAGATCGCCAAAGAGACTGGTCTTTCTCGCGAGCAGCTCTATCGCTCGTTCAGCACCAACGGCAATCCGACGCTGAAAACGACTATTGCGGTGATGAAGGCGCTCGGGATCGAACTCACAGCCAAGCCGCACGCCTAGTCGGAGCCCCTCACTCCACCCCGTACCAGCGCACCAGCCGCGGGGCGGCCCATTCGGTTACGACGGTTTCGATCAGCCATCGCCCGGGGGAGGCCGCAGCGAACGCGATGCGCTGAGTCTGGCCGGGTTCGATCGCGAGCGTGTCGAGCCAATAGGGCTTCCAGCCGTCGTCGAGCTTGTCGAGCAGGCGGAAATGGTGGCCGTGCAGATGGACGACGATGGCGACGGGTGCGGGGTTCTTGAGCGCCAGCACGAGGGTGCGGCCGGCCTTGGTGCGAAAAGCGGGGGCGGAGGACGTCGAGAAATTTGCGGGCCGTACCCACCCGGCGTCGGCTGCCCCGAGCGCGACATCGAACCGCAGGGCGCCTTTCAGATCGAGTCGCTCGGGCAGGTCATTCGGAGGGAGCGGCTGCGGCGGCAACAGCGGCGCGCGCCGCTCAAGCTTGCCGGAGACCGTCAGGCGGCCGACCTGGCGCGCCTCATTGCCGTCATGCAGCAGGAATGGGGCCGATGTGGCCGCATCCACGAAGGCGTCGGCGCGTGCGCCGGGAGCCAGCACCAGGGCGCCGTTGCGAGCCGGGAACGGCTCAGCCGGCTGTCCGTCCAGGGCCAGCACCTGGACCTCGTGACTTTCCAATTTGATCGCCAGAACAGAACGTTGCGAGCCGTTGATAAAGCGCAGCCGCAGCCGCTCATTCGCCGAAGCTGAGAGTTCGAATGAAGTCGTTCCGTTGATTGTATAGAGCGGGGACGTGTCCTTCGGGTCCCGGCCCGGGAGAAGCGCGGTCCCATCCGGCCGCAGCCGCCATTCCTCGATCAAGAGGACCACGTCGCGATCGGCGGCGACCGCGTTGGTCTCGGTGGCGATGATCGGAAGCGGGCGCGCGGGCTGCTTCAGGCTGTCCTCGAACAGGCGAAAGTCGGCCAGCAGGGTTCCTGCGTTTGGCACTGAAATAATTGATGTTTCCGTCGCGTCCGGGGCCGTCGGGCTGCGTCCTCGAAGCGGGTCGGCCGCGTCCGGGCCATTGAGGCCGTACCAGACTGGTGCAAGCGGTACGGGCAGGCCGTTGCGAAAGACCACCTCGCAGCGGTCGCCACGTTTGAGACGGACATCCCCGAGGTGGCTTACGGCAGCCAGCTCCCAGATGGGTGTAGCCGGCTGACCCGGCCTCAGAGCCAGCGTCGCCGGCCTCGCTTGAAGGGCGAGCTGGGCGGTCATGGCCGGGACTGCGCCGCCCGCCATCAGCCCGGCCGCAGAGGCTCCAACGCCGACTCCAAGTACGGCCAAAACCTCGCGCCTCGTCGGGTCGAAAATCCGCGTCTTCATGGCCGATCCCGACCACGCCGTGCTGGATAAGTCCAGCCGTCGTGCCTAGTTGAAGCCCTGCCTCTATCGGGCCATTTTTTTGCTGCGAACAGGCGGGCACATGCTATAAGCCCGCCGCCCGCGGCATCGCGGCCGGTCTTGATGCAAATTTACGCGGGCGTGGCGGAACTGGTAGACGCGCTGGATTTAGGTTCCAGTGACGAAAGTTGTGGGGGTTCGAGTCCCTCCGCCCGCACCAAGCGCTTTCAGCGTTTGCACGGATTACGCGATCTGCTCCCGCGCGGATGTTTGTCCGCCGGAAGTCGGTCCGATGAACCACCGGCGTTGAGGCGTTCGCCTCGCGCCGGATCGATTAATGACAGCGTCCCGACGCATGCGCGCCGGGACCGAACGAGAAGAAGATTGGACACCATGCAGGTCACAGAAACCCTCTCGGAAGGTTTGAAGCGCGAGTTCAAGATCAGCGTTCCCGCGTCTGATCTCGACGCCAAGGCCGGTGCCAAGCTCGTCGACCTCAAGGACAAGGTTCGCATCAACGGCTTCCGTCCCGGCAAGGTGCCGGTCACGCACCTCAAGAAGGTCTATGGCCGCTCGGTGATGGCCGAGACCATCGACCAGACCATTCGTGACACCAATACGCAGCTGTTCTCCGAGCGCGGCTTCCGCCTTGCGACCGAACCCAAGATCACCATGCCGACCGAGCAGGCTGAGGTCGAGGAGCTGCTCAACGGCAAAACCGATCTGACCTACACGGTTGCGATCGAGGTGGTGCCGTCGATCGCGCTCGCCGACTTCAAGACCTTCGAGGTCGAGAAGCCCGTCGCCGAAGTCACCGACGCCGACGTCGACGAGGCGATCAAGCGCATCGCCGATTCGAACCGTGGCTATGCCGCGAAGGGCGAGGGCGCCAAGGCCGAGTCGGGCGATCGCGTCACCGTCGCCTTCAAGGGCGCCATCAACGGCGAGCCCTTCGAGGGCGGCGCCGGCGAGGGTATCCAGGTCGTGATCGGATCCAACACCTTCATCCCCGGCTTCGAAGAGCAGCTCATCGGCATCGGCGCGGGCGAGACCCGTACGCTGAAGGTGGCGTTCCCCAAGAACTACATGAACGACAAGCTCGCTGGCCAGCCGGCCGAGTTCGAGACCACTGCGACGCTGATCGAGGCGCCGCAGGATCTCGCGATCGACGACGAGTTCGCCAAGACACTCGGCCTCGAATCGCTGGACAAGCTGAAGGAAGCGGCGCGCGAGCGGCTGGTCGCCGAGTTCGCGACCGCGACGCGCCAGCGCGTCAAGCGCGCGCTGCTCGACCGCCTCGACGAGGCCCATCGCTTCGAAGCTCCGCCCTCGCTGGTCGACGAGGAGTTCAATCTGATGTGGAACTCGGTGAAGGCCGAGATGGACTCCGCCGGCAAGACCTTCGCCGACGAGGACACCACTGAAGACGCCGCCAAGGAAGAGTACCGTAAGATCGCCGACCGCCGCGTGCGGCTCGGCCTCGTGCTCTCCGAGATCGGCGAGAAGAACAAGATCTCCGTAACCGACGACGAGGTCGGCCGCGCCGTGATCGAGCGGGCGCGCTCGATGCCGGGCCGCGAGAAGGAGGTCTGGGACTATTACCGCAGCAACGCCCAAGCGTTGGCCCAGCTTCGTGCACCGATCTATGAGGACAAGGTCGTCGACTTCATCCTCGAGCTTGCCAAGGTGACTGAGAAGAAGGTCTCGCGCGACGATCTCTACAAGGACGACGAGGCGGAAAAGACCGCCGCCTGAGGGCTCCAGAAGAGCCTTTAGGAGAGCCTTTGGGATAGCCTTGCATTAAGGATGATCAGCGAAGAGGTCGAGCTAGCCAGGTGGCCGGCTGGGCCTCTTTGTACGAATCAGCTTCAACTGCCTCACGGATTAAGCCTTAATTCGCTCCGCACTTGTCAGGCGCGAATTGGGCTATATCTGTCGCTACGCCTTCTGCTTCTACCAAGTTCTTCTACCAAGTTCCTGCATCACGGGACGTCCATCGGCCTTCCGGCAGATCCAGCCCCGACTGGCAGCCGGGCCTGGCGATGTCCGCCTCTTCAAAACCCTAGGTGACTCATGCGCGATCCGGTTGAAACCTACATGAACCTCGTGCCCATGGTGGTCGAGCAGACCAACCGTGGCGAGCGCGCCTACGACATTTTCTCGCGCCTTCTGAAAGAGCGCATCATCTTCCTGACCGGGCCGGTCGAGGACGGCATGTCGACGCTGATCGTCGCGCAGCTGTTGTTCCTTGAGGCGGAAAATCCGAAGAAGGAAATCTCGATGTACATCAACTCGCCGGGCGGCGTGGTGACGTCGGGCCTCGCGATCTACGACACCATGCAGTTCATTCGTCCGCCGGTCTCGACGCTGTGCACGGGCCAGGCCGCCTCGATGGGCTCGCTGCTGCTCTGCGCCGGCGAGAAGGACATGCGCTTCTCGCTGCCGAACGCGCGCATCATGGTGCATCAACCTTCCGGCGGCTTCCAGGGCCAGGCCACCGACATCATGCTGCACGCCCAGGAAATCCTGAACCTGAAGAAGCGGCTCAACGAGATCTACGTGAAGCACACCGGCCAGACCTACAAGGCGATCGAGGACGCGCTGGAACGCGACAAGTTCCTTACTGCGAGCGACGCCAAGGAGTTCGGTTTGGTCGACAGGGTCATCGACAAGCGCGCCGAGGAAACCGCGGCGCCGAAGACTCCGTAGCACTACGGTGCCGGCAATCCCTCTGGGATCGCCGGCACCGTCAGGGAGCGTTCACGTTAAGGACACGTGCGCGCGTCGCAAAACGCAGTTTTGCGCCCTGCGACAGGCAGAAAGTTCCGCTTTCGTGCTTGTTTTTCGTGGCAATCCAGCAACGCCGGGGTGATTTCGATCACTTCGCCCGTGCCAAGACCGGAAATCACGGTATTGTCACGGGTAGCCGGCGCTCCCCGATTAGCGAATTCTTGATAGTCGGGTGACAGCATGGTTCGCTACGACTGATCGGCTATGATCGCGGAGAATCGAGTGACCGTGATTCGCACGGCATGCAACGCGTAGGGTCTTTTTTGGTACGGAATTTGCTCTATTTGAAGGACTGTACCGGCTGTCGTGCCGGAATAGGGCGATCGAGCGGACGGGATCGAACCGCGGACGGAGACATGAATGAGTAAGGTCGGCACGAGCGACTCCAAGAACACGCTGTATTGCTCGTTCTGCGGCAAGAGCCAGCACGAAGTTCGCAAACTGATCGCGGGTCCCACGGTCTTCATTTGCGACGAGTGCGTCGAGCTCTGCATGGACATCATTCGCGAGGAGAACAAATCCTCGCTGGTGAAGTCGCGCGACGGGATTCCGACGCCGAAGGAAATCTGCAAGGTGCTGGACGATTACGTAATCGGACAGAACCATGCGAAGAAGGTCCTCTCGGTCGCGGTGCACAATCACTACAAGCGCCTCAACCACCAGACCAAGCACAACGACGTCGAGCTTGCGAAGTCGAACATCCTGCTGATCGGTCCGACCGGTTCGGGCAAGACGCTGCTCGCGCAGACGCTCGCCCGCATCCTGGACGTGCCGTTCACGATGGCGGATGCGACGACGCTGACCGAAGCCGGCTATGTCGGCGAGGACGTCGAGAACATCATCCTGAAGCTGCTCCAGGCCGCCGACTACAATGTCGAGCGTGCCCAGCGCGGCATCGTCTATATCGACGAAATCGACAAGATCAGCCGCAAGTCCGACAATCCCTCGATCACGCGGGACGTGTCGGGTGAGGGCGTGCAGCAGGCACTGCTCAAGATCATGGAAGGCACGGTGGCTTCGGTCCCGCCGCAGGGCGGCCGCAAGCATCCGCAGCAGGAGTTCCTGCAGGTGGACACCACCAATATCCTGTTCATCTGCGGTGGTGCGTTCTCGGGCCTCGAAAAGATCATCTCGGCACGCGGACGGTCGACCTCGATCGGTTTCGCCGCCCAGGTGCTCGCGCCGGAAGACCGCCGCACCGGCGAAATCTTCCGTCACGTCGAGCCGGAGGATCTCCTGAAGTATGGCCTGATCCCGGAATTCGTCGGCCGTCTGCCCGTCGTGGCGACGCTGGAGGATCTGGACGAGGCTTCGCTCAAGAAGATCTTGGTCGAGCCGAAGAACGCGCTGGTGAAGCAGTACCAGCGGCTGTTCGAGATGGAGAACATCGAGCTGACCTTCGCCGACGAGGCGCTTGGCGCGGTGGCCCGTAGGGCGATCGAGCGCAAGACCGGTGCGCGCGGGCTGCGTTCGATCCTCGAGGCGATCCTGCTCGAGACCATGTTCGACCTGCCGGGCCTCGAAGGTGTGGAAGAAGTCGTGATTTCCCGCGAAGTCGTGGAAGGAACGGCGCGCCCGCTCTACATCTACGCCGATCGGTCCGATCGCGCCGTCGAGAACGCCAGCGCCTGATTTCGGCGCTGGAACGCTCCAATCGTCTCATCAAGCAAGGGGCTGCGGAAAATATCTCCGCAGCCGGTGTTGTGTCGCTTGTTCGCGTGCGTAAGCGCCTGATGGCGCGCGTCTTTCAATGACTTGACACCCCCCGGGTCGATAGCCACCTAATGTCGGCGGCGAGCAAAAATTCTCTTCAAGATTCGCCTCAGTTCCGATCCGGCAGGCCGGTCCAACCTCAGAAGGACCGACCGGTTTTGCGGATCACCTCGGCACCTTGTGGCGGTTGCGCATGAGCATGGCGGGCTGCGTGCAAGGGGGCAAAGCAAAAGGAAAAGGCCATGACCAATCCAAAACCCAGGCCAACCATCGTTCATGGCGAAACGCACGCCTATCCCGTGCTGCCGCTGCGCGACATCGTCGTCTTCCCGCACATGATCGTTCCGCTCTTCGTCGGCCGCGAGAAGTCGATCCGCGCGCTCGAAGAGGTGATGAAGAACGACGCGCTGATCATGCTCGCGACCCAGAAGAACGCGTCCGACGATGATCCGGCACCCGATTCCATTTACGAGACCGGTACGCTTGCCAGCGTGCTTCAGCTCTTGAAGCTTCCCGACGGCACCGTGAAGGTGCTGGTCGAAGGGCTCGAGCGTGCGCGCGTGCAGAAGTACACCGATCGTGCCGACTATTACGAAGCGACCGCGATTGCGCTCGCCGACACCGACGCGAAGTCGGTCGAGGCCGAGGCCATGGCGCGCTCGGTCGTGTCCGACTTCGAGAGCTATGTGAAGCTCAACAAGAAGATCTCGGCCGAGGTCGTCGGCGTCGTGCAGGCGATCACCGATTTCGCCAAGCTCGCCGACACCGTCGCCTCGCATCTCGCTGTCAAGATCGCGGATCGCCAGGGCATCCTGGAGACGCTGTCGGTCACGCAGCGCCTCGAGAAGGTGCTGGGCCTGATGGAGAGCGAGATCTCGGTGCTCCAGGTCGAGAAGCGCATCCGCTCGCGCGTCAAGCGCCAGATGGAGAAGACCCAGCGCGAGTACTATCTCAACGAGCAGATGAAGGCGATCCAGAAGGAACTCGGCGACGACGACGGTCGCGACGAGCTCGCCGATCTCGAAGAGAAGATCTCCAAGACCAAGCTCTCCAAGGAAGCGCGCGAGAAGGCGCAGCATGAATTGAAGAAGCTGCGCCAGATGTCGCCGATGTCCGCGGAAGCGACCGTCGTGCGCAACTATCTGGATTGGCTGCTGTCGATTCCGTGGAACAAGAAGTCCAAGGTGAAGAAGGATCTGGAAGCCGCGCAGGCGGTTCTGGATGCCGATCACTACGGGCTGGAGAAGGTCAAGGACCGCATCGTCGAGTATCTCGCCGTGCAGTCGCGTGCCAACAAGCTGACCGGCCCGATCCTGTGCCTCGTCGGCCCTCCTGGTGTCGGCAAGACCTCGCTCGGCAAGTCGATCGCGAAGGCGACGGGGCGCGAATTCGTGCGCGTGTCGCTCGGCGGCGTGCGCGACGAGGCCGAGATCCGCGGTCACCGCCGCACCTATATCGGTTCGATGCCCGGCAAGATCATCCAGTCGATGCGGAAGGCGAAGTCGTCCAATCCGCTGTTCCTGCTGGACGAGATCGACAAGATGGGCGCCGATTTCCGCGGCGATCCGTCCTCGGCTTTGCTCGAGGTCCTCGACCCCGAGCAGAACGCGACCTTCAACGACCACTATCTCGAGGTCGACTACGATCTCTCCAACGTGATGTTCATCACGACCGCGAATACGCTCAATATTCCCGGGCCGCTGATGGACCGCATGGAGATCATCCGGATCGCGGGCTACACCGAGAACGAGAAGGTCGAGATCGCGCGCAAGCACCTGATCCCGAACGCGGTGTCCAAGCACGGCCTGGACTCCAAGGAGTTCTCGATCGACGACGACGCGCTGCTGCTTCTGATCCGCCGCTACACCCGCGAAGCGGGCGTGCGCAATTTGGAGCGTGAGCTCTCCACACTCGCCCGCAAGGCGGTGAAGGAGCTGATGATCTCTAAGAAGAAGTCGGTCAAGGTCACCGAGAAGACTCTGGAAGAGCTGCTCGGCGTGCCGAAGTACCGCTACGGCGAGATCGAGAGCGAGCCGCAGGTCGGCATCGTCACCGGCCTTGCCTGGACCGATGTCGGCGGCGAGTTGCTGACGATCGAAGGCGTCATGATGCCTGGCAAGGGCAAGATGACGGTCACGGGCAATCTGCGTGACGTCATGAAGGAATCGATCTCGGCGGCGGCGTCCTACGTCCGCTCGCGCGCGATCGTCTACGGCATCGAGCCGCCACTGTTCGACCGCCGCGACATCCACGTGCACGTGCCGGAAGGCGCGACGCCGAAGGACGGTCCGTCGGCGGGCGTGGCGATGGCCACCGCGATCATCTCGGTCATGACCGGCATCCCGGTCCGCCACGATGTCGCGATGACCGGCGAAATTACGTTGCGCGGCCGCGTGCTGCCGATCGGCGGCCTGAAGGAGAAGCTGCTGGCCGCTGCCCGCGGTGGCATCAAGACGGTGCTGATCCCCGAGGACAACGCCAAGGATCTCACGGAGATTTCCGATGCGATCAAGGGCGGCATGGAGATCATCCCGGTCTCGCGCCTCGACGACGTCGTTGCCAAGGCGCTGGTCAAGAAGCCGGTGCCGATCGTCTGGGAAGAGGACACCAAGGTGACGGTGAAGCCGGACGGCGACGAAGCCGCCGGTGGCCTGACCGCTCACTGAGATCGCAGCTCGAAAAGATGATAAAACGGCGCCTTCGGGCGCCGTTTTTGCTGTGGGGCAGCGGATGACGACAATGCACATCGACGGGCAATGCCATTGCGGCCAGATTACCTTTGAAGCCGAGATCGACCCCGAGACGGTGTCGGTCTGCCACTGCCGGGACTGCCAGACCCTAACGGGATCGCCGTTCCGGGTGACGGCGATCTGCACCAAGGCCGACGTCAAGCTGACGGCCGGTACGCCCAGGATCTACGGCAAGCGCGGCGACAACGGCCGGATGCGCTTCCAGCACTTCTGTGCCGACTGCGGTTCCCCGCTATTCACGAGCGGCGAGGGCGACCAGGAGGACGATTGGGGCATCCGCTGGGGCAGCATCCGCCAGCGCGACAAATTGCGGCCCGTCAGGCAGATCTGGTGTCAGTCGGCGGCAGTGTGGATCGACGCGGTGCCACTGCTGGCGGGCCGGCCACAGGATTGAGGGCCAGGAATTGGCGTTCCGCGCTTGCCCGTTCGGGGCAGGTGGGGATAAAGAAGCGGCGTGGGGCGGTTAGCTCAGCTGGTTAGAGCATCTCGTTTACACCGAGAGGGTCGGGAGTTCGAATCTCTCACCGCCCACCAGCCTTTGCTCGCTTCGCGAGCTTCGGCTCGGCGAGCCAGCCTCACACTTTATTGGCGCGAAGCGAACGAAGGCTGCCGCGCCGAAGCCAATAGGCGCAGGCGGGCGATACCGAGCCACAGAGGCCCCAATGGAACACCCTAGCGGACACGAGCAGAACGCCGATCAGATCGCTTATTGGAATGGCCCCAGCGGGCAGCGCTGGGCCGATCGCCATGCGGCGCAGGAAAGCCTGCTCGGCCCCATCGCCGATGTGCTGATCGAGCGCGCCAGGCCGACGCCGGGCGAGCGCATCCTCGATGTCGGCTGCGGCTCCGGTGCGACGACGTTCGCGTTCGCGAAGGCTGTCGCGCCTGATGGCTTTGCGCTCGGGCTCGACGTCTCCGAGCCGATGCTGTCGCAGGCGCGCGCGTTTGCGCCAAAGGGCCTGCCGCTCGATTTCGTGCTGGCGGATGCGACGGTGCATCCGTTCGAGCCGGCGAGTTTTGACCTGCTGGCCTCGCGGTTCGGCGTGATGTTCTTCGCTGACCCTATCGCCTCTTTCACTAATCTCCGCCGCGCGCTGAAGCCGACGGGGCGGCTGGCGTTTGCCTGCTGGCGCGAGCCGAAGGAAAATCCCTGGATGATGGCGCCGCTGATGGCGGTCTACAAACATGTGCCCAAGATGCCGCCGGTCGGGCCGGAAGAGCCTGGCCCGTTCGCCTTTGCCTCCGAAGAGCGCGTGACGCGCATCCTGAAGGGCGCGGGCTTCGTCGACGTCGCCATGGAGCCGCACAATCTCGCGATGGATGTCGCGATCGGTGGCGGGCTCGATGCCGCGGTCGAGGGCTCGCTCCAGATCGGCCCCGCCAGCCGCGCTCTGCAGGGCCATCCTCCGGAGACATATGCCGCGGCAAAAGCCTCGATCCGCGAGATGCTCGCGCCGTTCCTCAAGGGGCAGTCAGTGGCGTTGCAGGGCGCGATCTGGATCGTCACGGCGAAGGCGGCGTAGGCGCCGCTCTGTCCCCGTCATTGCGAGCGCAGCGAAGTAATCCAGACTGTTCTCCGCGGAGGTAGTCTGGATTGCTTCGTCGCTTCGCTCCTCGCAATGACGACGGGGACGCAGCCGCGCAGCTCCTCACACCACATCATCCGGCGCCAGCGCGCAGCCATTGTCGGGATGAGTCTCGACCTGAAGGGTGGTGTGGCCGATGCGGTGGGAGCTCTTCAGCATCTGCGCGGTCTCCATCAGGAATGCATCGCCGGCGGCGCCGGTGGGCATGACGAGGTGGCAGGTCAGCGCTGTCTCGGTGGTCGAGATCGGCCAGATGTGGAGATCGTGGATCGCAGTTACACCGGGCCTCCCCAGCAGAAGGATCTTGATCGCGGCAATGTCGGTGCCCTTGGGCGCAGCCGCCATCGACATGTCGATGGAGCCGCGGAGCAGGCTGGTGGTGCTCCAGAGGATCGTGACGCAGATGACGAGGCTGGTGACGGGATCGAGCCAGAGCCAGCCGGTCCAGATGATCAGCGCCGCCGAAATGACGACGCCGAGCGAGACCGCGGCATCGGCCGCCATGTGCAGATAGGCGCCTTCGATATTGATGTCGTCCTTGCGTCCGCGCGCGAACAGCATGGCCGTGAAACCGTTGACGACGATGCCGATGCCGGCGACCACCATCACGGTGATCCCGGCGACCGGCTCCGGTTCGCGCAGGCGCAAAAACGCTTCCCAGCCGATCGCGCCGGTTGCGACCAGCAGGAACACCGCGTTCGCCAGCGCCGCCAGGATGGTGGAGGCGCGCAGGCCATAGGTGAAGCGGCCGCTGGGCGCGCGCCGCGCCGCGATCGACGCGCACCAGGCCACGACCAGGCCGAGCACGTCGCTAAGATTATGGCCGGCGTCGGCGAGCAGGGCCGTAGAGTTGCCGATGTAGCCGTACACGGCCTCGGCCACGACCAGCGCGGTGTTGAGCGAAATGCCGATCGCGAACGCCTTGCCGAAACTGGCGGGTGCGTGGACGTGCGCATGGCCAGCGCCATGATCGTGACCATGATCGGCACTGTCGTCATGGTGATGATGACCGTGATGGTCGTGGTTGCCCACCTCTAGCGCTCCCCGGAAGCTGCCAAATCAGGCGCCATTGTAGGCCTTTCGGCGCCCCCGTCACCGCGGAACAGCACATAGAGCGCCGGCAGCACCAGCAGCGTCAGCACGGTCGAGGAGATGATGCCGCCAATCACCACGGTCGCGAGCGGCCGCTGCACCTCGGCACCGGCGCCGGTCGCAAGGGCCATCGGCACGAAGCCGAGGGACGCCACCAGCGCCGTCATCAGCACCGGACGCAGGCGTGTCAGCGCGCCCTCCCGCACGGCATCGGCAACGGGGTGGCCCTGGCTGCGCAGCCGCTCGATGAAGGCGATGATGACGAGGCCGTTGAGCACGGCCACGCCCGACAGCGCGATGAAGCCGACGCCGGCGCTGATGGATAAGGGGATGCCGCGCAGCAGCAGCGCGGCAACGCCGCCAGTCAGCGCCAGCGGCACGCCGGAGAACACGAGCGCCGCATCCGCCGCCGATCCCATGCCCATGAACAGCAACAGGAACACCAGCAGCAGCGCCACCGGCACCACGAGCGTCAGCCGCTTGGTGGCGGAGACCAGTTGCTCGAACTGTCCGCCCCAGCCGATCCAGTAGCCTGGTGGCAGTTTGACCTTCTCCGCGACGGCTGCCTCCGCCTCGGTGACGAAGGAGCCGAGATCGCGCGCGCGGACATTGGCGGTGACGACGATGCGCCGCTTGCCGTTCTCGCGGCTGATCTGGTTCGGGCCGGGCGTCGCATCGACGGCGGCAACCGACGACAGCGGCACATAGCGCATCTGAGCAAGAGGAGGGGCGGGCAATGCCGTCCGGATTGGCGCACCGATTGCCGCTTCCTCACCCGGCGGCAGCGGGATCGGGATCGCCTTGATGGCCTCGAGATTGCCGCGCAGATGTTCCGGCAGGCGCACGACGATGTCGAAGCGGCGGTCGCCCTCGAACAGCTTGCCGGCCGACTTGCCGCCCACGGCGATCTCGACAATGCCCTGCACCTCGCTGATGCTGAGCCCGTACCGGGCGAGCGCCTGGCGGTCGAGGCGGACGGTGAGGATCGGCAGGCCCGAGACCTGCTCGATCTTGACGTCGCTGGCGCCGCGAATACGGCGGATCGCGGCCTCCACCTGTTTTGCCGCGCCTTGCAGGATGTCGAGGTCGTCGCCGAAGATCTTGACGCCGACGTCGCTGCGCACGCCGGAGATCAGCTCGTTGACACGGAACTGGATCGGCTGGGAGATTTCATAGGCGCTGCCGGGGATGTCGTCGGCGGCACGGTCGATGGCCTCGATCACGTCGGACTTGGGCCTGCCCGGGTCGGGCCATTCGGCGCGCGGCTTCAGCATGACGTAGCCGTCGGTCTGTGCCGGCGACATCGGGTCGGTTGCGATCTCCGCGGTGCCGATGCGGGTGAAGAATTCCTTCACCTCCGGAATCTGCGTGATGCGTTTTTCCAGCGCCTTTTGCAGGTCCAGCGACTGGGTCAGGCTGGTGCCGGGAATCCGGATCGAGGCGAGCGCGACGTCGCCTTCATCCAGACTCGGAATGAACTCACCGCCCATGCGCGCGGCGGCAACGCAGCTTGCGACCACGATGATGGCGGCCATGATTGCGACGCTGAGGCGATGGTCGATCGCCAGCCGGAGCAGGGGGAGATAGGCGCGCTTCGCCAGCCGCATGAACAGGTTTTCGTGTTCCGACACCTTGCCGGTGACGAAGATGGCGACCGCGGCCGGCACGAAGGTGATGGAGAACAGCACCGCGGCGCCCAGCGCCATCAGCACCGTCAGCGCCATCGGGGTGAACATCTTGCCTTCGACGCCGGTCAGCGTCAGCACCGGCAGGTAGACCACCGCGATGATCAGCGTTCCGAACAGGCTCGGCTTGATCACCTCGCTCGAACCGCGCCGGATCGCACGCAGCCGTTCGGAGGTCGTGAGCAGGCCGCCTTTCTCGCGCTGGGCCTCGGCCAGCATGCGCAGGCAGTTCTCGACAATGATCACGGCGCCGTCGACGATGATGCCGAAATCGATCGCGCCGAGGCTCATCAGGTTCGCACTGACCCTGGTCTCGACCATGCCGGTGACCGTCATGGCCATGGACAGCGGAATGACGCAGGCCACTACCAGCGCTGCGCGGATGTTGCCGAGGATCAGGAACAGCACGGCCACGACCAGGGCCGCGCCTTCCACCAAATTGTTCTCGACGGTGCGGATGGTGGCTTCGACCAGATCAGTGCGGTCGTAGACGGTCCGCGTCACGACGCCGTCGGGCAGCGATTTGGCGATCTCCTCGAGCCGGGCCGCGACACGGCGCGCCACGGTGCGGCTGTTTTCGCCGATCAACAGCATGGCGGTGCCGAGCACGGTTTCCTCGCCATCGCGCGTTGCGGCCCCCGTGCGCAAATCGCGGCCTTCGGTGACGGTCGCGATGTCCCTGATCCTGACGGGATTGCCGCCGCGCGAGCCGATGACGATGTCCCTGAGTTCGCCGACATTGCCGACCTGGCCCGGCGAGCGAACCAGATATTGCTCGCCGTTGCGCTCGATATAACCGGCGCCGACGTTGGCATTATTTGCGGCGAGCGCCGTCATGACGTCGTGGAAGCCAAGCCGGTAGGCCATCAGCTTGCCGGGATCGGGGAGCACGTGGAATTGCCGCTCGAAGCCGCCGATGGTGTTGACCTCGATCACCCCCGGCACGTTGCGAAGCTGCGGCTTGATGATCCAGTCCTGCACCGTGCGCAAATCGGTCAGCGAATAGTCGTGGCCGCCTTGCGTCTTCGCGCCCGCCTTGGCCTCGACGGTGTACATGAAGATTTCGCCGAGCCCGGTCGAGACCGGTCCCATCGCGACCTCGACGCCGGCCGGAAGCTGGTCCTTTACCTGCTGGATCCGTTCGCCGACGAGCTGGCGGGCAAAATAGATGTCGGTGCCGTCCTTGAAGACGACCGTCACCTGGCTCAGGCCGTAGCGCGAGAGCGAGCGGGTGTAGTCGAGCTTGGGCAGCCCGCCCATCGCGGTCTCGACGGGGAAGGTGATGCGCTGCTCGGTTTCCAGCGGCGAATAGCCGGGGGCGCGGGTGTTGATCTGGACCTGGACGTTGGTGATATCAGGCACGGCGTCGATCGGCAGGCGCTGGAAATTCCACACTCCGAGGGCGACGGCGCCGAGCGCGAGCAGCAGGACCAACCAGCGCTGCTGCAGCGAGACCGCGATGAGACGCTCAATCATGCTCGGCCTCGCCCTTGCCCATCTCCGCCTTCACGACGAAGCTGTTTTCCGCGACGTAATGCTCGCCGGCCGATAGTCCGGCCCTGATCTCGACATGGCGGGAATCGGAATCGCCAAGCTCCACCGGGCGCGCCTCGATCTTGTCGCCGTCCTCGCGGACGAAAACGATGGTCCTGTTCTCCAGCGTCTGGATCGCGCTTTTGCGCACGGCGACCGCGACGTCGCGCGCGGCGAGGATCAGCCGTGCCGTGACGAACAGGCCGGGACGCAAGCGCCCGTCGGGATTTGGCAGCACCACGCGCGCCAGCGCGGTCTGGGTGTCGCTCGAGCCGATCGGGGCCATGTAGGAGACGGTGCCCTTGATCTCGCCGCGGCCGTCGTCGGGATCGATCAGCACCTCGTCGTTGAGGCGGACGCGCCGCAGGTCCTGCCGGTAGATCGACAGGTCGACCCAGATGGTCGAGAGATCGGCGACGACGAAGGCCGGCTTCTGCTCGGAGGCGTATTCGCCGAGCGAGATCTGCCGCTCGATGATGGTGCCGGCAAGCGGCGCCTTGAGCTCGTAGACGGTGAGGCTCTGGTTGCTCTCGATTGCGGCGAGCAGATCGTCTTTGCCGACCCTATCGCCGATGCGCTTCTGGATCGATTTGGCGACGCCGGGAAAGCGCGGCGTCACCTGCACCACGGCTTCCTGGTTGGCGCGCAGGATGCCGTTGAAGGCGAGCGTGTCGGTCAGCGTGACGCTCGCGGCTTCCGCCAACGTCACGCCGGCGGCTGCGAGCTTGACGTCGGAGATGCGGATCCGGTCGGCGCCGTGCTCGTCCTGCTCGACATGGTCGTTCGGCTTCTCCGGCTTCTTGTCTGCGGCGTGTTCGGCATGCTCGACCCTGGCCGGGCCGAGCAGGGAATAGCCGTAAGCGCCAAGTGCGGTGCCAAGCGCGGCGGCAACGAATGCGACGAGGATGGTGGAGGACGTCTTCATCGTGCGCTCTCCCGCGCCAGCGTGAAGGGGTTGCCGACGAGGCCTTCGATGGTCGCCACCCCCGCGTGGAAATTCTGCAGCGCCTCCTGCTCGCGCAGCCGCGCCTGGGTGACGCTGGCCTGGGCGTCGAGCACTTCGAGCAGACTGAAACGGCCCTGGCCGTAGCCTTGAGCAATGGCGTCAGACGCTTCGGTGGCCTTGGGAATGGCGCTCTCGCGCAGCACCGCAAGCTCGCGCAGCGAGCCCTGGAGCGAGTCGTAGGCGCGGCCGGCGACCACGATCAGCGTGTTGCGGTTGGCCTCGCGCTCGGCCTTGGTCTTGGCGAGGCTTTCCTGCGCCGAGAGGATATTGCCCTGGTTCTGGTCGAACACGGGGATCGGCACCGAGACGGTGAGGCGCGCCGCGTCGTCATTGGTCTCGTTGAAATGGCGCCAGCCGGCGGCGATCCGCACGTCGGGATAGGGCCGCAGCCGCGCCAGCAACAGCTCGGCATTGCGCTGGGCATAGATCGCGGTCCAGCGCACCAGCTGCGGATTGGCATCGATCGCGGCGACGACGGACTGGAATGTCGGCGGCCGTCCCATCGTGTCGAGCCGTCCGGAAACCTCGCCGAATTTCGGTGCCGCGTCGCCCATCAGGACTGCAAGCTCGCGCCGGGCGCTGGCCAGCGTCGCCTTGAAGCGCTCGCGGTCGGCCCTCACCAGGGCGGATGCCACTTCCGCACGGCCGGTCTCGGCCGGCGAGGAGGCGCCGGCCTCGACGCGGCGGCGCAAGAGCGGCGTCAGCCGATCGATGGCGGTGATCTGCTCGTCGAGGATCTGGATGCGCCGCTGCGCGCCGAGTACGCTAAGGAAGGCAATCGCGGTCTCCGACAGCACCTCCAGCCTGACGGCCTTGCGCTGGATCGCGGCCACCTCGATGCCGGCGACACCCGCCGCAATCCGCGCGTCGCGTTTGCCGAACAGCTCGAAGGCCTGGCTGATCTGAAGCGTGGTCTCCGCCGATCGCGTGCCGCGATAGATGCCGGACCCGAACGAATTGTCCTGTTCGTAGCTCAGCTCCGGATTGAGGAGCGCACCGGCCTGGATGCGCTGGCCCGTGGCGATGCCGACATCGCGCTCCGCCGCGGTCAGTCGCGGGCTCGTGGCCAGCGCGCGCGAGAGCGCGCTCCGCATCGTCAGAGTCTGGGCGTGAGACGGCGCAAGCGCCAATCCGACAATCAGACACGCTACCGCGCACGCCAGGCGCGCGGCCATTCCCCTGTAAAACATGAAACCGACCTGTGAAGGATGAACCTCATGGGCGCGGAGCGCCCGACCAATCCATTCAGGTCATATGTTTGGGAGGCGGGGAGTCGGTGTCGGGAACAATTCCGGCGAGCCGGGGTGCGCGTTGTGGGCGCGATACGGACACGAGCCCGATCGATGCGGCCGGTGGCGCCGGCTGCGCCACCGTCACCGAGAAGCAGCCATGGCAATGATGTCCGCCGATGGCCTTGTGGTCGTTGTGATCTGCGGAGCCGTCAAGGACCGCGCTGATCTCCGAGCCGCCACCGGGCGTGGTGACGTCGATGTCGTGCAGGCCATGCAGCGCTCCCGCGAGCAGGTAGACAACCGCGATCAGCACAGACAGCAGCAGCCCGCGCCAGTTGCGCGGCCGGCATGATCCTGAGGGCTGGCGGTTCGCGAGCACGATTTCACTCTGGTTGCGGTCTGCGTCCGGCCTAGCATGGGGGCGGGAACAGTGTCGACCCGCAACATTGTTACGTCCCTGGAACAATTGCCGCAGCGGTCGCGAAGACGGCAGCTCTTCTCATTGGCGCGTGATCAAGCTGAGCTGAGCATCGGCTGACGCTCCGCCTGCCACGTTCGGCACATCGCCGGCTTCGACCGTGACGACGGCGCGACAGCCGGCTTCCATGGCGCGTTCCAGCCATTTGATGGCTTCGTCGATCCACTGGTCGTGGTGCTCGGGATCGGCGATTGCCTTTTCCCGGAATGCATCTGCCTGATGAAGGCACGCGGTTCTGCGATCCACGCGGCTCTCCCAATCCAGAGGTTCCGCCCCGATCGCATCCTTGATGATCGGAGAGCCGGCGTCGTTAACATAGGACAGGAACCGCCGCCCAAAAACAAAGCCCCAGCCGGGACCGACCGGCTGGGGCTTTCGTGCTCACAAACTTCATCCTTGGGACTTGGACAAATAATCCGCATCGCGCCGGTTCGTTCCCGCAGGCTCGGTCCAATTTGGAACCTTCCTTATTCGTTGTGATTAGCGACGAGGAGACATTGAGGAGGACGGACCATGGACGGATTGATTTATCTCATCGGCTTGATCGTCGTGATCATGGCGATCCTGTCGTTCTTCGGCCTGCGTTGAGAGGGCGGTGATGACGATGGAAACTCTCATACGGGAAGACATCATGGAAGGCGGCGGCGTCGCTGCCGATGACCGGCGCACCATCCAGTGGAGCTCGGTCATCGCAGGCGCTTTGGCTGCCGGCGCTATGTCGTTCATCCTGGTCGGCTTTGGAGTCGCAGTCGGGCTAGGGGTCAGTTCAGCCTCGCCGACATGGCGCGATGCATCGGCGGCGCTCGCGCTGTTGTCCGGCCTGTACCTGATCATCCAGGCGATTATCAGCTTCGGCTTTGGCGGCTATGTCGCCGGCCGGACGACGCGACCAGCCCCGGCGGTCACAACGATCGAAGACGATGGCGAACGACGGGACGGCGTGCATGGGCTGATGTCCTGGGCGCTTGCCGTGCTGCTTGGTGCCGCTCTGCTCGCGATGCTCGGCGCAGCTGCGATCGACCGTTCGCCGATGCGCAGTTCGGCAAGCAATACCTCCGCCGCCGAGCCTCTGTTGAGTTATGAGCTGGACAAGCTGTTTCGCGCGCCGCGGCGGCCGCCTAACACGGACCTCAGGGAAGCCCGCGCCGAAGCAGGACGCATCCTGATGACGTCGTCGAGCCACAGCGGCGTCAGCACCGATGACCGGGCCTACCTCGTGCAGCAGGTGGCCGCGCTGACGGGACTCGCGGCACCCGACTCGGAACGACGGGTCGACGCCGTGATCGCGGATTCAAGAACGGCGATCAATCGGGCGCGGCGTAACTCCATCATCGTCGCCTTCTCCGTTGCGGCAGCAACCCTGATCGGCGCGGCGGTGGCCTGGGCTGCGGCGGTTGCCGGTGGTCGCCATCGCGACGGCGAGCCGCTGCCGAACTGGATGGCGAGTTCGAACCGCTTCCATCGCAATCCGCGCGCGATGCCGGTGCCGTAAGCGGATCGGGCGTTGTTGCTGTCTACCTGTCGGTCCCGGCGCGCCGGCGGATAAACTCGGCAATGACAGTTGTGATTTCCGCCGGGCGCTCCAGGTTAGGGAGATGTGCCACGCCCGGCATTTCGTGGCTCTCTGCGTCTGGGACTGACGCGACGACTTGGCGACAGCGTTCCTGGACGTAGGGGAAATCCAGGTCGCCCCATACAACCAGGGTTGGTACCGCGATTTCATGAAGCCGGTGGAAGAAGGGGCGAATGTCGACCTCCGATCCGAATGGCGGGCACCGGAGCGCTATGCCGTTCATATCAAGGAGCAAATCGCGAGCGGCACCGACTACGCGGCCTTCGGGCGCCAGCGGTCCATCAAGCCAGAGGCGCGCCTTCATGGCGTTCAACCGACCGAGGTCGCCGGATGCCTCGGCCTGCCTCGATTGGATTATCAGCGTCTCGATGTCAGGGGTGTAGACCGGATCGGCTGCGCCTGCGACATTCGGCGCGATCAGAACGAGGGCGCGAACACGCGACGGATGCCGGAGGGCGGCATCGAGCGCGATGCGGCCGCCGAGGGAGCAGCCAACGAGGATTGCGGGCTGGTCGTCTGCGGTAGCCTCCAGCACCGCGACCAGGTCTGCGAGTGCGGAAAAGTCCTCCGGCTCGGCGCGAGTTTCGCCGAACCTCCGTCGATCATACGCGACCGTCTTGTGAGTGGCGCCCATTCCCTTCAATTGGGCGCGCCACATGCGCCGGTCGCACACGTTGGCATGAAGAAAGACCATCGCAGTGCCGCTGCCTGCAACCTCGGTTGCAAGCCTGGCGCGACCAGACACGATGTGTTGCATCGATTGCATGTCCAAGACCGTCGACGGGACGCGCCCAGCCGATGGCCGGGGCAAGCCGGCCATGTTGCCTCTCCGAGAGGCGCTAGGCCTTCTCCTCCCAGATCATGGCGAGGTGGACGATCGTCTGAACCGCCTTCTCCATGTCCTGCCGGCTGACCCATTCGAGCCGGGAGTGAAAGGCGTGCTCGCCGGCGAAAATGTTGGGGCAGGGCAGCCCCATGAAGGACAGGCGGGAGCCGTCGGTGCCGCCGCGGATCGCGGTGCGCATCGGGCGCAGGCCGGCGCGGCGGATCGCTTCGATGGCGTATTCGAGAATGTGCGGGTGGCGATCGATCACCTGCTTCATATTGCGGTACTGCTCCCGCACTTCGAATGTGTAGGTCGAGCGCGGAAAATCCTTCATCACGTCCTTGACGATGTTCTCGAGCAGGATCTCCTTTTCCTTCAGCCCTTCCTCGGTGAAGTCGCGCACGATGAAGGAGAGCGTCGCCTGCTCCAGCGCACCCTCGATGCCGATCGGATGCAGAAAGCCCTGCTTGCCTGATGTCGTCTCGGGCGAGCAGCCTTCCCGGGGCAGGCGCTCGACGATGGCGGCAGCGATCTTGATGGCATGCTCCATCTTGCCCTTGGCGTAGCCGGGGTGGGCACTGACGCCGTTGATGGTGATGGTGGCACCGTCCGCCGAGAAGGTCTCGTCCTCGACGCTGCCCGCACTCTCGCCGTCCATGGTGTAGCCGAACTCGGCGCCCAGCTTCTTGATGTCGACATTGTCGACGCCGCGGCCGATCTCCTCGTCAGGCGTGAACAGGATCTTGATGGTGCCGTGCTTCACTTGCGGGTTGTTGATGAAGAAATGCGCGGCATCCATGATCTCGGCGACGCCGGCCTTGTTGTCGGCGCCGAGCAGCGTGGTGCCGTCGGTGGTGATGATGTCGTTGCCGATCTGGTTCTTCAGCGCCGGATGCTCGGCGAAGCGGATCACCTGGCTGGTGTCGCCTGGGAGGGTGATATCGCCGCCGCGATAGTTCTTCACCATTTGCGGTTTGACGTCCTTGCCGGTGACGTCGGGCGAGGTGTCCATGTGCGAGCAGAAGCAGATCACCGGCACCTTCTTGGGTGTGTTGCCCGGGATCGTTCCGTAGACGTAGCCGTAATCGTCGAGATGAGCGTCCTCGACGCCCATTTCCCTGAGCTCGGCGGCGAGCACACGGCCGAGATCCTTCTGTTTCTCCGTCGAGGGCGAGCTCGGGGATTCCGGATCGGACTGGGTGTCGATGGTGACGTAGCGCAGGAAGCGCTCGGTCACGGTGTGCGAAAAGGTGAGGGAGGACATTTCTGGTCAAACCGCCGAGTGAGGTGAGAGAGGCGGTATACCAGAAAACTGGGCCGCGTTGCGGCCGGAGCACGCCGATCAGGCTTAACGAAACGTGAGTGGTCAGATCGCCTCTTTCAGCTCCTTGACCGGGCGGAAGGCGACCTTCTTGCTGGCCTTGATGTGGATGGGCTCGCCCGTGGCAGGATTACGGCCGGTGCGGGCGGCGCGCTTGCGCACCTGCAGGATTCCAAGCCCGACGATCCGGACGCGGTCGCCCTTCTTCAGATGCTTGGTGATGAGGTCGACCATGTCGGTCAGAACGGCCTCGGCGCGCTTCTTCGACAGGTCCTGGCTCTCCGCAATGTCGGCGGCGAGGTGCTTGAGCGTGATGGTGGCGGGAGCGGCTGCCTTCTTCGCCGAATCCTTCTTGGCCGAGTCTTTCTTAGCCATGTCTGGCCTCCTCGATTCCTGCCGGTGGTCGGGATGACGGCCCCCAAACCGCGCAAGTTCCCGGAGGGGTAGACGATTCGGGGCTGGACTGACACGTCAGGCCCGCGGGCGAGGGTCACGTTCGTGCGCGCTCTCAGCGGAAAACCGATCGTTCCGGCTGTGGATGCAACATCCTTGACTTCAACAGGTCCGGCCTTTAAGTCCCCCCTCGTTCCGCAGACATTTGCGTGTCACGCGGGAGTAGCTCAGTTGGTTAGAGCGCCGGCCTGTCACGCCGGAGGTCGCGGGTTCGAGCCCCGTCTCTCGCGCCATTTTTGGCAATCCTTTCATACCCTTATCTTCAAATCCTGATCTCGCTTCGATCCCGGGTCACGCGCGACCCGACGCCTGCACGCTTTTTGGTCTTCGACCTCCGCAAAAATTCCTCGCCCGCGCGACGGCCGTCAGGCGCCGGATTGATCGCGCCGTCGATCGCATGGTACCGCTCAATCCGGGATTGTTCGGATCGATTTGATGCAGGCAGCCGATTTCAGCGCGACGTTGCAGAATTTGTTCGCGAAGGGCGTGCGCTACGGGACCGTCATCGATCTGGGCTGCGCCGATGGGCACTTCGTGCTCAACCATCAGTCGTGCCTCGGCGGTGCGGTGCCACTGAACGTCGATGCTAACAGGATCTACGAGGACTCCCTCAAGGCGATCAAGGAGGTGCTTGGCGGGCACTATCGCATTTGCACCATCACCGACCACGAGGGCGAGATCGAGATCACGGAATCCGTGCATCCCTACTGGTCATCGCTGCGCCCCGCCGGCGACGTCTACTGGTCGCGGGTCAACGACCTCTCCACCAGCAAGGTGAAAGTGCCGGCGACGACGCTTGATGCGCTGGTCGAGGAGCTGTCGCTCAAGCCGCCGTTCCTGCTCAAGCTCGATGTGCAGGGCGCGGAACAGGCCGCACTGAAGGGCGCGCGGTACGTGCTCGAGAATTGCAGCGTGGTCGTCTGCGAGACTGACGTTGACGACTTCCAGGACATCAACGCGATGCTGCTGGACGCAGGTTTCTTCCTCTACGATTTGACGACGCTGCAGCGCCTGCGCGACGGAACGCTCGGCTGGTTCTACCCGGTCTATGTCAGCGGCAAGCTCGCCCATCTGAAGCCGCAGGCGTTCTGGGACGCCGGCGACAATGCTGCCGTGATCGGCGTGCAGGAGACGCGCCGCAAGATGATCCTGGAGCAGAACAGGAAGGCCCTCAACCGGCTGCGTTATGGGCAGAGCGGTGTCGGCCGCAATGATCCCTGTCCCTGCGGTTCAGGCGAGAAATTCAAGCACTGCTGCGGCAGCTATTGACCCGATCCATATCGGAGCATCACCCCATCGCCTGAATCAAAAAGGCCGCCCGAAGGCGGCCGTTCGGTATCAAACCGGACCTTTTTGGTCCTCAGCGGATCTCCGACGTCCCGGCGCTGGTCACCACGACTGGCTTGCCGGCCTTGATCACGTGGGCGGATTGGGCGGTCTGGCTGTAATGGGCATTGGTCCGGGCTGCGATCCCGAAGCCGGCCACCGTGATGCCGGCCACCAGCGCCACCACCACGATCTTCAGGTGGGTCGCACGATCAGCAGAGTGAATGGAGTGGTTCATCTGAGCCTCCCGACGGGCTTTGCCGCCGTCTATGGCTCTTCTTGTAAGGACCGTCTGTTTCCGGATGGTTTCGCGGGTTCCGCAAAATGGTTTCATGAATACGCCCGGTTGGTTTCGCAGGGCTTGCGGTCTGCACCGGCCTCAGACGGCCGCCCGGCCGATATCGTCCCGGATCGAGCGCGCCGCCCAGACGAACAGGAGCGCCCCCAGCGTGGTCGTGACCGCCGCCGAAAGCAGGGAATAGCGCACGGCCTCGGCGCCGTAAGCGCCCTTCAGGGCATCGTTGACCACGCCTACCGCGAGCGGCCCGACGCCCTGGCCGAAGCAGGTGGCGGTGAGCGCGATCAGGGCGGAGGCCAGCGCCCGCATGCTCGGCTTGGCCACCGTCTGCGCGATCGCGAAGATCGGTCCGAGATGGAAGCCGACCAGGAACGAGGTCAGCGCCAGCGTGGCCACCATCATCGCAAAGTCCTGCGTCAGCATGCACAGCGCGAACACCGGGCCGGCAAGGCCCGAGGTGATGGCGGGCGCCCACAGCTTCCAGCGATCGTCGCGGCGGCTGATCTGCGCCACCACGAAGCCGCCGAGCAGGGTGCCCGCCAGGCCGGCGAGCCCCTTGAAGGTGCCGGCATAGGTGCCGATCTCGGCGCTCGACAGATGGTGCACGCGCGCGAGGAACGGCGGTATCCACGCCGCGGTCGCATAGTTCGTGTAAGTGGTGAGACAGAAGCCGATCAGCACGATGATGAAGCTCTGCTGCGAGGCCAGGAAGCGCAGGGTCGGCCCGAGCGGCTCAGGCACGAAAGTCTCCTGCATGGCGCCGCGCTTCGGCTCGGAGATCGTCAGCCACAGGACAATAGCGAGCAGGATACCGGGCAGGCCCGCGACGTAGAATGCCATCCGCCAGCCATAGTGCTGGTTGACGTACCCGCCCACGAAATAGCCGAGGAAGACGCCGAGATAGGTGCCGACGGCGTAGATGCCGAGCGCGCGCGGACGCTCATTCTTGGCAAAGAGATCAGCGACGATCGATTGCGAGGCGGGAGAGCCCGCGGATTCGCCGATGCCGACGCCGATCCTCGCCAGCGCCAGCGAAGTGACGCTCGAAGCGGCGCCGCACAACGCCGTCATCGCACTCCAGAACGCGAACGCAGCGGCGACGATGTTGCGCCGGTTGAGCCGGTCGGCGACGCGCGCGATGGGAATGCCGAGCAGGGAATAGAACAGGGCGAAGCCGAAGCCCGCGAGCAGGCCCATCATGGTGTCGCTGAGCTGGAATTCCTTCTTGATGGGCTCGATCAGGACGTTGAAGATCGTGCGGTCGAGGAAGTTCAGCGCGTAGATGATCGTGAGCAGGCCGAGCACGTAATAGCGCCGTGCCGAGGGTTTTGCCGCGGCGGCCGTTTGCACCGACATCTGTGACGTCACATCGACCATCGCTTCCCCCAATTTGTCGTTGTTCTCGTTGTCGGTCCAGCCCTGATTGGAGCTGGCATGTCAGCCTTCGCGGATGTAATTCCCCGCTTCGAATTCGACCGGAGGCGCGTTCACATCGAATGAGATTCCGATCGGATTGCGGCCTGCTTCCATCGCTTCGAGCTGCTCGCTCAGCATGCGCCGGATCATGAGGATGCCGCGGTCGCTCTGGCCGAAATGCTCCTCGGAATGGATGGTCTGCGGTCCCTGGCCGACCTGGGCTTCGTAATCGCCCGGAAATTGCTGGTGCTCTTCCTCGGTCATGTCCCACCAGAATTTGCCGTTGAACTTCGAACGCATGCGGCCGATGTCGCCGGCGCTCTTGACGCGACCGGCGACGTAGATGCGGAACGAGGTGTCATCGATCGGCAGCGTCCAGCCAAGCGACTCGACGCGGGCGAACTGCGCCACGCGAGGGTTCGGCACGACGCGCAAGGTGGGGAGCGCCGCCTCGGTGACGCGGTAAAACACACGGCCGTCATCCTGCTTGCGGATCGAGCGTACGGCGATGCCGCGCGGCGTTTTGTCGAACGTCACCTCCGGCATCGACGCCATCATGTTGGTGAATTGCGGACCCGAGAACGAGCCGTGCAGCACCGGCACGTGGTAGGGATCGACCACATTCTCGAAATGCTGGAGCCAGTTGCAGGGGATGATCGCGGGACCGCCGCCGCCGATCGAGGAATCGTCGGCCTCGACGAACTCGCCGTCGTCCATGGTCTCCAGGCATTCATAGGCCGGTAGCACCGGACGTTTCTCGGCCGGGCCCATATAGGCGAAGATCAGTCCGTAGCGTTCCTCGACCGGATACCAGGGCTGGCGCACCTTGTCCTTGAACTGGCCGCCGTCGGGCTCGCAGGGCTGCTCCAGGCAATGACCCTCGGTGTCGAACTTCCAGCCGTGATAGCAGCAGCGGATGCCGTCCTCCTCGACCTTGCCATAATAGAGCGTGGTGCCGCGGTGGCAGCAGCGAGCGTGCAGCAAACCGGCGCGGCCGTGCTTGTCGCGGAACAGCACCAGATCCTCGCCGAGCGTGCGGACTTTCTTCGGCGTGTCGGTGGCGTCACTGATGAGGCCAACCGGATGCCAGTAGCGGCGGAGCAGTTCGCCCATCGGCGTGCCGCGCACGACCGAGGTGAGCTCGGTGCGGGTGTGCGCCGGCTTCATCGCATAGGCCGTGCCGAGATCGCGATCCCGCTGGGTGATGCTCATACCGGTCCTCCCGCAGTTGGCCGTACCGGCCGGGCCATTTTTGATGCCTTGTGCCAAGTGAAGATTAGATAGATGATAATGTCAACGATTTCTAAATGCCTCTTAGTCGCATTCGGATCAGGCTGGGGAGGTCGCGCTACCAAGACTTGGCACGCCGCGGCTTTCTTGGCAGAGGTGGACCATGAGCCAGACATCAAGCAGGGCCGGGCGCACATCGTCCGATGCGGACGAAAGTCAGTCGCCGGCGCCGATCACCGTCATGCTATCGTCGCGGCTGATGGTGCTGGCCAATCTGCTCAAGCGCGGTGCCATCCTGCGCTACAAGCGCCTCGCCGGATTGTCATCGGTCGAGTTCGGCCTGGTCGCCTCGCTCGGCCGGCGGCCGCCGATGAGCGTGGCGCGGCTTGCGGAAGCCGTCGGCCAGGACAAGGGGCAGATCAGCCGCGCGCTTGCGGAACTCGTGTCGCGCAAGCTGATCGCGAAATCGGCCAACCCGAAAGACAGCCGCGAGGTGCTGGTCTCGCTGACCGCAACGGGCCTTGCGGCACATGATGCGATCGTCGCCGGTGCGCAGGAGCGCAATCGGCGTTTGCGCGAACATCTGAGCGAAGCCGAGTTCGCGACCTTGCTGCAGCAGGTCGATCAGCTGACGGCGATCGCCGCCGAGATGCTCGAGAGCGAGAAGATTTCGCGCTGACGTTTCGGCGATCCCGGAACATGTTGGATCGCTTCCAAGACCCTTTCCAAGACTCTTTCTAAGACTCCTTCTAAGAGGCTTTCAATTAGGGAATTCGCGCGCGCTCCCCTAAGCGTCACCGCAAGCGCATGCCGTCATGGGCCGACAGCATGTGCAATCAAAACACGCAGTTTTGGGGTTGCGCGTGAACAGTCTTGGAATGCTGCGGTCGGCCGTATTGGCGACCGCATCCGCCTGGGTTTTGCTGCCGCAGGCATCGCTTGCACAATCTCCTGCGCAGAGTGGCGCGCAGAACATTCCGTCGGTGACCGTCACCGCGCCGGAAGCGCGCCGCCGGGCGGCGCCCTCCGTCCAGCGCCGCGCGCCGCGATCATCCGAGCAGACCGCCAGCCGGAGCAGGCCGCCGCCGCGCAATGTCGGTTTCGTCGAGACGCCACGCGGGCCGGTGCACGGCTACGTCGCCGGCCGCAGCTCGTCCGGCACCAAGACCAACACGCCGATCATGGAGACGCCGCAGGCGGTGTCGGTGATTGGCGCGGAGCAGATCCGCGACCAGAAGGCGAACAAGCTCGACGAGGTCCTGCGCTATGCCGCCGGCGTCCGCGCCGGGACCTTCGGCGCGGACACGCGCAACGACTGGTGGCTGATCCGCGGCTTCAAGTCCGACGATGTCGGACTGTTCCTCGACGGCATGCAGCTGTTCTACACGTCCTATGCGAGCTGGAAGCTTCAGACGCCCAACATGGAGCGCGTCGAGGTGCTGCGCGGTCCGTCGGCCGTGCTCTATGGCGGATCGAGCCCGAGCGGCATCGTCAACGTCATCAGCAAGATGCCGCCCGCGGAGCCCGTCCGTTTCATCGAGACCGGCGTCAACAATTTCGGCAATGCCTATGTCGGCTTCGATGTCGGCGGTCCGGTCGCGACGAGCCCTGAGAACGGCAAGCTGTTCTACCGCGTCGTCGGCCAGGTCCAGAACGGCCCCACGCAGGTCAATTTCACGCCGGATAACAACTACTTCATCGCGCCCTCGGTGACCTGGAAGCCGGACGCCGACACGACGTTCACGGTGCTGGCTTCAGCTTCCCGGCAGGAAACCCGAGGCATCAACTTCCTGCCCTATGAGGGCACGGTGACCAACGCTCGGTTCGGCAAGATCCCGACCAGCTTTTTCGCCGGGGATCCCAGCGTCGACAAGTTCACGCGCGAGCAGGAGATGCTCGGCTATCAGGTCGAGCGCAATCTCACCGACGATCTGACATTCCGGCAAAATGCGCGCTTTGCCCATGTCGACGTGACCTATCGCGGCTACGTCGGCAACAATTGGGCTGACATCAACACGGCTAGTCTTGGTCGCTACAATTGGTATGCGAAGAACACCGCCAACCAAGCCAATCTCGACAACCAGCTGGAGTACCGCTTCAACACCGGCGCGGTGCGGCACACCATGCTGTTCGGGGTCGATTTGAAGGGCTACCAGATCGACGACTATCAGGCTTTCAACTTCGGCACCGTTCCTTCGATCAACGTCTTCAATCCCGCCTATGGATTTGACATTCCGTTGACGGGCGCACCGTTCCGCAACTTCCAGATTACGCAGAAGCAGGCCGGCACCTATCTTCAGGATCAGATGAAGCTCGGCAACTTCACGCTGGTGCTGAGCGGCCGCAACGATTGGGTCGAGACGACGCAGGCTGGCCGTGATACCGGCGCCACGCTCGCCAGCCGCGACGACAGCAGGTTCAGCGGGCGCGCCGGGCTGATCTACAATTTCGACAACGGCATCGCGCCCTATGTGTCGTACGCCACAAGCTACAATCCAATTATCGGCCTCAACGCGCAAAACCAGCTGTTCCTGCCGGAGACCGGCCAGCAGGCGGAAATCGGCGTCAAGGTCGCGCCGCGGGGATTTGACGGCTACTTCACCGCTTCGGTGTTCGACTTGAAACGTCAGCATGTGGCAACGACCGACCCTGTCGTCACGACCTTGCAGAACCAGACCGGGGAGGTGACCTCGCGCGGCATCGAGCTCGAAGCGGTGGCGAACGCCACGCGCGAGCTGAAGCTGATCGGCTCGTTCACGGCCTACCATTTGTTCAACAGCAGGGATCTGGACCCGGCGTTGGTCGGCAAGACCCCGACCAACACGCCTGAGCTTCTGGTGTCCGGCTGGGCGGACTACACCTTCAAGGACGGGCCGCTGGCGGGCTTCGGCTTCGGCGGCGGCGTCCGCTATATCGGTTCGTCGTGGGCGGATGCGGCCAATACCCTTGAGGTTCCCGCGGTCGTGCTGGGCGATCTCGCGCTCCACTATGAATGGCAGAACTGGCGCACCGCGCTGAACGTGGTCAATTTGACCGACAAGATCTACGTCGCCAGCTGCGCGGCGGCGTCCTCCTGCTTCTACGGCGACCGCCGGCGCGTCACCGCCAGCGTTTCCTACAAATGGTGAGGACAGGCCAAATGGTGGGGAAAGGCGAAAGGCGATCGTGAGAGCCTGACCGGCTCGTCACCCGGCTTCCACCACGAGATCGATGAGCTCGCGGGCCATGCCCCCCGGCCCGAAGCTCATGCGAGCGCGGCGCGCGACGACCCAGCCACGTTGCCGCCGCGCTCGCCACCCATTTTTCGCTGCGGCGAAGCGGGCGCCTCCTGCCCGACGCATTCGCCAGACGAGCCCGGGTCCGATCGTGATGCATGGCTCCCGGGTCGCTCGCCCGATAATGGGCGCGCTTGGCCTCGTTGTAATCTGGACTTTGCAGCGTCGCGGCCTAGATAGAGTGAGCCTTCCCAACCACGGACGTCACGGCCCAGCGCGTGTGGACTGATCGGGGCGCCCTTGCTGGGGCGGTCGATCTGCTCCATACCAGCCGCGGGGTGATTCCGGGATTTCCACCGTTCTGAGGGCGACAAAGGGCCTAAAAAGAGCGTGTCTTGCGCCCATTGGTGCACTGCGCTAAGGCTCAGAACAATTCCAAACTGGACGAATCCGTGGCTGTCCCGAGGCTGCGGGAAAAAGGGCTCGTCAATGAGCGGCATTCTGCAGAACTATCTTCCACTCGTCGTCTTCATAGGGGTAGCGGGCCTCATTGGCCTGGTGCTGCTGATCGCGCCGTTCATCGTGGCGTTCCAGCAGCCTGACCCGGAAAAGCTGTCGGCGTATGAGTGCGGTTTCAACGCCTTCGACGACGCCCGCATGAAGTTCGACGTCCGCTTCTATCTCGTCGCCATCCTCTTCATCATCTTCGACCTCGAGGTGGCGTTCCTGTTTCCCTGGGCTGTGGCGTTCGGCAAGCTTGGCGCGACCGGCTTCTGGTCCATGGTGGTGTTCCTTGGCGTGCTGACGGTCGGGTTCGCCTATGAATGGAAGAAAGGCGCACTGGAATGGGATTGAACCCTGTGTCGTCCGCCGGTCCGGTTCTCGCGCCGGCCCCCAAGGGCATCCTTGACCCGTCGACCGGCAAGCCGGTCGGGGCCAATGATCCGTTCTTCCTCGAGGTCAATTCGGAACTGTCCGACAAGGGCTTCTTCGTGGCCGCGACCGACGACCTCATCACCTGGGCGCGTACCGGCTCGCTGATGTGGATGACCTTCGGTCTCGCCTGCTGCGCGGTCGAGATGATGCAGGTGTCGATGCCGCGCTACGACGTCGAGCGCTTCGGCTTCGCGCCGCGCGCCTCGCCGCGTCAGTCGGACGTGATGATCGTCGCGGGGACCCTGACCAACAAGATGGCGCCGGCGCTGCGCAAGGTCTACGACCAGATGCCCGAGCCGCGTTACGTCATCTCGATGGGCTCCTGCGCCAACGGCGGCGGCTACTATCACTATTCCTACTCGGTCGTGCGCGGTTGCGATCGTATCGTGCCGATCGACATCTACGTGCCGGGCTGCCCGCCCACGGCGGAAGCGCTGCTCTACGGCGTGCTGCTGCTGCAGAAGAAGATCCGCCGCACCGGCACCATCGAACGCTAAGGTTTTACGTCATGGACGACGCCAAGCTCGACGCCCTGGGGCAGACGATCGTTAGCGCGCTTCCGGGCGCCGCCATCGGTCATTCGGTGGCCTTCAACCAGCTCACGGTCGATGTCGAGGTCAGCAAGATCGTCGAGGTGGTCAAGTACCTCCGCGACGACCCGAACTGCCGCTTCATCAATTTCACCGACATCACGGCGGCGGACTATCCCTCGCGCGAGAAGCGCTTCGACGTGATCTATCACTTCCTGTCACCGACCCTGAACGCGCGGGTCCGGCTCAAGGCCCAGGCCGACGAGACCACGCAGGTGCCGTCGCTGATCGAGGTGTTTCCCGGCGCCGACTGGTTCGAGCGCGAGGCCTACGACCTCTACGGCGTGATCTTCGTCGGTCATCCCGACATGCGCCGCCTCCTGACCGATTACGGCTTCGAGGGTCATCCGCTGCGCAAGGATTTCCCGACCACCGGCTTCCTCGAGGTCCGCTATGACGACCAGGAGAAGCGGGTGGTGTACGAGCCGGTCAGGCTCAACCAGGAATTCCGCAAGTTCGACTTTTTGTCCCCGTGGGAGGGCGCCGACTATCCGGTCCTTCCGGGCGATGAAAAAGCGGGGCCGAAGGTCTGATCATGAACGAGCAACCCGAACAGCTTCGCAACTTTACGATCAACTTCGGACCGCAGCATCCAGCTGCGCACGGTGTTCTTCGTCTTGTGCTTGAATTGGATGGTGAGGTCGTCGCCCGCGTCGACCCGCATATCGGCCTGCTTCACCGCGGCACCGAAAAGCTGATCGAGCAGAAGACCTATCTGCAGGCGATCCCTTATTTCGACCGTCTCGACTACGTCGCGCCGATGAACCAGGAGCACGCCTTCTGCATGGCTGCGGAAAAGCTGCTCGGCATCGAGGTGCCGCGCCGCGCGCAGCTGATCCGCGTGCTCTATTGCGAGATCGGCCGCATCCTGTCGCATTTGCTCAACGTCACCACGCAGGCGATGGACGTCGGCGCGCTGACCCCGCCGCTGTGGGGCTTCGAAGAGCGCGAAAAGCTGATGGTGTTCTACGAGCGCGCCTCCGGCAGCCGCATGCACGCAGCCTATTTCCGCGTCGGCGGCGTGCATCAGGACCTGCCGCAGAAGCTGGTCGACGACATCGACGCCTGGTGTGATCCGTTCCTGAAAGTGGTCGAAGATCTCGACCGGCTGCTCACCGCCAACCGCATCTTCAAGCAGCGCAACGTCGACATCGGCGTCGTCTCGCTGAAGGAAGCCTGGGAGTGGGGCTTCTCCGGCGTGATGGTGCGCGGTTCGGGCGCGGCCTGGGATCTGCGCAAGTCGCAGCCCTATGAATGCTACGCCGAGATGGATTTCGACATCCCGATCGGCAAGAACGGCGACTGCTACGACCGCTATCTGATCCGCATGGAAGAGATGCGCCAGTCCGTGCGCATCATGAAGCAGTGCATCCAGAAGCTGAACGCAGCCGACGGGAAGGGCCCCGTCGTCGTCGAGGACAACAAGGTCGCACCGCCGCGCCGTGGCGAGATGAAGCGCTCGATGGAAGCGCTGATCCACCACTTCAAGCTCTACACCGAAGGCGTCCACGTGCCGGCCGGCGAGGTCTATGCCGCGGTCGAGGCGCCCAAGGGCGAGTTCGGCGTCTTTCTGATCTCGGACGGCACCAACAAGCCCTACAAGTGCAAGATCCGCGCGCCGGGCTTTGCGCATCTGCAGGCCATGGACCACATCTGCCGCGGTCATCTGCTCGCCGACGTCTCGGCGATCCTCGGCTCGCTCGACATCGTGTTCGGAGAGGTCGATCGGTGATGGCGCAGGCGCCGATCCAGTTTGACCGCGCCTCGGGGGCCCTTGAAGGGGCCAACCTGTGGGAGCGGACGGCTGCCTTGGCGCTGGTGACGGGATCGAAGATCTCGTCGCACTTCTCGCATATGGGCTACATCGCCTGCGCCAATCTGCTGCGGAAGACGCTGCCCGAGCGCAACATCGCGATCAAGCTCAACCCCGACGCCGTGTTCGAATTTCCCTACGGCGACGGCTATTGGAGCAAGCTGCTGAACCGCTCCTACAATTATGAGGACGAGCTGGAGCTGTTGTTCGCCGATTCCATCGACGTCGACTACACGCTGCTCGATTGCGGCGCGAATTACGGCTATTGGTCGGTGCTGGTGTCGAGCAAGCCGTTCGGTTCGCACAAGGCGATCGCGATCGAGCCGTCGGGGCAGAACTATCCGAAGCTCGCCAACAACGTCCGCATCAATGGCAGCCGCTTCGAGACCATGAAATGCGCGATCGGCGCGGCCCGTGGCACCGCGCGTCTGTCAGGCACCAAGCACGAGGCCTTCAGCATTGCCGGCGATGCGTCGGCGGTCGGCGAGGACGTGCCGGTCATCGCGCTCGACAATCTGATCGACGACGGCAAGGTCGCTAGCACCGGCAAGTACCTGATCAAGCTCGACGTCGAGGGCGTCGAGATCGAGGCGATCAAGGGCGGCGCCCGGCTGCTCCAGGCCGACAGCGTCGTCATGTGCGAGGAGCACGGCAGCGACCGCTCGCACGCAGTATCGCGCTACATCCTCGAACACACCCCGCTGAAGCTGATCGTCTACGATCCCAGCACAAGGCGTATGGAGACGGTGACCGAGCTGTCGATCCTCGACCGCATCAAGGTCTCCACCCATGTCGGCTACAATGTTTTCGGCACCGCAAGCGCATTCTGGCAGGACAGGATCAATGCCCTGAATGCGAAAACCGCGCGCCGCATGCAATGAGAGATTGAAGAGATGTCCGTTCGCCGATTAGCACCGAAGGAAGTCCAGCCCGCGAGCTTTGCGTTCACGGAGGAGAACCTCGCGTTCGCCAAGCAGCAGATCGCGAAATATCCGGCCGGGCGCCAGGCTTCGGCCGTCATCGCCATCCTCTGGCGCGTTCAGGAACAGCACGAAGGCTGGGTCTCGGAGGCCGCGATCCGCGCTGTCGCCGACATGCTCGATATGCCCTATATCCGCGTGCTCGAGGTCGCGACCTTCTACACGATGTTCCAGCTGGCCCCGGTCGGTAAGAAGGCCCACATCCAGGTCTGCGGCACCACGCCGTGCCGCCTGCGCGGCGCCGAGGATCTGATCCACGTCTGCGAGCACCGCATCCATCACGAGCCCTTCCATCTCTCCAAGGACGGCAATTTCAGCTGGGAGGAGGTGGAGTGCCTCGGTGCCTGCGTGAATGCGCCGATGGTGCTGATCGGCAAGGACACCTATGAGGATCTGACCAAGGAAAGCTTCGGCAAGGTGCTTGACGGCTTTGCTTCGGGCAATCCGCCCAAGCCCGGTCCGCAGAACGGCCGCCAGTTCTCGGCGCCGACCGGTGGGCCGACCACGCTGAAGGAGATCACCTGATGCGTGATCTCTCGGCGCCGCGAGTTGAAGGGAGCAGTGTTGTGAAGAAGTGGGGCTTCGTCGCAATGCATTCCGCCGT
This sequence comes from Bradyrhizobium sp. MI1.11, assembly GCF_055811255.1. Lineage (NCBI taxonomy): Bacteria > Pseudomonadati > Pseudomonadota > Alphaproteobacteria > Hyphomicrobiales > Nitrobacteraceae > Bradyrhizobium > Bradyrhizobium sp. MI1.11. The sequence continues at coordinate 200,628 of NZ_JBVVPM010000002.1, forward strand.
GGCGGCCACATTCATTTTCCTGCTTCAGCGCTTCGCCCTCAGCGCGTCGCTGGAATCCAGCCTGCTCTGGGCGCTGACCTTTGCCGTCTGCGCCGCCGGGCTTGCCTACAAGCAAGCCAACCGTTGATCGGAAAGCACTGACATGCTCGAGGACAAGGACCGCATCTTCAAGAACCTTTACGGCCTCCACGATTGGGGGCTCGAGGGCGCGCGGCGCCGCCGCGCCTGGGATGGAACGAAGAACATCATCGACAAGGGCCGTGACTGGATCATCAACGAGATGAAGGCCTCTGGCCTGCGCGGCCGCGGTGGCGCCGGCTTCCCGACCGGCCTGAAATGGTCGTTCATGCCGAAGGAATCGACCGACGGCCGGCCGAGCTATCTCGTCGTCAACGCCGACGAGTCCGAGCCCGGGACCTGCAAGGATCGCGAGATCATGCGGCACGATCCGCATCTCCTGATCGAGGGCTGCCTGATCGCGAGCTGTGCGATGAATGCGCATGCCTGCTACATCTATGTCCGCGGCGAGTTCATCCGCGAGCGCGAGCATCTCCAGGCGGCGATCGACCAGGCCTATGAGGCCAAGCTGGTCGGCAAGGACAATATCAACGGCTGGCCGTTCGACATCTATGTCGCCCACGGCGCCGGCGCCTACATCTGCGGCGAGGAAACTGCGCTGCTCGAGAGCCTCGAAGGCAAGAAGGGCCAGCCGCGGCTGAAGCCGCCGTTCCCGGCGAATGTCGGCCTGTACGGCTGCCCGACCACCGTCAACAATGTCGAGTCGATCGCGGTTGCGCCGGACATTCTGCGCCGGGGCGCGGCGTGGTTCGCCGGCATCGGCCGTCCGAACAATGTCGGCACCAAGCTGTTCTGCATTTCCGGCCACGTCGAGCGGCCCTGCAACGTCGAAGAGGCCATGGGCATTCCGTTCCGTGAGCTGATCGAGAAGCATTGCGGCGGCGTCCGCGGCGGCTGGGACAACCTCAAGGCCGTGATCCCCGGCGGCTCCTCGGTGCGCATGGTGCCGGCCGAGCAGATCATCGACACGCCGATGGATTTCGACTCGTTGAGCAAGCTGCGCTCGGGCCTCGGCACCGCGGCCGTGATCGTGATGGACAAGTCGACCGATTTGATCCGCGCCATCGCCCGCATCTCCTATTTCTACAAGCACGAGAGCTGCGGCCAGTGCACGCCATGCCGCGAGGGCACCGGCTGGATGTGGCGCGTCTTGACCCGCATGGCCGACGGTCGCGCCCACAAGCGCGAGATCGACATGCTGCTGGAAGTCACCAAGCAGGTCGAAGGCCACACCATCTGCGCGCTCGGCGACGCGGCGGCGTGGCCGATCCAGGGCCTGATCGCGCATTTCCGTCATGAGATCGAAGCGCGCATCGACCAGTATTCGCATAAGGCCGACATCGACGATGCCGGCGTCCGCGATCCCGTGAACATGGTCGCGGCGGAGTAGAGACAATGACCAAGCTCATCATCGACGGTAAAGAGATCGATGTCCCCGCCGAATACACGCTGCTTCAGGCGTGCGAGGCGGCCGGCGCCGAGATTCCGCGCTTCTGCTATCACGAGCGGCTGTCGATCGCCGGCAATTGCCGGATGTGCCTCGTCGAGGTGAAGGGCGGCCCGAAGCCGGTCGCGAGCTGCGCCTGGGGCGTGCGCGATTGCCGTCCGGGTCCCAAGGGCGAGCCGCCGGAAATCTCCACCCGTTCGCCGATGGTGAAGAAGGCGCGCGAAGGCGTGATGGAATTCCTTCTCATCAACCATCCGCTGGATTGCCCGATCTGCGACCAGGGCGGCGAGTGCGACCTGCAGGACCAGGCGATGGGCTATGGTGTCGACACCAGCCGCTTCGCCGAGAACAAGCGCGCCGTCGAGGACAAATATCTCGGCGCGCTGGTCAAGACCTCGATGAACCGCTGCATCCAGTGCACCCGCTGCGTCCGCTTCTCGGCGGAAGTGGCCGGCGCCCCCGAAATGGGCGCGACCGGCCGCGGCGAGGACATGGAGATCACGACCTATCTCGAGCACGCGCTGACGTCTGAGCTCCAGGGCAATCTCGTCGACATCTGCCCGGTCGGCGCGCTGACCTCGAAGCCTTATGCCTTCGCCGCGCGCCCGTGGGAGCTCGGCAAGACCCAGTCGATCGACGTGATGGACGGCGTGGGCTCTGCGATCCGCGTCGACACCCGCGGCCGCGAAGTGATGCGTATCCTGCCGCGCATCAACGAGGCCGTGAACGAGGAGTGGATCTCGGACAAGACCCGCCACGTCGTCGACGGCCTGCGCACGCAGCGCCTCGACCGGCCCTATATTCGCGAAGCCGGCAAGCTGCGCGCGGCCAGCTGGCCCGAGGCCTTTGCCGCGATCGCCTCCAAGGCGGCCCGCACCGACGGCAAGCGGATCGGCGCGATCGCGGGCGATCTCGCCGGCGTCGAAGAGATGTTCGCGCTGAAGGATTTGCTGGCCAAATACGGCTCGGCCAATCTGGCGGTGCAGGGTGGCGATGCCTTCGATCCCGCGCTCGGCCGCGGCTCCTACATTTTCAATCCGACGCTCGCCGGCGTCGAGCAGGCCGATGCGCTGCTCATCATCGGCGCCAATCCGCGGAAAGAGGCGGCCGTGTTCAACGCCCGCATTCGCAAGCGCTGGCGCGCCGGCGGTTTCAAGGTCGGCGTGATCGGCGCCAAGGCCGATCTGACTTACGACTATGATCACCTCGGCGCGGGCACCGAGACGCTCGGTGAGCTCGCGGCCGGCAAGCACTCCTTCATGGACGTGCTGAAGAACGCCAAGAACCCGATCATCCTGGTCGGTGCCGGCGCCGCCTCGCGCCACGACGGCGCCGCCATTCTCGCAGCCGCGGCCAAGCTCGCGCTCGACGTCGGCGCGCTCAAGGACGGCTGGATCGGCTTTGGCGTGCTGCATGAGAGTGCCTCGCGCGTCGGTGCGCTCGACATCGGCTTTGTCGCCGGTCAGGGCGGGCTGAACGCGGCGCAGATGACGACGTTCGGGACGCTCGATCTGCTGTTCCTGCTCGGCGCCGACGAGATCAAGCCGTCGGACGGCACCTTCGTCGTCTATATCGGCACCCACGGCGACCGCGGCGCCCATCGCGCCGACGTGATCCTGCCGGCAGCCGCCTATACCGAGAAGTCGGCGATCTACGTCAACACCGAAGGCCGCGTGCAGATGACCGGACGGGCCGCATTCCCGCCGGGCGAGGCTCGCGAGGACTGGGCGATTGTCCGCGCGCTGTCGGAGGCGCTCGGCAAGAAGCTTGGCTATGATTCGCTTTCGGCCCTGCGCCAGGCGATCTTCAAGGCCGTGCCGCATCTGATCCGTCTCGATCAGATCGAGGCCGGCTCGGCCGATCAGATCAAGAAGCTCGCGGGGAAGGGCGGCACAACGGAGAAGGCTCCGTTCAAGCCGCTTGTCGAGGACTTCTATTTGACCAACCCAATCGCGCGTGCGTCCGCCGTGATGGCGGAGTGTTCGCGGCTTGCCTCCGGGCAGATGCTGACCGCAGCGGAGTGAGCCGATGGAATTCTTCGAAAGCGCATTCTGGACCGGGTTTCTCTGGCCGCTGATCATCATGATCGCGGAGAGCGTCCTGGTGCTGGTCGTCCTGCTGGTGGCGATCGCCTACATCCTGCTCGCCGACCGCAAGATTTGGGCGGCGGTGCAGATCCGCCGCGGCCCGAACGTGGTCGGTCCCTGGGGCCTGCTGCAATCCTTCGCCGACCTCCTGAAGTTCGTGCTGAAGGAGCCGATCATCCCGTCCGGCGCCAACAAGGGCGTGTTTCTCCTTGCCCCCTTGGTCTCATGCGTGCTCGCGCTCGCGGCCTGGGCGGTGATCCCGACCAATCTCGGCTGGGTGATCTCCGACATCAATGTCGGCGTTCTCTTCATCTTCGCGATCTCGTCGCTGTCGATCTACGGCATCATCATGGCCGGCTGGTCGTCGAACTCGAAATATCCGTTCCTCGCGGCGCTGCGCTCGGCGGCGCAGATGGTCTCCTACGAGGTCTCGATCGGCTTCGTCATCATCACGGTGCTGCTCTGCGCCGGCACGCTGAACCTCTCGGCCGTGGTCGAGGCGCAGCATGTCCGCGGCCTCGCCAGCCTGATCGGGCTGCCGCAGCTCACCATCCTGAACTGGTACGTCTGGCCGCTGTTCCCGATGTTCGTGATCTTCTACGTCTCGGCGTTGGCGGAAACCAACCGCCCGCCGTTCGACCTCGTCGAAGCGGAATCCGAGCTCGTCGCCGGCTTCATGGTCGAGTACGGCTCGACGCCGTATCTGCTGTTCATGCTCGGCGAGTATGTCGCGATTGCCACGATGTGCGCGATGGCGACGATCCTGTTCCTCGGAGGCTGGCTACCGCCGGTGGACCTGCCGCCCTTCAATTGGGTGCCGGGGATCATCTGGTTCTCGCTGAAGCTGTTCTTCATGTTCTTCCTGTTCGCGATGGCCAAGGCGATCGTGCCGCGCTACCGCTACGATCAACTGATGCGCCTCGGCTGGAAAGTCTTCCTTCCGTTGTCGCTGGCGATGGTGATCGTGGTGGCCGGTGTGCTGCACTTTGCCGGCATCGCGCCGAAGTGAGGGCCGTCATGGGTATCAACATCAACGCCACTGCACGCTCGCTTCTGCTGTCGGAATTCGTCTCGGCGTTCTTCCTCGCCATGCGCTATTTCTTCCAGCCGAAGCCGACGCTGAACTATCCCTTCGAGAAGGGGCCGATCTCGCCACGCTTCCGCGGCGAGCATGCGCTGCGGCGCTATCCGAACGGTGAAGAGCGCTGCATCGCCTGCAAGCTGTGCGAAGCGGTTTGCCCGGCCCAGGCCATCACCATCGAGGCCGGTCCGCGCCGCAACGACGGCACCCGCCGGACCGTGCGCTACGACATCGACATGGTGAAGTGCATCTATTGCGGCCTCTGCCAGGAAGCCTGTCCGGTCGATGCCATCGTCGAAGGTCCGAACTTCGAGTTCGCGACCGAGACCCGCGAGGAACTGTTCTATGACAAGGCCAAGCTGCTCGCCAATGGCGACCGCTGGGAACGCGAGATCGCGAAAGCGATCGAACTCGACGCGCCGTACCGGTGAGATGAGAGCATGATCCTTCCCGCGCTGTTCTTCTATCTGTTCGCCGGCGTCTGCGTCGCCTCGGCGGTGATGGTGATTGTCTCGCGCAATCCCGTGCACTCCGTGCTGTACCTGATCCTGGCCTTCGTCAACGCCTCCGGCCTGTTCGTGTTGATGGGCGCCGAATTCCTCGCGATGATCCTGATCGTCGTCTATGTAGGCGCCGTCGCGGTGCTGTTCCTGTTCGTGATCATGATGCTCGACGTCGACTTCCTCGAGCTGCGCGAAGGCTTTATCGAGTACCTCCCGGTCGGCCTCGTGATCGGCGGCATCTTCCTGTTCGAGCTGCTGCTCACGGTCGGCTTCTGGGTCATCAACCCCGGCGTCGCCAAGACGATCACGGCGGCGATCCCGACCAACGTCTCCAATACCGAGGCGCTGGGCCTGGTGCTCTATACCAAGTACATCCACTACTTCCAGCTCTCGGGCATGGTGCTGCTGGTCGCGATGATCGGCGCCATCGTGCTGACGCTGCGGCACAAGGCGAGCGTCAAGCGGCAGGACATCAACGTTCAGAACGCGCGCACGCCCGAAATAGCGATGGCGATACGCAAGGTGACGCCGGGGCAGGGGCTCCAGGATTCTGACGCGGCGGAGTGGGTGAAATGACGATCGGGCTCGGACACTATCTTGCGGTCGGCGCGATCCTGTTCACGCTCGGCATCCTCGGCATCTTCCTGAATCGCAAGAACATCATCGTCATCCTGATGTCGATCGAGCTGATCCTGCTCGCGGTCAACGTCAACCTCGTGGCGTTCTCGACCTTCCTCGGCGACATCGTCGGGCAGGTGTTCGCGCTCCTGGTGCTCACCGTCGCGGCCGCTGAAGCCGCGATCGGTCTCGCCATCCTGGTGGTCTATTTCCGCAACCGCGGCTCGATCGCGGTTGAGGACGTCAATCTGATGAAGGGCTGATCGCATGATCCGGAAAAGTGGATACCGGTTTTCCGACCAGATCATGCGGAAAGATTAAATCATGGTCCAGGCAATCGTCTTCCTGCCTCTGCTGGGTGCCATTCTGGCCGGCTTGATCGCGCTTTTCGGCGCGCATGCCCGCAACCCCTCGGGCGACACGGTCGAGCATCACGATGATCACGGCCATGGCGCACACGCCCATGCGTCCGACACGATCAATGAGGATGCGTCGGTCATCCACGAGACCCACCACGAGCCCGGCGACGGCCACGACGACCACCACGTCTCCGAACCGCCCGCGGCAGGCTCGCGCGGCGCCGAGCTGATCACCACCGCGTTGCTGTTCGTGTCGGCGGCGCTGTCCTGGATGACGCTGGTCGATGTCGGCTTCATGCACCACGACATGCGCATTCCGCTGCTGCCGTGGATCCTCTCCGGCGATCTCCAGGTCTACTGGACGCTGCGGGTCGACACGCTCACCGCCGTGATGCTGGTGGTGGTGACCACCGTGTCCTCGCTCGTTCACCTCTATTCCATCGGTTACATGGACGAGGATCCGAACCGGCCACGCTTCTTCGGCTATCTCTCGCTGTTCACCTTCGCCATGCTGATGCTGGTGACCGCGGACAATCTCGTGCAGCTGTTCTTCGGCTGGGAAGGCGTGGGTCTGGCGAGCTACCTCTTGATCGGTTTCTGGTACCAGAAGCCGTCGGCGAACGCTGCCGCCATCAAGGCCTTCGTGGTCAACCGCGTCGGCGACTTTGGTTTTGCGCTCGGCATTTTCGCGATCTTCCTGCTGGCCGGCTCGACCGATTTCGAGACCATCTTCCATGCTGCGCCCGGCCTGACCGGCAAGACCATCGACTTCCTCGGCTGGCACGCCGACGCACTGACCCTGACCTGCCTGCTGCTGTTCATGGGCGCGATGGGCAAATCGGCGCAGTTCCTGCTGCACACCTGGTTGCCGGACGCGATGGAAGGCCCGACCCCGGTGTCGGCGCTGATCCACGCCGCGACCATGGTCACCGCCGGCGTCTTCATGGTGGCGCGCCTGTCGCCGCTGTTCGAGCTCGCGCCGAACGCGCAGGCCGTCGTGATGTTCTTCGGCGCCACCACGGCGTTCTTCGCGGCGACCATCGGCCTCGTCCAGAACGACATCAAGCGCATCGTCGCTTACTCGACCTGTTCGCAGCTCGGTTACATGTTCGTGGCGATGGGAGCAGGGGCCTATTCGGTCGGCATGTTCCATTTGTTCACGCACGCCTTCTTCAAGGCGCTGTTGTTCTTGGGCTCCGGCTCGGTGATTTACGCGATGCACCACGAGCAGGACATCCGCAACATGGGCGGCCTGTGGCGCAAGATCCCCTACACTTACGCGGTGATGGTGGTCGGCACACTCGCGCTCACCGGCTTCCCGCTGACCGCCGGCTATTTCTCCAAGGACGCGATCATCGAGTCCGCCTACGCCTCGCATAATCCATTCGCGATGTACGGCTTCCTGATGACGGTCATCGCGGCCGGCCTGACCTCGTTCTACTCGTGGCGCCTGATCTTCAAGACCTTCCACGGCGAGCCGCATGACGAGCATCACTACGAGGCTGCGCATGAAGCGCCGATCTGGATGCTGATTCCGATCGGTGTGCTCGCGGTCGGCTCCATCCTGGCCGGCTTCCCGTTCAAGGAGCTGTTCGCCGGTCACGGCATCGAGGAGTTCTTCCGCGAATCCGTGAAGATGAACCCGCACATCATCGAGGAGATGCACCACATCCCCGAGACCATCGCCTTCCTGCCGACGGTGATGATGGTGCTGGGCTTCCTGGTGTCGTACCTGTTCTACATCCGCCGGCCCTATCTGCCGGTCGAGCTCGCGAACACGCAGCCGATGCTGTACAAGTTCCTGCTCAACAAATGGTACTTCGACGAGCTCTACGACATCATCTTCGTCCGTCCGGCGAAGTGGATTGGCTACCAGCTCTGGAAGAAGGGCGACGGCTTCATCATCGACGGGCTCGGTCCCGACGGCGTCTCGGCCCGCGTGCTGGATGTCACCCGCAATGTCGTGAAGATCCAGACCGGTTATCTCTACCACTACGCGTTCGCCATGCTGATCGGTGCCGCCGGCCTGATCACCTGGTTCATGTTCGGCTTTGGAGGCCAGTAAATGACGACCTGGCCAATTCTATCCGTCACGACGTTCCTGCCGCTGGTCGGCGCGCTGATCGTCTATCTCAGCCGCGGCGATGACGAGGCGGCGCGGCGCAACTCGCGCTGGATCGCGCTGTGGACCACGCTGATCACCTTCGCGGTGTCGGTGATCCTGGTCATGCGGTTCGATGCGTCGAACGCCGACTTCCAGTTCGTCGAGAAGGCGAACTGGCTCGCCACCGGCATCACCTACCACATGGGCGTGGACGGCATCTCGCTGCCGCTGGTGATCCTGACCACCGCCATCATGCCGTTCTGCATCATCGCGAGCTGGAAGGCGATCACTAACCGCGTCCGCGAATACATGATGGCGTTCCTGATCCTGGAAACGCTGATGGTCGGCACCTTCTCGGCGCTCGATCTCGTGCTGTTCTACCTGTTCTTCGAAGGCGGCCTGATCCCGATGTTCCTGATCATCGGCGTCTGGGGCGGTCCGCGCCGGGTCTATGCGTCCTTCAAGTTCTTCCTCTACACGCTGCTCGGCTCGGTCCTGATGCTGCTCGCCATCATGGCGCTGTACTGGAACGGCGGCACCACCGATATCCCGACCCTGATGCACACCGCCGTGCCGCGCTCGCTGCAGACCTGGGCGTGGCTTGCTTTCTTCGCCTCGTTCGCGGTGAAGATGCCGATGTGGCCGGTGCACACCTGGCTCCCCGACGCCCACGTCGAGGCGCCGACCGCAGGCTCGGTGGTCCTGGCGGCGATCATGCTGAAGATGGGCGGCTACGGCTTCCTGCGTTTCTCGCTGCCGATGTTCCCGCTGGCCTCGCACGACTTCGCGCCATTGATGTTCACGCTCTCGACCATCGCCATCATCTACACCTCGCTGGTGGCGCTGATGCAGGAGGACATGAAGAAGCTGATCGCGTACTCCTCGGTGGCGCATATGGGCTTCGTCACCATGGGTATCTTTGCCGGTACCATGCAGGGCGTCGCCGGCGGCGTGTTCCAGATGATCTCGCACGGCATCGTCTCCGGCGCGCTGTTCCTCTGCGTCGGCATCGTCTACGACCGCATGCACACCCGCGACATCGCGGCCTATGGCGGCCTCGTCAACCGGATGCCGCTCTACGCGCTGACCTTCATGGTCTTCACCATGGCCAATGTCGGTCTGCCCGGCACCTCCGGCTTCGTCGGCGAATTCATGACGCTGCTCGGCACCTTCAAGGTCTCGATCCCGACCGCGTTCTTCGCCACCTTCGGCGTGATCCTGTCGGCCTGCTACGCGCTGTGGCTCTACCGCAAGGTCGTCTTCGGGGCGCTGGTCAAGCCGTCGCTGATGAGCATGAAGGATCTCACCTTCCGGGAGGGCCTGACGCTGTTCCCGCTGATCGCGCTGACGATCCTGTTCGGCATCTATCCGAAGCCGGTGCTCGACATGTCGGCGGCCTCGGTCCAGCAACTCGTCAACAATTACAACACCGCTGTGACGGCCGTGAAGGCCGCCGCACTGCTCCAGTGAGCGGGCAGGTCAGGATATCGCCATGAGCTTTGAGACTGCAGGTTATCAACTGGCGCCGGTGCTGCCCGAGCTCGTGCTCGCGGTCGGAGCCATGGCACTCCTGATGCTCGGCGCCTATCGCGGGCAGGAGACCACCAAGACGGTCACGACGCTTGCGGTGCTGCTCCTGATCGTGGTCGGCGTGCTCGAATACATGCTGCCCGCGGGCAAGCACGTGACCTTCGGCGGCAGCTTCATCGTCGATGATTTTGCCCGCTTCATGAAAATCCTGGCTCTGATCGGCTCGGCCGTGACGCTGGTGCTGTCGACCGAGTTCCTGTCGGATCCGTCGCGCCGCATCTTCGAATACGCGATCCTGGTGCTGCTCTCGACGCTCGGCATGATGGTGCTGATCTCGGCCGGCGATCTGATCTCGCTCTATCTCGGCCTCGAATTGATGTCGCTGGCGCTCTACGTTGTGGCGGCCTCGAACCGTGACAACGCCAAGTCGACCGAAGCCGGCCTGAAGTATTTCGTGCTCGGCGCGCTGTCGTCGGGCATGCTGCTCTACGGCTCCTCGCTGATTTACGGATTCACCGGCACCGTCGCCTTCACCGGCATCGCGGCGGCCGCGACGATCTCGAATGTCGGCCTGGTGTTCGGCCTGGTCTTCCTGCTCGCCGGCCTTTGCTTCAAGGTCTCGGCCGTGCCGTTCCACATGTGGACGCCCGACGTCTACGAGGGCGCACCGACCCCGGTCACCGCCTTCTTCGCCTCGGCCCCGAAAGTGGCCGCGCTCGCGGTCTTCACGCGCGTCACGCTGACCGCATTCCCGGGGATCGTCTCGCAGTGGCAGCAGATCCTGGTGTTCGTGTCGATCGCCTCGATGGCGCTGGGTTCGTTCGCCGCGATCGGGCAGAGCAACATCAAGCGCCTGATGGCCTATTCCTCGATCGGCCATATGGGCTTTGCCCTGGTCGGCCTCGCCGCAGGCACGGTCGAGGGCGCGCAGGGCGTGCTGATGTACATCGTGATCTATGTCGCGATGACGCTGGGCTCCTTCGCCATCATCCTGGCGATGAAGCGCAACGGCCAGCCGGTCGAGCAGATCAGCGATTTCGCAGGTCTCTCGCGGACCAATCCGCTGCTCGCCTTCATGTTCGCGATGCTGCTGTTCTCGCTCGCCGGCATCCCGCCGCTGGCCGGCTTCTTCGCCAAATGGTACGTCTTCGTCGCCGCCATCAAGGCGAATTTGTTCACGCTCGCCGTTATCGGCGTGCTGACCAGCGTGGTCGGCGCCTACTACTATCTCAGCATCGTCAAGACGATGTATTTCGACGAGCCGGCCGGGCAGGTCGATCCGGTGCGCGTCGAAGTCAAGACGGTGCTGGCGGTTGCGGGTCTGTTCAACATCCTCTTCGCCCTGTTCGCGGGCCCGGTGGTGAGCGTCGCCTCCGCCGCGGCCAAGTCGCTGTTCTAGGATGGCATTCGCGCTCGGTCCTCGTGCGGCGTCGGCGGGCTACAAGCTCGCAGCTTTCGAACGGACCGGCTCGACTAATACCGAGGCGATCGAGCACGCGAGGCGCGGCGAACGCGGCCCGATGTGGTTCGTGACGTCGGAGCAGACCGCCGGCCGTGGCCGCCGCCAACGCGCCTGGATCGCACCGAAGGGTAACCTCGCAGCCAGCGTCCTCGAAGTGCTGGACGTCGCCCCTTCTGTCGCCGCGACGATCGGCTTTGCGGCCGGGCTGGCCGAGGAGGCCGCCCTGGAGAAGGTCAGCCTGGAGGCGGCACTGCGCCTTGGCGAGGGCCGTCCCCGCTACACCCTGAAATGGCCGAACGACGTGCTGGCCAGCGGCAAGAAGCTGGTCGGCATCGGCCTGGAGGCCGAAGCCATCGGCGACCGCCTTGCCATCGTCGTCGGCATCGGCACCAATGTCGTCGCCGCGCCCGAGGGCACGCCCACACCGGCGGTGTCACTGGCCGCGCTCGGCGTCCAGATCAGCGCTGAAGAGCTGTTCTCGGCGCTCTCCGATGCCTGGGTGGAGTTCCGCGGTATCTGGGACAATGGCCGCGGCTTTGCCGAAATTCGCAAATTGTGGCTGGAGCGCGCCGCCGGCCTCGGCGAGCGGGTCGCGATCCACACGGGAGTGATGACGCTGGAAGGCATTTTTGACACGATCGACGACACCGGCTGCCTGATCGTCCGCACTGCGGAGGGCCGGCGCGTGCCGGTGGCCGCGGGCGAGGTGTTCTTCGGCACGGCCGCCTCCGTGGGAGCTGCGTGATGGCGAAGCCTGAAGAACTGGTATTTGCACCGCTCGGCGGCGTCGGCGAGATCGGCATGAATTTGTCGATCTACGGCCTCGGCAACCGCCAGCAGCGGGCCTGGCTCGCGATCGATCTCGGCGTCTCCTTCGGCGACGAGGAGCATCTGCCGGGCATCGACCTGATCATGCCCGACGTCAGCTTCCTGGAGAAGGAACGCAAGAACCTGATGGGGCTGGTGCTGACCCACGCCCATGAGGACCATTTCGGCGCCATCATCGACCTGTGGCCGAAGCTGAAATGCCCGATCTACGCGACGCAGTTCAGCGCCGCGCTGTTCGAGGCCAAGTGTGCCGCCGAGCGCAATGCGCCGAAGATCCCGGTGACGGTGGTGCCGTCGGGCGGGCGCGTCGATATCGGCCCGTTCAACGTCGAGTTCATTCCGGTCGCGCATTCGATTCCGGAGTCGCATGCGTTGGCGATTCACACCGACGTCGGGACGGTGCTGCACACCGGCGACTGGAAGATCGATCCGACCCCGATCATCGGCCGCCCGACCGACGAAAAGCGGCTGCGGGAGCTCGGCGATGCGGGCCTGCTCGCCCTGATCGGCGATTCCACGAACGCCGTGCGCGACGGCCGCTCACCCTCGGAAGCCGAGGTTGCCAGGTCCATCACCGAGCTCGTCAAGGCCGCCAAGGGCCGCGTCGCAGTCACGACCTTTGCCTCCAACGTCGCGCGTCTGAAGGCCGTCGCCATCGCTGCGAAGGCCGCCGACCGTGAGGTCGTCGTGGTCGGCCGCGCCATGGAACGCGTGGTGCAGGTCGCCCGCGAGACCGGCTATCTCGACGGCGTGCAGAGTTTCCGCTCCGCCGAGGTCTACGGTCATCTGCCGCAGGACAAGGTGCTGGCGCTTTGCACCGGCAGCCAGGGCGAGCCCCGTGCCGCGCTGGCGCGGATCGCCAATGACGACCATCCCGAGATCACGCTCAACCGCGGCGACAGCGTGATCTTCTCCTCGCGCACCATTCCCGGCAACGAGAAGGCGGTCGGCGCGATCATCAATGGCCTGGTCTTGCAGGGCGTGGAGGTCATCACCGACCGCGACCAGCTGGTCCATGTCTCCGGCCATCCCCGCCGCGACGAATTGCGCGACATGATCGCCTGGACCAGGCCGCAGCTCCTGATCCCGGTCCACGGCGAGGCCCTGCACCTGAACGAGCACGCCAAGCTCGCGCGTGCCGCCGGCGTGCCGCGCGTGCTGGTCTGCCGCAACGGCGACCTCGTCAAGCTCGGCCCCGGCGATCCCGGCATCATTGGGCAGGTGCCTGCGGGCCGTCTCTACAAGGACGGCACGATTCTGGAGGACTCCAAGTCCCGCGCCGTGGTGGAGCGGCGCCGCATGGCCTTCTCCGGCTGCGCCTTCGTCGCCATTGCCATGACGCAGCAAGGTGAACTCGTCGACGATCCCGAGGTCGATCTGATCGGCATCCCCGAGAAGAACAAAGCGGGCGAGCCCTTCGACGACATCGTCTTCGACGCCGTGGTCTCCACCATCGAAGGTCTGCCGAAGGCGCGCCGTCGCGACGCGGATGCGCTGGCTGAATCTGTGCGACGCGCTGTCCGTTCGGTGATCAACGAACATTGGGGTAAGAAGCCCCCCTGTCTGGTACATGTGCTGACAGTGTAACGGGAGAGAAACATGCTGGGCCGGCTCAATCATGTCGCGATCGCGACCAAGGACGCCGTCAAGGCCGCCAAAATCTATGGCGCCGCATTCGGGGCCCAGATTTCGGAGGCCGTCGCGCTGCCCGAGCATGGCGTCACCACCGTGTTCGCGACGTTGCCCAACACCAAGATCGAGTTCATCGAGCCGCTTGGCGAGGCCTCGCCGATCGCAAAGTTCCTCGACCGCAACGCCGACGGCGGCATCCACCACGTCTGCTATGAGGTGGTCGACATCATCGCCTCGCGCGACACGCTGGTGAAGGAGGGCGCAAGGGTGCTCGGCGACGGCGTGCCGAAGATCGGCGCCCATGGCAAGCCGGTGCTGTTCCTGCACCCGAAGGACTTTTCCGGCGCGCTGGTCGAAATCGAGCAGGCATAGGCCGAAGCCATGGCCATCCAGATCTCAACGGCAATCGCGATCTACTTCGTCATCTGGTGGATCGCGCTGTTCCTGACGCTGCCGTTCGGCGTGCGCAGCCAGCACGAGGACGGCGTCGGAGTGCCGGGCAGCGACCCCGGCGCGCCGATCCTGACGCGGATGAGGAGCAAGCTGATCTGGACCACTATCATCTCGGCGATCATCTACGGGATCGCCATGGTCGCCTATCACGCCGGTTATCTCTCGATCGAACGCCTGTCGAAATTGATGGGCATGCCGTTTTAGGATTTCGTGGTTGGCTTTGTTGGGGGACCAATGACTTTTCAGAGGATCGTCGTCGCGCTTCTGGTGCTGATCGTCGCCGGCCTCGGTGCCATCGGCTATTTCGAGTGGAAGATGGCCGTGCAGGTGCGCACCCTGAAGGCGTTTGTCGAGGGCTACGTTTTCAACGAGGCCGTGATCGCCTGCGAGCAGGCCAAGAGCTCGACGCCGTTCAAATGGAACGGCGGCAAGAGCACCGCGGTGATCGGCCTGAACTCGGTCAAAACAGACAAATACACCGTCAGCGCCAGCTACACGCTGGTGGCGGACAGCGTCTATTGTGATTACGATCCGATCAAAAGAAAGGCCGAGATCGGCTCGAGCTTCCTGGAGCGGGAGTAACGATCCGGCCCCTAGATGGGATGGGATCGTCATGACCGGAGACGGGGCAGGGGATTATCGGATTCTGCATGAGGCTGACTTGCGGGATTATCTCGCAGGCGTTCCGGACCTCGCAGGGACCCTCGGTGGCGAGCCGGCCTCCTGGTCGATCACCGAAGTCGGCGACGGCAATCTCAATCTCGTCTTCATCGTCAAGGGCGGCCGCGGCGGCGTCGCCGTCAAGCAGGCGCTGCCCTATGTCCGCCTCGTCGGCGAAAGCTGGCCACTGCCGCTGTCCCGGGCTCATTACGAATATCTCGCTTTGTCGCGGCAGGCCGAGCTCGCGCCCGGCCTCGTGCCGGCGCTGCTGCATCACAACGAGGCCTTGGCGCTGACAGTGATGGAGCTGCTCGAGCCCCACATCATCATGCGCAAGGGGATGGTTGCGGGGACTCAGTACCCGCGCTTTGTCGATGACATCACCACCTTCATGGCGCGGACCTTGTTCTTCACCTCCGACCTCGCGCTGTCGGCGGCCGAAAAGAAGCAAGCCATCGCAGCCTTCGCCGGCAACCATGCACTGTGCAAGATCACTGAGGATCTGATCTTCACCGATCCCTACCGCATCGCCGAGCAGAACCGCTGGACCGCGCCCTATCTCGATGCGCTCGCCGCAGAGCTCCGCGAGGACATGGACCTGCATGTCGCGATCTCCCGGCTGAAGCTGAAGTTCATGGCCAGCCCCGAGGCGCTGCTCCACGGCGACCTGCACACCGGCTCGATCATGGTCACGGACGGCGAGACGCGGGTGATCGACCCCGAATTCGCATTCTACGGCCCGATGGGTTTCGACGTCGGCGCGGTGCTGGCGAACCTCCTGATGGCTTATTTTGCCTCCGCCGGTCACGAGCGCTCGCCGGGCGAGCGGCGTGCGTTCGAGGCCTGGGTGCTGGAGACGGTCGAGAACGTCTGGAACGCGTTCGCGCGCAAGTTCCTCGAGCTCTGGCGCGCCGGCGCCGCAGGCGATGCCTATCCCGCCTCGCTCTTCGCCGGCGAGACAGGCGCGGCACGACTGGAGGCCGAGCGGCAGGCCTACATGCAGCGGCTGTTTGCGGACACGGTCGGCTTCGCCGCGGCAAAAACCATCCGCCGCATCTTCGGTCTCGCCCACAATATCGATTTCGAGCTGATCGAGGATCCGCGCCGGCGCGCGATCAGCGAAGCACGCGCCGTGCGGCTGGCAAGGACGATGATGCTGGAGACGGGGGCGTTTCCGACCATCGCGGACGTCACCGCCGCAGCGCGAAAATTGCGCGACTGGCAGCCGGAGTTCTAGCGGGCGTCCTCGCAAATCGGCGCGACCCGCGCATACGTCAACCCCTTCAAGGCGCTTGCGCTCGACGTGCCGCGGATGATCAACTCTCGGACCAGAGCACGGCTTGCGTTGTCGGAGGGACCATGATGTTCAGGATAGTGGCGATCGTCGCGGGTTTGGGACTGGCGCTCGTCGCCTCGGCGGAGGCCCAGACGCCGCGCAAGGGCGGAACCATCCGCATGACCGCGCCTTATGGCTCGAGTTTCACCAGCCTGGACATTCTTACCACGCAGCGCGCCCAGGACGAGATCTACGCCAAGGCGTTGCACCGGTCGCTCTACATCTGGAATTCCGCGGAAGGCAAGCCGGTTCTGGAGCTTGCCAAGGAAGATGTGATCTCGGGCGGCGGTCTCGTTCACACCTTCAAGCTGCGCGACGACGCCTATTTCCACAACGGCCGCAAGATGACGGCCGACGACGTCATCTGGACCTACAACCGCATCATGGACGGCACCAAGGCTTATCCCGGCGCGCGTTATGTCCGCGTGATCGAGGGCGCGGCGGCGGTCGAGAAGGGGCAGGCCAAGGAGATCTCCGGCCTGAAGAAAATCGACGACTTTACAATCGAGATGAAGCTGACCGAGAAAGTCGATCCGGGTTTCTACTTCTGGAACGCGATCACGTCGATCTATCCCGCCGACGAAGCCGCCAAGGACAGCTTTCTCCAGAAGCCGATCGGTCTTGGGCCGTTCAAGTTCGTCGAGCACGTGCCGGGATCGCGCATCGTTCTGGAGCGGTGGGACCGGTTCTACAAGGCCGGCAAGCCCTACGCCGACAAGATCATCGTGTCGGTCATGGGCGAGGCCGCGGCACGCGATGTCGCCTTCCGCAACAAGGAGATCGACACCTCGGTGCTGGGACCGGCGCAATATGTCGCCTATCAGAACGACGCCGACCTCAAGGGCACCGTCGTCGAAGTCGCCGAGGTCTTCACCCGCTACATGGGGATGAATCCCGCGTTCAAGCCGTTCGCCGACAAGCGGGTCCGGCAGGCGATCAACTACGCGATCGACACTGACCTGATCATCAACAAGCTGGTCAAGGGCAAGGCCTACCGGGCCACCAGCTGGCTGCCGCTGACCTCTCCCGCCTACGACAAGGCCATGAAGCCCTATGCCTTCGATCCCGCCAAGGCCAAGCAGCTGCTCGCTGACGCCGGCTATCCCACGGGCTTCGAATTCGAATGGACCACCAGCCAGAACGAGAGCTGGGGTCTGCCGATCGTCTCGGCCGTGATCCCGATGCTGGACCGGGTGGGCATCAAGGCCAAGGTCAAGCAGGTCGAGACCGCGGTGCTGGCGGAGGTGGTTCGCAGCGGCGACTACCAGGCCTTCATCTACTCGCAGGCGACCGGACCAGATCCCCAGGCCGCCCTCAAATGCTTCCACTCGGCGACGCCGCAATCAGCCTGCAACTACATGAACTTCAAGAATCCCGAGTTCGACAAGCTGATCGACGAGGCCGGACAGTCCGATGACGCTGCAAAGCGTACCCAGCTGCTGCAAAAGGCCAACGCGCTCCTCTACGAGGAGGCGCCGGTCTGGTTCTTCAACTACAACAAGGCGGTCATGGCGGTGCAGCCGTGGCTCAAGGGAATTCAGCTGAACGCGACGGAACTCACCCATCAGAATGTCGAAGACCTCTGGGTCGACGAGAGCTCGCCCGCGAAGTGACACACGCTCTCGCGCTCCCTCCGTCGAGATGAACGACGGAGGGAGAGAGGAAAACTGCCGATGCTCTCCTTCCTGTTCCGCCGCCTGCTGCAGACCATTCCGACCGTGCTCGCGGTGGTGGCTCTGGTGTTCGTGCTGTTCAGCGTCGTTCCCGGCAGCATCGTCTCGTCCATGAGCGACGATGCCGATCCGCAGGTCGAGCTGCGCATGAAGAAGCAGCTCGGCCTCGACGATCCCGTCTATATCCGCTTCGGCACCTACATCGCCAAGCTTGCGACCGGTGATTTCGGAACGTCGTTCCGCACGCGCGAGCCTGTGACGTTCATGATCGCCAAACGGATATGGCCGACGCTCCAGCTCATCTTCACCGCCATGGTGTTTTCTGTCGTGATAGGGGTACCCCTGGGTTTCATCGCCGCGCTGAAGCCGGGGGGCATCGTCGACACGCTGGCCATGGTCGTGGCGGTGTCAGGACTTTCGATCGCCAAATTTTGGCTCGGACTGGTGCTGATGTATTTGTTTGCGTTGAAGCTCGGCTGGCTGCCGAGTTTCGGCTATGGCGATGGCGCTCTGAAATATCTGATCCTGCCTGCCGTGACGCTCGGCGTCTCGCCGATGGCGCTGTTCGCCCGGACGACACGCGCCGCCGTGCTCGAGATCATGACCGCGGATTTCGTTCGCACCGCGCGCTCCAAGGGCATGAGCGAGACCCGGGTCGTGAAGTGGCATGTGATGCGCAACGCGCTTGTCATCATTCTCACCACCGTCGGCCTGCAGTTCGGCGGGCTGATGGGGCAGGCGGTCGTGGTCGAGAAATTGTATTCCTGGCCGGGCATCGGCTCGCTGCTGGTCGACAGTGTCCTGCAGCGCGACATTCCGGCCGTGCAGGGCTCCATTCTCGTCGTGGTGCTGTCCTTTCTCGCCATCAATCTGCTGATCGACGTGCTCTATGGCGTGATCGATCCCAGGATCAGATACGCATGAAGCTCCGCGCCAATCTCATCATCGGTGGCGCGCTGTTCGCGCTTGCGATCCTGGTCGGCCTGCTCGCGCCCTGGCTGGCGCATACCGATCCCGTCCTGGACGCCAATCTGCTCAACGCGGAAGAGCCTCCGAGCTGGACCTGGTGGTTCGGCACCGACGACCAGGGCCGCGACATCTATTCCCGCGTCGTCTATGGCGCGCGCGTTTCGCTGACGGTCGGCATCGTCTCGCAGCTCATCAACAGCGTCATCGGCGTGGCGCTGGGCCTGAGCGCCGGCTATTGGGGCGGCTGGTGGGACGATGTCGTCAACGGCCTGACCAATCTCATGCTCGCGATTCCCTCGCTGATCTTCGCGCTGGCCATCATGGCGGTGCTTGGCCCCGGCCTGACCAGCCTTCTGATCGCACTCGGCTTGACCAACTGGTCCTTCACGTGCCGGATCGCGCGGGCCTCGGCGCTGTCGCTGAGGAGCCAGGGCTATGTGCAGGCCGCGACCGTGCTCGGCTACGGCGATCTGCGCATCATGATCACCCAGCTGCTGCCGAACATGTTGGGGCCGATCGTCGTCATCGGCACGCTCGGCATGGGCAGCGCGGTCTTGTCGGAAGCCGCATTGTCGTTCCTCGGCCTCGGCGTCCGCCCGCCGTTCCCGAGCTGGGGCAGCATGTTGTCGGATGCCCGCGATCAGATCACGACGGCGCCGTGGCTCTCGGTGTTTCCCGGCCTTGCCATCTTCCTGACGGTGCTCGGCCTCAATCTGCTCGGCGACGGCCTGCGCGACATTCTCGATCCACAATCGCGGAGCCGGCGCACATGACCGGCGCGCCGCTGATCGAAGTCGAGGATCTGCGTATCGATCTCGACGATGGAACGCAGCGCGTTGCGGCGGCCGAGGGTATTTCATTCCGCATCGATCGCGGCGAGACCTTCGGCCTCGTCGGCGAATCCGGCTGCGGCAAGAGCATCACCGCGCTCGCCTTGATTGGTCTGTTGCGGCAGCCTTTGTCGATCGGCGGCGGCGTCATCCGGTTCGAGGGGCGCGAGATCCAGCACCTTTCAGCCGGCCGGCAACGGGATCTGCGCGGCAATCGCATCGCCATGATCTTCCAGGAGCCGATGACGGCGCTGAACCCGGTCTCGCCGGTGGGCCGACAGATCGCCGAGATGTTCGTGCTGCACAAGGGCAAGAGCTGGCGGGAAGCCGACAGACTCGCGGTCGAGGCGCTTGCGAGCGTCCGCGTTCCCGCGCCGGAGCGGCGCGTGAACGATTACCCGCACCAGCTGTCCGGCGGCATGCGTCAGCGCGTGATGATCGCCATCGCGCTCGCCTGCGGTCCGGATCTCCTGATCGCCGACGAGCCGACAACCGCACTCGACGTCACCGTGCAAGCCGAAATCATTGAGCTGATGCGGAATCTGTGCGCCGAGCGGGGAACCGCAATCCTGATGATCAGCCACGATCTGGGGCTGGTTGCCAATGTCTGTCGCCGCGTGGCTGTGATGTATGCCGGCCGCATCGTCGAGGAGCGCGGCTCGGCCGATATTTTCCGGGCACCCTCGCACCCCTATACGCGGGGCCTGGTTGCCTCGCTGCCGCGGCTCGGCAGTCGCGCCGCGCTTGGCCGCACCCGGCTGACGGAGATCGCGGGCGTCGTCCCGGCCATCACCAATTTCCCCGACGGCTGCCGGTTCAATCCGCGCTGCGCACAGGCGACTGATATTTGCCGGACCACCGCGCCGGGTGCGGATTTGCTGGAGGCCGGCGGTCTGGTCAGGTGTCATCACCATGCATGAGCCGCAAGACAGGTTGGGTGAGACGCGGCCGGACGACGATGTCATTCTCAGCGTCAGGGATCTCGCGGTCCATTTTCCGCTCGGCGGCGGCCTGCTGGGGCGAGGCCGTCGGCTGCTCCGTGCCGTCGACGGCGTCGATCTCACCCTGAAGCGCGGCGAATGCCTCGGCCTCGTCGGCGAGTCCGGCTCCGGCAAGTCGACAGTCGCATTGTCGATCCTTGGTCTCGTGACGCCGACGCGCGGCCGCATCGTGCTGGACGGACAGGACGTGACGAACAGGCCATCCGGCGATCGCAAGGCGCTGGCCCGCATCGTGCAGATCGTGTTTCAGGATCCCTACGCCTCGCTCAATCCACGCCAGACCGTTCGCCGCACGCTGGAAGATCCCCTGCGTGTGCATGGCGTCACGGCCAAGAGCGAGATCGAGGACCGCGTCGCGAAGATGCTGCGGCATGTAGGCCTGCGGCCGGAGCAGGCCGACCGCTACCCGCATGAATTCTCAGGCGGCCAGCGCCAGCGCATCGGCATCGCCCGCGCCCTGATCCTCAATCCCAAAATCGTCATCTGCGACGAGCCCGTCTCGGCGCTCGATGTCTCGATCCGCGCCCAGATCATCAATCTGCTGCTGGAATTGAAGGAAACGCTCGGTCTCTCCTACATCATGATCAGCCACGACCTCGGCGTCGTCGAGCACATGAGCGACAAGGTCGCCGTGATGTATCTCGGCCGCATCGTCGAGAACGGCCACTGGCGCGAGATTTTCGAACGGCCGGCGCACCCCTACACCCAAGCCCTGATCGCCGCCATCCCCGATCCACTGCGCCACGCACCGCTGGCGACGACAGGCGGCGATCTTCCCAATCCGCTCAATCCGCCGAACGGATGCGCGTTCAGCCCGCGCTGCCGGTATGCCGAGGCGGTGTGTCGGCGCGAGCCCGGGCCGGCGCTGGAAACGCGGACCGATGGGCACGCGGTGCGATGCTGGCGAGCGGATGAGATTGCGGGGCAGGCGGCGTTGGTGTCGACCGAGGGCGAACATTTTTAGGAAGGAGTGCGGCGACCGAAGCGGAAAAGTTGGTGAGCCATCCGCTGCCTGGCCAGAAGCGGCAGTTGAGCTGCCCTCAAACACGAGCGACTGAACGCTATAAAAGGCATAGAAAGCGTCTCACGAATGTCAGCGCCGTCTGCGCCACCTCCCGCCAGCCGCTGTTTATGGGCAGCGAGCGGTCGCGTCGCGGAAGTTGGACGAACTCGGTAACAGGGCGCTTATTGCGCTTCTGCCGTTCGTAGGCGGCGCGGGTGACCGATGGCGGCACGGTGTGGTCGCGCTCGCCGGAGATCGTCAGCAGCGGTCCGCGCCCGGCGGCCTCGACGTCGACGGGAGCCTCGGTCCAGACGGGCAGCTCCAGCACCCCGCGAAACGGAGCCGGTTCGATCGCCACCGTCGCAGCCGAAAGCCCGCGCCCGGCCAGGGTCTGCGCGATCAGCCCGCCAAACGAATGGCCGATCAGCGCCGGGCGGCGGTCGAGCGCCCCGGCGATGCGGGCGAAATGTGCCGCGACCTCGCCGATGGTTTCCGGTGCCGCGGCGCCGCCCAGCTCCGCCGGCCACCCGGGCGCCAACGGAGCATAGCCGGCGGCCTCGAACATTTCGGCCCATCGGTCCCACGAGCTGGGCTTCGACCACAGGCCATGGATGAAGATGACTGGCGGCTTCTGCGATGCGTTGGTCCGCTCGATCATCGCAGCGTCGACGGTCTCCATGATCATGATCAGTGGCCTTCGACCGCGAACAGGATCTCCGAAAAGCCGGTCACTGTTGCCGCGCGGTTCCAGTCCCGCTGCAGTTCGCAGATCAGCTGCACCCAGCTGGTGGGCTGGGCACCGGCTTGGACCAGGCGCAGCAAGCCGGCGTCGTGCGCCTCGCGGGAGGTGCCACCCACCGCGTCGACCACCGGATAGACTTCGAAACCCTCCTGTAGCGCGTCCAGCGCCGGGTGCACGAGGCACACCTCGGTCCAGAGCGCCGTCATGATCAGCTTCTTGCGGCCGGTGTTGCGGACTGCGGCGACGAAGTCCGCGTCCTCCCACGCGTTGATCGAGGTCCGGTCGATTGGCACGACATCCGGAAAAACATCCGATATCTGGTGGATGGTGGGTTGGTTGCGACCGGTGGCGACATTCACGGTAGCGATCACCGTCGGCAGGGCGAATAGCTTCGCGGTCCTGGCCACCGCGGTGATGTTGGCGACGAGGGTCCGCTTGGGCATCGATTGGATCGAGCTGACCTGAACCGGTTGGTAGTCGATGATCACCAAAGCCGCATTATGCGGGGTCAAAAGCTGGTCAGTCTTGGGATCGCGGATGGTGGAGAAGGACGTCATCGGAATTTCCTTTGGATCTGAAGTGCTCTGGAGCAGGTCAGTGGGATGCGGGCGGGGGGATGAAAGCCGTGTCGCTGGGGCCGATCCCGGTCAGACGGACGACCGCACCCTCGGCTCGTGTGAAGGCGAAGTGCGCAACGCCGCCGGGCTCGGTGTAGAGGCCGCCTGCCGTCAATGGCTTGACCGGCGCGTCGGAAACCTTGCTGCCGTAACCGAAGTACCAGGTGCCGGAGATCACCGTGGCGAAGCGGTCGTCGCGGTGGGTGTGCGGTGCGATCGCGGTGTTCGGCGGCACGTGAATTTCGAGCACATACGGGCCGGCCTTGGCGGGGTCGCCCGAGAGCAGCACGGTACGGATAGCAGGCACTCCGGAGGTGCCGGCGCCTGCGCCGGACTGCGGCATTGCCTGCGTCTGCTCCAGCGTCAGAGCGGTCTGACCCAGGTGCCCATTCTCCGCGGCGACGGGCCGTTCGTTGAGGAAGGCCTCGATCGCGGCCGACGTAGCCGCGGGTTGCTCCTCCATCAGCCAGTGACCGGAGCCTGCGATGACCCGCTCCTGCACGTCGATCGCGCCGGCCTGCATCACCGCCGCCATTGCCGGGCCGAAGGATGCGGCGCCACCGACCGCGAGAACCGGCATGAGCAGCTTGCCGTGCGCCGAGAGCCAGGCGCGGTTGTCGATCGCGTCCTGATCGAAGGCGGCGAACTGGCGGAAGCCGGCGTGCATGCGCCCCGGCGCGGCGTAAAGCTGCGCGTAGTGGGCTCGGGACGCCTCCGGGAAATTGGCCGGATTGGCCGAGAAGTCGTTCCAGAACCGGTCGAGATAGATCCGCTCGCGGCCGGCCACCAGGCGCTCCATATCCGGCCCGCCGAACCGGAAGTGCCACAGCAACGGGTTCTTCAGGATTTCTTCCCACGGCCCGACGCCCGGCACCGGCGCATCCATCAGCACCAGGTTCGTCACCCGCCCGGCGTGCCGTGAGGCCAGAGCGAACGCGACCATGTTGCCGATGTCGTGCGCCACGATGTCAGCGCGCGGCGCTTGCAGCGTGTTCATCACGCCGACGATGTCTTCCGCCTGATTGACCTTCTCGAAACCGGCCTCGGCGCGGGCGGAAAGGCCCATGCCCCGCAGATCGGGCACGATCACCGTGTGATTGCGAGCAAGGTTCGTCGCGAGCGGCGCCCACATGTCTCCGGTCTCGCCATAGCCATGCAGCAGCACGACCGTCGGTCCAGACCCGCCGACCCGGACGTGGAGGGTGGTGCCATTGGTCGCGACCTCTTCGGTGTGGAAGGTATTCGGGAAATCCGTGGGCCCGTCGGCCGCTGACGCGGCGGCGGTGCCGGCCAGGATGGCGAGCGCGGCTCCGGTGAGGGCAAACCGGCGAAGCTGGTCGGGGACGTTCATGGGCGATCTCCTGTGTTGGCCTTTTTCGTAGACGCAAAGCTAGACGAGGAAGATCGTTGGGATTAGCTACTACCCAGGCCAAGCATTTTTGACTGGAGCGCAAAGGTGGCAGCAGATACCGCGGACCGTGCCCGGGAACTGGAAGTGTTCTGCGCGGTCATCGACGGCGGCAGCTTCTCGGCTGCGGGTCGCGCGTTTGGACTGACGCCGTCGGCCGTGAGCCGCACTCTGGACCGGGTCGAGCAGCGGCTCGGCGTACGCTTGCTGTTGCGGACGACGCGCGCGTTGACGCCGACCGCGGAAGGCCGCGCCTATCTCAGCGCGGCCCGCCGCATTCTCGCCGATCTCGACGAAGCCGAGCAGGCGATCTCCGACCAGGGTTCGCCGCGCGGCCGCATCCGGGTCAGCGCTGCGGTCTCCCACGGGCGTCTTTGCATCGTGCCTCTGCTTGGCGAGTTCGTGCGCCGCTATCCGAACATCGTGGTCGACATCAATCTTGGCGACGGGATCGTTGACGTCGCTGCGGGGCAGGCGGATGTGGCGGTTCGCGGCGGTCCGCTGACTGACAGCGCGCTCACGGCGCGGCGCCTCAGCGAGAACGGCCGAACCATCGTCGCCTCGCCGGACTACCTGGCGCGCTGGGGCGTGCCCGAAACGCCGGAAGAGCTCTACAACCACAATTGCCTGAATTTCAGTTTTCGCCGGGCCGAGCCGGTTTGGCCGTTCCGCCGGGACGGAGTCGACTTCGCCCTGAAGGTGCGAGGCGCCATCGAGGCGAACAGTGGCGAGACACTGGGCCAGCTGGCGCTCGACGGCGTCGGCATCGCCCGTGTCGGCAATTTCAGTCTCGGGGACGCGATCGCGGAGGGGCGCCTGGTCCCGCTTCTCGAACCGTTCAATCCTGGTGACAAGGAGATCTTCCACGCCGTCTTCGTCGGCGGGCCGAACATGCCTGCTCGCGTCCGAGTATTCGTGGACTATCTTGTGGAGTGCATGGGCGGCAGTCGTGTTGAGGGAAAATCTGGTTGGCACGCGAGGCGTGGAACGGAATCGGTTTCGACCTGACGCGACAGAGGCGGTCGACGGTTTCGGCTCTCCAGAACCTATGATGTCTGGTGCTATCGATATCCGCCAACGACATGTGAAATGGCATCGCGGCGAGGCTATCGATTGTCGGTTGAGCCTATCGTCTGACGCCGACCAGACGAGGGCGGGGATTTGCGAGCGCCTTCCCGACGGGCAGGGCACGCAGCCATTCGCGGAAGCTGACGATCTCGGGACAATCCGCGGTACCCTCAGGCGCAATCAGCCAATCACCCAGACCTGATATCTTTAGGGGGGCCAATCCGCGCTTCCCAGACGCGCGATCGACGCCATGATGGAATTAGGTTCGGCATCATGGGACCACAACAATTGTCGATCTCACCGCCTAAGCGCTTCCACGGGATCGAGCCGGGCGGCGTGCCACGATGGGTAGAGCGTTGCGAGAAGCGACAGGGTTAGCGCCATGATCAAGACCGCGCTGGTCTCCCCGAAATCAATCTCCGCTGGCAGCTTCGAGAGAAAATAGAGTTCTCTCGGGAACAAGTCGGCGCTGGTCAGCCAGGATAGAAACTGTCGGATCGAATCGATATTAAGACAGACGAGAAGCCCAACGACCAACCCGACCGACGTTCCCACGACGCCGATCGAAGCACCCGTAATCAGGAATATCCGCATGATCGAGCCTCGTGAAGCACCCATGGTCCTGAGGATCGCTATATCGCTGCCCTTATCCTTCACCAACATGATGAGCCCAGATACGATATTCAACGCAGCTACCAGCACAATCATGGTCAGAATCAGAAACATCACATTGCGCTCGACCTGAAGCGCATTGAAGAAGGTCGAGTTCCGCTGCCGCCAGTCCACTAAGAAGACTGGCCGCCCGGCTGCTTCCGTCACAGCCTTGCGAAACTGATCGATGCGAGCGGGATCGGCTGTAAAGATCTCGACCGCAGTCACGTCCTTGTCGCGGTTGAAGTACGACTGAGCCTCTGCGATTGGCATGAAGACCATGCTCGCATCATATTCAGACATACCAATCTCGAATATGGCTCTGACTTCACACTTCTTGATCCGCGGCATAACCCCCATCGGGGTGACCGCGCCGTGTTGCGCAACGAGCGTGATGGCGTCACCGGCATGGAGCGAGAGCTGATCGGCGAGGCGCTGCCCGATGGCAACCCCCTGGTTCTCGTCAAAGCCTTCGATCGATCCTTGCTTGATGTTGTCGGCGATAGAGGTGAGCTTCTTAAGATCGTCGGCGCGAATGCCACGCACCAGAACTCCAGATGCGCCGGAAGACGACGCTAGCGCGGTGCCGTCGACGACAGGCGCGGCCAAGCGGATACCTGGCACCAGGCTGAGACGCTCGGCCATATCCTTCCAGTCGGTTAGAGGTGTTTCCAGCGGCTGGACTAGAATGTGACCGTTGAGACCGAGGATCTTGTCTAGAAGCTCTTTGCGGAAGCCGTTCATGACGGCCATGACAATGATTAGCGTGGCAACGCCAAGCATAATGCCGAGAAACGAAAATCCGGCGATGACCGAGATAAAGCCGTCCTTGCGGCGCGCCCGCAAATAGCGAGCTGAGAGCATCCATTCGAAGGGCGCAAACGGTGCGGTCGGCGGCTCTGTCATGATCTCAGCTTATGCCCGGTAATGACCGTCATTCTGTCCCATTGCGACGCGCTTGGCTAGTCGCGCACGCTTAAGTTGTCTGGTTTGGGCCGTCATCCAGGCGGCCTGATCCCGACTTCGAGCCAATTCCCGGACCGCACGGTAGCAGTTAGCTTCGCCATCAAGCGGCAGCACCGCAAAGTTTCGAGCGCCGTCACCTCAGTCGAGCCAACACCACGTCGCGGACTAGCCGAATGCCTCTCGTCGGCGTAATTTCCGCGCGCTCCCCGCCTTGAGACATCGTTTCCCCGAGGCTCAGTGCTGTCGGTGCAGGCCATAAATGGAACAGTTAGAGCGGTATCGCTATTGGCCAGCACCGTCAGCGAAGTGCTTGCGGTAAAACGCCACGACGTCGGTGTGGAAACTCCGATGAAAATCGACACGGTCGAAATTCGGCGCATCGGTGCAAGCGGTAGGGTTGGCCTGCGTCTCCTTCGGGATGCAAGTGGCAAGAAAAGAGAAGTGTTTGGCGTTGGCCACGAAGTGATAATCCGGCGCCGGGAGCCGTTGTTTGATCGTTGAAGCACAGCATCCGGAGAGTCCGTCAGCATTTTGCGCCGGATCGGAACTCCATAGTTGCACCGGTATCGCTATTTTCTTCAGGTTCTCCTCGGAGAAAACAAAAGCCGGATAAGGATCGGCAATTACTGCGGCTATGACGCGGGGGTCAGGTGTGATCGGTTGGCCCGGCACCTCGCCGCTTTCAAGCTGCTTGCAAGCCAACAGGCTCGATGTCGCGCAATTGGACAAGCCCTTTCGTAATTCTGGATTGCCGCCGATGACGGCGAGACCCGTATAGCCGCCAAACGAGAAGCCGTAGAGGCCAATGTGCCGGGCGTCGATGCGCGATGCATCGGGCCAGCTTTCGAGCATGTAGTCGATCAGTCGCTTGATATCCGCGGGGCGTTCGACGAGCACGGAAAGGCTGTCGGTACGGCTGGCATCGCGCCAGGTGTCACCGGGATGATTGAGCGCAGCGACGACAAAACCAGCATCGGCCAGCGCCGCGGCCGTGTCGTGGTGACCACCGAACCATCCTCTCCTGCCATGCGATATCACGATAAGAGGAAGCTTTTCGCCAGTCACCGAGCACCCGGGTACGGCGAAGAAAATGGCACCACGTGCGTCCATCTCTTTTGGAGGCTCGGCGCATGGTGTCCAGACCAGCAGCCTGATCGCCGGCCCGGCCGCGGCAGCGGGAATGTCGAAATTTCTGACCCCCGCAGCGTTTGCCGCGGTCAGCCCAAAGAAGAAGAAACAAATAGCGAGAACGAGCTTGGCGCGACCCATCATTTGCCCCGGTAGCTTCACCTCACAAGAAGACAACTTGAATCAAGCGATTATGTCGCCTTTGGGTCATTTTCAGCTCCCGACGCCGCCGACCAGTCGAGGGCGACGATTTCCGAGCGCGTTCCGGGCCGGCAGCGCCCGCAGCCACGCGCGGAAGCTGACGATCTCGGGACAATCCGCGGTGCCTTCAGGCGCAACGAGCCAATCACCCAGACCCGATCCCTCATCGACCCGGTCGCAGCGATAGCCCGGATGGTGGCCGAGGCCGCGAGCGATCAGCAGGTCGACCTTGCCTTCGACCAATTCGTGCAGGCCGGCCGGATCCAGCACCCGTAAGCCGATCTCCGCATGCGTGCTGCGAAACGCCGCGAGATCGAGGCGGCGGAGGTCGAAGCTGCCATGGATGCCCAATTGCAGCAGCACCGCACCTGCCGGCCTCAATTGTGAGGTCGCATCCGCAATGTGGCGAAAGCCTTCGGAGACCCCGGGCAGATAGGCCTGACCGGCGACGGTGAGGATGAGCTGCTTGTGCAGCCGCTCGAACAGCTGCACGCCGAGGCGCGCCTCCAGCGCCTTCACCTGCTGCCCCACGGCGGCGGGCGTCACGTGTAGCTCGTGCGCGGCCAGCTTGAAGCTGAGATGCCGGGCGGCGGCTTCGAACGCGCGGAGCGCGTTGAGTGGGGGAAGGATGTAGGTCATCGGTCTCCATTTTGACACCGATGAGCTGTGGCCTTGCAATAGATTTTCTTGCGCTGAGCCGCAGCGATGATGCTTTGCGAAGCGGTGACGGCGCCGGATACGATCGACCTGCAATCCGGAGAAATCCTATGTCCCCAGCTCACATCGTCAGCCACAATCCCGCAACGGTCCATGCTCCCGCCGGCGGCTACTGCATGGGACTTGAACTGACGCAGCATCGCCGCCTGTTGTTCATCAGCGGCCAGGTGCCCCAGAGATCCGACGGCACCGTCCCTGACGGTTTTGAGGCGCAGTGCGAGCAGGCCTGGCGCAATTTGATCGAGGTGCTCGCCGCCGCGGGCCTTGGCGTCGCGCATCTGGTCAAGGTCACCACGTTCCTGACCGACCGCGCTCAACTCGTGACCAACCGCTCCATTCGTCGCGCGATGCTGGGCGAACACCAGCCCGCGCTGACGGTCGTGATTGTCGAGACCGTCGACAGCAAATGGCTGCTGGAGATCGAGGCGATCGCCGCCGAGTGAAACCGGCCGACTTTGCAATGAGCCAATCATATCAGGTGTCCCATGGCTGAGATCATCCATCCGTTTTACGAAGCGCATCGCGGTGCCATGGAGGCCGCCATGCGCGATCGGCTCGACCTGGCCGAAGCGATGTTGCGCGAGCGCGCGCAGCTTTCGGACATCGACGGCATCAGGCGGGAGGTGATGGACGAATTCGAAATCGTGCTCACCCAAATGCCCTATGTCGGCGGCGCTGCGAGCCGCATGAGCGATTTCTTCATGCGGTTGATGGGCTTCATGGCCATCAGCCGGGTGCTGCGGCGCCACGGCGTGCCGGTGGCTGTGATCGGCGAGATCGAGCGGGAAACCTACAAGGCGCAATTGCTCACCGTATCGGAAGCGCAACGTCTCGCCTCGGGGCGTCAATTCATGTCGCCGGAGAACCAGGCCCTGCTACGCGAGCAGGCGGCGAGAAGCACGACCGAAAGCCATCAGACCGAATTTCCGGAAGATTTCGTCTATGATTTCGTCGAGCCTGATACGGGTGACAGTTTTGAATTCGGCATCAACTACAAGGCTTGCGGCTTCTGCAAGCTCGCGGCGCGCCATGGAGACAAGGACGCCCTGCCGAATATTTGCGGGCTCGATTTCGTCGCCTACGCAGCGCGAGGCATCCGCCTGGAGAGGACACAGACGCTAGCGGGCGGTGCGAGCCACTGCAATTTCCGGTTCTCGCGGCTTGGGTCGGATGACTAGGCCGAGAGCTAGGCCGCGGTCTCATGCTCCGCGATCGAAGGTGAGGCTGGATTGCCCCTGCGGTCACGTCGTCATTGCAAGCGCAGCGAAGCAATCCAGAATCTTTCCGCGGCGGCAGTCTGGATTGCTTCGCTGCGCTCGCAATGACGGAGGTTGGGGCGCTGTCCGGAGCCGACCTGCGCACACCGCCACGATGACATCATGCTCCTGTTTTGCCCGACGAGTCAAACGCCGCCACGGTCGCTGCTACACAATTTCGGGTTTTTGTAAGTCGTTGAAGTCCCTCACAGTCTCTACTGTGCATGGGGTTGTTTTCGCGCTTTTGGTTTTGAGGG
The DNA here is from genome assembly GCF_055811255.1 of Bradyrhizobium sp. MI1.11. Classification (NCBI taxonomy): domain Bacteria; kingdom Pseudomonadati; phylum Pseudomonadota; class Alphaproteobacteria; order Hyphomicrobiales; family Nitrobacteraceae; genus Bradyrhizobium; species Bradyrhizobium sp. MI1.11. Next base: position 231,293 of record NZ_JBVVPM010000002.1, read on the forward strand.
GCGGCTATTCCACCGCCTTTTCCCTCAGCCGCTGCGCATAGACATTGATGACAAGCGCCGCCAGCAGGATCAGGCCGCGGATCAGGATCTTCAGGAAGCTGTCGATGTTGACGTGGTCGAGGCCGTTGTTGAGAACGCCGAGCACGAACAGCCCGACGATGGTGTTGCCGATGCCGCCGCGGCCGCCGAACAGGCTGGTGCCGCCGACCACGACGGCGGCGATGGAGTCGAGCAGATAGGTATCGAACTCGTTCTGCTGCGCGCTGCCGAAATGGGCGACACCGAGCATGCCGCCGATCCCGGAGCACACTGCCGAAATGACCATCACCGCGCCGAGGATGAGCTTGACGTTGAGGCCGGAATATTCGGCCGCCTCGCGGTTGCCGCCGACCATGTAGACGTAGCGGCCGAAGCGCGTGTAGGTCAGCACCAGATGGCCGCCAAGCAGCATGATCGCGGCGACGATGACGATCCATGGGATGCCGCCGATCGAGCCGGAGCCGAGCGTGGTAATCACGCCGGGCACCTTGTAGGCGATCTGGCCGCGCACCAGCAGCGCCGAGATGCCGGCCGCGATCTGCATCATCGCCAACGTCATGATGAAGGAGGGGATGCCGATCACGGTCAGCCCGAGCGCATTGACGAGGCCGAGCAACGCGCAGAGCAAAATAGCCAGCAGGATCGCCGCTGCTCCGGGCAGGGGAATGTTGGGAATGTTGACGTAGGATTCCTGGAGCGTGAAGTAGGCGACCGCGATGCCCGTGACGTTGGCGATGCTGGCGATCGAGAGGTCGATCTCCGCGCAGAGGATCACGAAGGTGAGGCCGACGGCGATGATTCCCGTGACCGACACCTGCGTCAGGATGTTGCCGAGATTGTCCAGCGTCGCGAAGGAGGGGCTGGCCAGTGCAAAGAAGCCGGACAGAAAAATCAGCGTCAGGAACGGGGCGATGTTGCGCATCTGCGAGCGCAGGAAGGGCGCAAGCCCCCGCGCCCGCTGCCCCGCCGCCAAAGCCGTGTCACTGCTCGCCATCGTGCTTCTCCGTCACGCCGCTTCCAGCAGGCGGTCCTTGCTGACCGGCTCGTTCGTGAACTCCCGCACCAATGCGCCGCGCTTGAGCACGAGGATGCGGTCAGCCAGTGACAGCACCGTTTCCGGCTCGGTCGACAGCACGATGATCGCAAGCCCTTTGGCGCGGAGATCGCGGACGATGTTGATGACGTCGTTCTTGGCGCCGACATCCATGCCGCGGGTGGGCTCGCACAGCACCAGGAGTTTGGGCGGATAGGTCAGCCATTTCGCCAGCGCGACTTTCTGCTGATTGCCGCCGGAGAGCATGCCGAGATCGAGGCCGACCACCGGCGGTCTGATCTGGAGCTGCTCGACCTGGCGCTTTGCGATGTCGCGCTCCTGCGCCGGCTTCAGCAGCAACGCCGAGATGCGATCGAGGATGCTGATCGAGATGTTCTTGTAGACCGGCTCCTGGTGAAACAGCATCGCCCGCCGGCTCTCGGGCACCAGCGCCACGCCGGCGCGCCGCGCCGCTGCCGTGCTCGCGAAAGTCTTGGGCTTGCCCTCGACCGCGAGCGTGCCGCCGTCCGGCTTCAGCTTGCCGAACAGGATGCGGGATAATTCCTGCTGGCCACAGCCCATGAAGCCGTAGATGCCGAGCACTTCGCCGGCGCGCGCCTCGAAGGAGATGTCCTTCAGGCTGCGGGCCAGCGACAATTGGTTGACCTTCAGGACCACCGAGCTGTCGCTCGGCTGCGGCAGCATCAGATCGTCGCTGTAGCTGTGCTCGAGCGCTTCGCCGCCGCGACCGATCATGGCCTCGATCAGCGCGCCCTTGCTGGTCGCCGCACTTGCGGTCTCCGCGACCTTCCGCCCGTTGCGGAACACAGTCACCGTGTCGGACACGCGCAAGATGTCCTCGATGAAATGCGAGATGAAGACGATCGCCGTGCCTTCCTCGCGCAGGCGCCGCAGCGTCGCGAACAGTCGCTCGACCTCGGGCGGGGAGAGGGCGGACGTCGGCTCGTCCAGGATGACGATGCGTGCGCCGGAGAACAGCACGCGGGCGATCTCGATCAGCTGCTGGAGCCCGATCGGTAAGTCACCCAGCCTGCTCATCGGATCGACATCGATGCCGAAGCGGGCGAGCTGCTCGCCGGCCTCGCGCGCCATCCGCCGCCATTGCACCAGGCCGAGCCGGTTGGTCGGCTGGTTGCCCAGAAACACGTTCTCCGCGACCGTGAGGTCGGGCGCGACCGACAGCTCCTGGTGCACCATGGCGATGCCGGCGCTGTGCGCGTCGCGGGCCGAGCGGAAATGCGTCTCCTGTCCGTCGATCAGGAAGCGGCCGGAGAATTCTGTGTGCACGCCGGCGATGATCTTCATCAGCGTGCTTTTTCCCGCGCCGTTCTCGCCGACGAGACCGTGGATCTCGCCGGGTGAGAGCGCGAAGTCAACACCACGAAGCGCCTCGACGCCGCCGAAGCTCTTCGTGATGCCCTGCAGTTCCAGGATGGGCGAACGATCCTCTCGCATGGAGACTCAGATCAGGAAATGATCCTGCATCCACTGCATCCCGGCGGCGTTGGCCTTGGTGACGACCGGTCCGTCGGTAACGACGTTCTTCGGAATGCCCTGTCCGCTCTTTTCGCCGCCGACTACGGCGGAAACGCCCGCGATGATCGCGCCGCCATGGATTCGGCAGGACGGATTGCGGACGGTGGCAAACATGCGGCCTTCGCTGACCGCCTGGATCGCCGGTGGCATCGCATCGACGCCGCCAATCAGGATGTTGGTGCGGCCCCGCGCCTTCATGATGTTGGCGGCGGCGAGCGCCATGTCGTCATTGTGGAAGAACGCCGCGTCGATCTGCGGGTACTTCGTCAGGTAGGTTTCCCAAAGACGTGCGGTCTTCGACACATCCCAGTCGGCCGGCTGCGTGTCCAGCACCTCAATGCCGGGGAATTGCTTCACGACGTTGTTGAAGCCCTTGGCGCGGCCCTGCGCGCCGGTGTGGCCGAGGGCTCCTTGCGTCATGATGATCTTGCCCTTGCCGCCCATGGCGTTGCAGAGCGCCTGCGTCACCGAGGCGCCCATGAACTCGTTGTCAGGGGCGAGGAAGGAGTGGACATTGATCTGGTCCAGCGGCGCAATCAGCGTGTCCATGTCGATCACGGGCGTGCCGGCGTCGATCATCTTCTGCACCGGCTGGGTGAGGGTGCCGATGCCAAAAGCCTGGATCGCGACGAAGTCCCATTTCTGCGACGCCATGTTGTCGATCGCCGCGCGCTGCTTCACGGCATCGAGCTGGCCGTCGAACCAGGTGACTTCGACATTGAACAGCTTGCCCCAGAATTCCGCCGCCTGCTTGCCCTGCGCGCACCAGGTCGCCTGGAGGCCTGCGTTGGAGAACGCCGCTTTCAGCGGCTTCTCGCTGCGTCCGACTTCGGCTGCAAGGGCGGGGTTTATGCCCATGCTGCCGAGGATGGCAGTCGCGGCGCCGGCGATTGCTGCCGCCTGAAGAAGATCGCGCCTCGTCGTCGAGAAATCTTTCGTCCCGGACATCGCTCGCTCCCATACAATTCTATTTTCGACGCGTCATTGATTGCGCGACCGATGTCCGAAAGTGTCTCACAAGAGTTGGCGCCACTCAATCCGCAATCAACGGCGGGATCGCCGCGAGACGCGTTGGTGCAGCGCAAATCGTCAGGCCGGGGCGCCGGCGAACGCGTCGATCTCGATGAGCAGTCGGTCCCAGGCCTGCGCGATGTCCGACGACCATTCATCGCCGAGAAGATCGCGCAGCGTGTCCCTGACGACGGCGAAGAAGGCAGTGAACAGCTCGCGCGGCGTGCCGTAGCCATCGTGCGACACGACCTCGCATGCGCTCAGCCGGAATTGCCCACGGCGATCACCGGCGAAGTCGAGAATCGCCTCGATCGTGAGTGCCAGCATCGAGCCCATCACGAGTTCGCTGCCTTGTTTGCGGAACATCGCCCGCGTTTCGGGATGCTGTTCGAACAGCCGTCGATAGACGAGTGGCGTGAGGTCGATGCAGCGCGAGGCTGCAAGTTCAAAGCTCTGTTCGATCGGATTGGGAGACAGGTTCATCGGCGCTGTGGCCATTCAGACAAAAAAAGAGCGGGGCCCTAGCCCCGCTCGAAAATTGTGTCGACCCTATTATCCCCGATTCTAAGATTTGATCTTGATTGGCGGGGCGACGCTGCATTTTGCGCGTCAGGGGCTCCTCCCGAGACTTGGACCACCAGACTTCGACCTCGCGGCCAGCCTGAGCAAGGGGATGCTAGATCAACTTTTCTCACTTGTCATCATTTTCGGCAACGAATGTTCAAAATTCGAGCAATTGACGAAATGATCGGGCTGCCGGCCGGGTAAGCATATGACAAACATAAGAAATCTGTGGATGGGCCATCGGCTCGACTGCCTCAAATGCCGGAGGTTCCCTCCCGTGGGCGGTCGGACCACGGTTTTCCGGGAAGTTTGCGCTGGATTAAGAAGGCGGCGGAACCGGGCTCGACTCGGCCATAGCGCGGTGTTTAGTTAGTAGACGAACGAATGGTTCGGCGGATGCGCGCACGGCTGCAAAAATTCCTACCTCTGGTCCTGCTCGCCCTGGTGATGCAGGTGCTGGCGCCGATTGCCGCCTGTCTGGCGGCCGGCCAAGCCGTGGCCGATCCGTTGTCCGCCGCCGTCATCTGCCACAGCGCGAGCGAGCAGGGCGGCCTGAACGACCCAGCGGGTACGCCGGTCGCACATGCCGGTGCGTGTGCCCTCTGTTGCCTGGCGCAGGTGGGCGCGTCGCTCGATTCGCCGCCGCATGCCGCGCTCTCCGTTCCCTTCCGCCATGCCGAACGCGTGGTGTGGCACGCGGCGGAGGCATCCGCCGGGGCGGCCCATAAAGGCACAAACGCGCAGGCGCGCGCACCGCCTCAATTTTCCTGACGACTCTCGTGATCGCCGCGGTCCGCCGTAGGCGATTAATGCTGTCGAAAGGCCGGAGAGAAAGCCCGGCGTCAGGAATGCCCCATGTTACGTTGTCATGCCCGCCGTGGTGTGAGCGTCGTTGCCATTCAGGCCGCGCTGCTTGCATCATCGAACGGAGCCTTTGCCCAAAGCAGCAGCGCAGTGCTGCCGCCTATCACAGTTGAGGCGCCTCAGCAGAAGCGTGCGTCGGCCGTCCGATCGCCACGCAATTCTGCGCGATCGGCCCGCGTCACGCGAAGCCTGCGAACGACCCCATCGCCGCAGCAAACCGCGAGCGAACAGAGTGCAGGGGCTCCGGGTGCCCTGACGGTTCTGACTGCGCAACAAGCGCTGGCGGAGATTAACCAGACTCCGGGCGGCGTGGCGCTCGTCTCGGCCGATGCGTACAGGAACTCGACGCCGTCCAACACGATCAAGGATGTTCTGGATTACGTGCCCGGCGTGTACGCCCAGCCCAAATGGGGCGACGACACCCGCCTTTCGATTCGCGGGTCCGGCCTGTCGCGCAATTTTCATCTGCGCGGCGTGCAGCTCTATATGGACGGCATTCCGATCAACACCGCGGATGGTTATGGCGATTTCCAGGAGATCGATCCGAGCGCCTACAAATATGTCGAAGTCTTCAAGGGCGGCAACGCGCTTCAGTTTGGCGCCAATTCGCTCGGAGGCGCGATCAACTTCGTGACTCCGACCGGCCGCGACTCGTTTCCGAATGGTGTGTCCTTCGATGTCGGAGGATTCGGCTACAAACGCCTTCAGGCGAACGCAGGAGGCGTCAACGGGCGGTGGGACGGTTTCGTGACCGCTTCCGCGCAGGCCGCGGACGGTTTTCGCGATCACAGTTTTGGCTCGAGCAACCGTTTGAGCGGCAATATTGGGTATCAGTTCTCACCGGATGTCGAGACCCGGTTCTACCTCAATGCCAACGAAGTCCGGCAGCGAATCCCGGGTACCGTGACCAAGACATCCGCTTTGACCGATCCGGAAGCTGCTGCACCCGCGAATGTTGCGATGGATCAGCAGCGCAATATCGATACTGTCAGGCTCGCCAACAAAACCACCGTTCGTTTCGATGACACCAAAGTCGAATTCGGCGCCTTTGGTGTCGATCGCCATTTGATGCATCCGATTTTCCAGTGGCTGGACTACCGTTACAAGGACTATGGAGGATTCGCGAAGATCACGGATGACCGCACCATTGGCGGCTTCCGCAACAGGTTGGTCGCGGGCGTCTATGTGCTGAACGGCAGCATCGACAACCAGCAGTTCGCCAACATTGGCGGGCAGAAGGGTGCACTGCTTTCTTCCTCGATCGATCGGTCGGAGAATACCTCCGCCTATGTCGAAGACAGCTTCTACGTCATTCCAAATCTTGCGGTGATCGGCGGCACGCAATTTCTGTACGCGACCCGCAATCGGCAGGATCGTTTCCTCAGCGACGGGGATCAATCGGGGGCAACGCGCTTTAATGTCTGGTCGCCGAAAGGCGGTCTGTTGTGGCAAATCGATCCGGCCTGGCAGGCCTTCGCCAATGTCTCGCGGAGCGCCGAGGTGCCGAGCTTCGGCGAAAGCGCGATTGGTCCTGGCATTCCGACGATTCCGTTCACCAGCATCCGCCCGCAGATTGCGACCACGTACGAAATCGGGTCTCGCATGAAGCGGCCTGATTACGCCTGGGAACTGACGGCGTACCGGGCCAACATTCGCGACGAACTGCAATGCCTCTATAGTGCTTTTGGCAACTGCAATGTGACCAATGCCGACCACACCATCCATCAAGGCATCGAGGCCGGCGCGGGCGCAGCAATCTTTCGTGACATCTTCGTCAACGGCCCGGCGCCGGACAAAATCTGGCTGAATGTCGCTTATTCCTTCAACGACTTCCGCTTCGACAAAGATCCCACTTTCGGAAACAATCGATTGCCGGGAGCCCCAAGTCACTATTTGCGCGCGGAGCTTCTCTACAAGCACCCTACCGGTTTCTATGTTGGACCCAACGTCGAATGGGTGCCACAGGCCTACTTTGTGGACAGCATGAACACGCTGACGACAGAGCCTTACGCCTTGTTGGGATTGAAAGCCGGGTTCGACAATGGCGGCCCGATGTCTGCCTACATCGAGGGGCGCAATCTCACCAACAAGACCTACATAGCCAGCGCGAGCATCATCGATCGAGCGACGGCGACGTCAGCATTGTTTGAGCCGGGTACGGGAAGAGCAGTGTACGCTGGAATGAGGTATCGATGGTGACGGGCAAATGGCACTTGGGTCTATGTTCGGCTCCGCGGCAGGCCGGCGTTCCGAATGCCGATGCTGACGGCAGCGGAAGGGTGTCGCGGAAGAATGCAGGGCCATTCTCGGCCCGATCAATCGTGAAAGAGGCAATCAACATGAAGACTATCGGACGAACTCTCCTTGCAATTTCACTGTTGCTGACCGGCTGTGCCGTCGCGCGGGCCGACGACGTCAAGGCGGGCGATCTCGTCATCTCGCAGGCGTGGAGCCGGGCGACACCGGGCGGCGCTAAGGTCGCCGGCGGCTATCTCACCATCGAGAACAAGGGCACAGTGGCCGACAAGCTGGTCGGCGTCTCCGCCGAGATCGCGGGGAAGGCTGAGGTCCACGAGATGGCGATGGACAATGGCGTGATGAAGATGCGTCTGCTCGACAAGGGTCTCGTGATCGATCCCGGCAAGACGGTGAAGTTCGCCCCCGGCGGCTACCACCTGATGCTGCAGGAGCTGAAGGGCCCCTTCAAGCAGGGCGACAAGGTGCCGGTGACGCTTCAGTTCGAGAAGGCCGGCAAGGTCGCCGTCTCCCTCGACGTACAGGGCGTCGGCGCCCAGACGCCGGGCGAGGGCGGGCACATGATGAAGAAAATGCCGGATCATTCGGGAATGAAGATGTGACGAGCATGATCTGGACCTTCGGGAGACCCAATATGTCGAAGCGAACCTGGCTGATCTTTCTGAGCGTCTTTGCGGCAACGCCAGCGACCGCGCACGTCTTCCTCGAAGGCAAGCAGGCCACGGTCGGTGCTTCCTACAAGGCCGTCTTCGCCGTCCCGCACGGCTGCGCGGGCTCGCCCACGGTGAAAATCCGGGTGCAGATCCCGGAAGGCGTGATCGCGGTGAAACCGATGCCGAAGGCGGGCTGGAGTGTTGACGTGGTCGAGGGCAAATACGCCGGCGAATACGATTATCACGGCAACAGGCTCTCCTCCGGCGTCAAGGAGGTGACTTGGTCCGGCGGCAAGCTGCCGGACAAGAACTATGACGAGTTCGTCATGCACACGGCCCTGACCGACACGCTCAAACCGAACACAATCCTGTACTTTCCCGTAATCCAGGAATGCGAGACCGGCGTCAGCCGCTGGATCGAGATCCCCGCGGAGGGGGCCGGGCATTCGCACGAGGGCAAGTCACCGGCGCCGGGCGTAAAACTCCTGCCAAAACCCTGATGCGCCTGCTCGCCGCGCTCGCGACGCTGCTCCTCGTCGTCGGCTTCGCAACCGGCGTCTCGGCGCACGCGGCGCTCGTCGCCGTCGAGCCGGCGAGCGGCAGCATGCTCGCGAGCGCGCCAAAGGCGGTGGAGTTGCGCTTCAACGAGACGGTGACGCCGGGCGCGATCCGGCTGATCGACGGCGCAGGCAGGGCGCGGGATGATGTGCGCGTCAACGCATCGGGCGAGACCATCTCGGTCGTGATGCCGGCGGACCTGCCGCAGGGCACGGCCGTCGTCAGCTATCGCGTCATTTCGCAGGACGGCCATCCCGTCGCGGGATCGGCGATCTTCTCGATCGGCACGCCGACGGGGACGCAACCTCCCGCAAACGCCGATGGCGGATTGAACGTGCTGATCTGGCTGGCGCGGGTCGGTCTCAATCTTGGCCTGTTCGTCGGCGTCGGCGGCGTGTTCTTTGCTCGCTGGGTTGCGTGGTCGATGACCGGCATGACCGTTCCGCGCGTGGCGCTCGCCATCGGCCTCACGAGCGCGGTGGTGTCCATTGGCGTGTTGGGGCTGGATCTCCTCGGCCTACCGCTGTCCGCTCTCGCGACGATGGCTCCCTGGAAAGTCGCATCCGGGACCAGCGCGGGCCCAGCCTTGCTCGTGGCCATCGCTGCAATGCTGTTCGCGCTGCTGGCGCTAGGCCACGCGTGGTGCGCGCGCGCTCTGGCGATCATTGCCTTCGTCGGCGTCGGCTTGTCGCTGGCCATGACCGGGCACGCCGCTACGGCACCGCCCGAACTGTTGACCCGCCCGACAATCTTTCTCCATGGTCTCGGTGTGGCCTTTTGGATTGGGGCCCTCGCGCCGCTGGTCGCCCTGTTGTCAAAGACATCGGCCGCGGCATTGCCTGTCGTGAACCGCTTCTCCCGCATCGCCGCGCTGGCCGTTGGCGTTCTGGCATTGACCGGCCTCGCGCTCGCCATCGTCCAGCTTGAGAAGCCGTCCGCATTGGTCGAGACTCGGTATGGACTCATCCTCTCGATCAAGCTGGCGCTGGTGCTCGTGCTGCTGGCGCTTGCCGCGCTCAACCGCTTTCGCCTGACTCCGGCTCTGGCGGGGGATCACAAGGCCGCGCAGAGCCTGAAGCGCTCGATCGTGCTCGAATGCGCCATCGCGCTCGGCATCTTCGCCGTCGTGGCCGGCTGGCGCTTCACGCCGCCGCCGCGGACGATCATTCCAGAGACGCCGCTGGCGATCCACATCCACACCGACAGGGCGATGTTCCAGGTCCTGGTCTCGCCGGGTAAGGCGGGTATCGACGATTTCGTGCTGCAGCTCATGACCGGCGAGGGGGCGGTGCTTGAGGCCAAGGAGGTGACGCTGACGCTGAGCCTGCCCGAACGCGGCATCGAGCCGATGGAGCGGGACGCCTCGCGCGGGCCGGACCGCTACTGGCACGTGCGCAAGGTCGAGCTGCCCTTTGCCGGCCGCTGGCATGTGCGGATCGACGCGCTCTTGAGCGATTTCGAGAAGATCACGCTGGAGGACGAGCTCGAGGTGGCGGCGCCCTGAATCGGGCTCTTCGGCGCATCACGTCGAACCTGAAGTCGACGGAAAAATGACAGGAATTCCGCTGTGTTAGCGGGTTTTCCTCATTCCCGGTCTTGTGTTTTGGCTCCCAATCCGGTTTCACTGCAAGCCATCACTGATTCCTCGAGTATTGCCATGCGGTTGTCGCGGTTCTTTCTGCCCATCCTGAAGGAAAATCCGAAAGAGGCGGAGATCGTCTCGCATCGGCTGATGCTGCGTGCCGGCATGATCCGGCAGGAGGCCGCCGGCATCTACGCTTGGCTGCCGCTCGGCTTCCGCGTGCTCAAGAAGATCGAGCAGATCGTGCGCGAGGAGCAGGACCGCTCCGGCGCGCTGGAACTGTTGATGCCGACGCTTCAGCTTGCCGATCTCTGGCGCGAGAGCGGCCGCTACGATGCCTATGGCCCCGAGATGCTGCGCATCGCCGACCGGCACAAGCGTGAGCTGCTATACGGGCCGACCAACGAGGAAATGATCACCGAGATCTTCCGCGCCTATGTGAAGTCCTACAAGAGCCTGCCGCTGAATCTCTATCATATTCAGTGGAAATTCCGCGACGAGCAGCGTCCCCGCTTTGGCGTGATGCGCGGCCGCGAGTTCCTGATGAAGGATGCCTATTCGTTCGACCTCAACGAGGCCGCGGCGCGCGTCGCCTACAACAAGATGTTCGTGGCGTATTTGCGCACCTTCGCGCGGATGGGGCTGAAGGCGATCCCGATGCGCGCCGAGACCGGCCCGATCGGCGGCGATCTCAGCCACGAGTTCATCGTGCTCGCCGAGACCGGCGAATCCGGCGTGTTCATCAATCGCGACGTGCTGGACCTGCCGGTGCCGGGCGAGGACGTCGACTACGAGAGCGATTTGACGCCGATCATCAAGCAATGGACCTCGGTCTATGCGGCGACGGAAGACGTTCACGACGCGGCGCGCTTCGAGCAGGAAGTGCCCGCGGACAAGCGGGTGAACACCCGCGGGATCGAGGTTGGGCAGATCTTCTATTTCGGCACGAAATATTCCGACGCGATGAAGGCGCTGGTGGCGGGCCCCGACGGGGTCGACGTGCCGATCCATGGCGGCTCCTACGGCGTCGGCGTCTCGCGCCTGCTCGGCGCCATCATCGAGGCCTGCCATGACGATGCCGGCATCAAATGGCCGGAGGCCGTTGCCCCGTTCCGCGTGTCGATTCTCAACCTCAAGCAGGGCGATGCGGCGGTCGATGCGGCCTGCGAGAAGCTCTATGCGGAGCTGTCCGCCAAGGGCGTCGACGTGCTCTACGACGACACCGACCAGCGCGCCGGAGCCAAATTCGCCGCCGCCGACCTGATCGGCATTCCCTGGCAGATCATGATCGGGCCGAAAGGGCTCGCCGACGGCAAGGTCGAGCTCAAGCGGCGAAGTGACGGCGCCCGCGAGACCATGTCGCCTGCGGACGTGGTCGCAAGACTTGTGGGCTGATAAGGCTGGTCGGCTGAATATTGTTCATCGCCCCAGATTGCGGCCGCCAATCCGGCCACATTTGACCCCGAATCATGGGACTATCGAGCGATGGATGAGACCATGACCGAAACCGTTCAAACTGCGCCTTTTGCGCCATTCGAGTGGATGCTGTCGGCGCGCTACTTACGGGCGCGCCGCAAGGAGGGATTCATCTCGGTCATCGCCGGGTTCTCCTTCCTCGGTATCATGCTGGGCGTGGCGACGCTGATCATCGTCATGGCCGTCATGAACGGCTTCCGCAAGGAGCTGCTCGACAAGATCCTCGGGCTCAACGGCCACATCCTGGTCCAGCCGCTGGAGTCGCCGCTGACCGACTGGAAGGACGTCGCCGACCGCCTCAGCCAGGTCCAGGGCATCCGGCTCGCGGCGCCCGTGGTGGATGGCCAGGCGCTGGCGTCATCGCCGTGGAACGCCTCCGGCGTGCTGGTGCGCGGCATCCGCTCCGACGACCTCAACAACCTCACCTCGATTGCCAAGAACATCAAGCAGGGTTCGCTCGAGGGCTTTGACGACGGGCAGGGGGTCGCGATCGGCCGGCGCCTCGCCGACCAGCTGTCGCTGCACGCCGGCGACAGCATCACGCTGGTGGCGCCGAAGGGCGCGGTCACCCCGATGGGCACGACACCGCGCATAAAACCGTACAAGATCGCGGCGGTGTTCGAGATCGGAATGTCCGAGTATGATCTCGGCTTCGTGTTCATGCCGCTCGCGGAGGCGCAGGCCTATTTCAACCGCAGCAACGACGTCACCTCGATCGAGGTCTTCACCACCAATCCGGATCAGATCGTCGCGTTCCGCCAGGCCGTGACGGAGGCGGCGGGCCGGCCGGTGTTCCTGGTGGACTGGCGCCAGCGCAACTCGACCTTCTTCAACGCGCTCCAGGTCGAGCGCAACGTGATGTTCCTGATCCTCACCATGATCGTGCTAGTCGCGGCGCTCAACATCGTCTCCGGCCTGATCATGCTGGTGAAGGACAAGGGCAGCGACATCGCGATCCTGCGCACGATGGGGGCTTCGCAAGGCTCGATCATGCGCATCTTCCTGATCACGGGCGCCTCGATCGGCGTGGTCGGTACGATGGTCGGCTTCATCGTCGGGCTGGTGATCTGCCTGAACATCGAATCGATCAGGCAATTCCTGTCCTGGCTGACCAGCACCGAGCTATTTTCGCCAGAGCTGTATTTCCTGTCGAAGCTGCCCGCCGAGATCGACATCGGCGAGACCTCGGCCGTCGTCATCATGGCGCTGACGCTGTCGTTCCTGGCGACGCTGTATCCGTCTTGGCGCGCCGCGCGCCTCGATCCCGTCGAAGCGCTGCGGTACGAGTGAGGGGCTGATGGAGAGCCAGGGGGCGGAAGATGTACCGGTCATTTATCTCCACGAGATAAAGCGGCAGTACTTGCAGGGCGAGGTGCCGCTGACGATCCTCGACGGCGCCAAGCTCGCGCTGTGGGCGGGCCAGTCCGTCGCGCTGGTGGCGCCGTCCGGCTCGGGCAAGTCGACGCTGCTGCACATTGCGGGACTGTTGGAAGCGCCCGATTCCGGCGAGGTCTACGTCAATGGCGCGCCGACCTCGCAACTGCCCGACATCGAGCGCACCCAGCTTCGCCGCACCGATATCGGCTTCGTCTACCAGTCGCACCGGCTGCTGCCGGAGTTCTCGGCGCTCGAAAATGTGATGATGCCGCAGATGATCCGCGGCCTCAAGAAGTCCGAGAGCGTCAAGCGCGCCAAGGAAATCCTGGGCTATCTCGGCCTCGGCGAGCGCATCACGCACCGTCCGTCTGAGCTGTCGGGCGGTGAGCAGCAGCGCGTTGCGATCGCGCGCGCCGTGGCCAATGCTCCGCGGGTGCTGTTCGCGGACGAGCCGACCGGCAATCTCGATCCGCACACCGCGGACCACGTCTTCCAGGCCCTGATGCAGCTCGTCAAGGCGACCAAGGTCTCCATGCTGATCGCGACCCACAACATGGAACTCGCCGGCCGCATGGACCGCCGCGTGTCGCTGTCGAACGGCCAGGTGGTCGAGCTCGAGTAAAAACCGCGAAAACAACCCCATACACAGTAGCCAAGTGCTTGGCCGGATTGACGAAAAAAATGGCGTTCCCCGGGGTGCTCAAGGCCGGATCACCGTCATTCTGAACGGTCCGCCATTGGCGGCGGCATGGTCCACCGCCTCATTGGCATGGTCGAGATCGAAGGCGGTGGCCTCGTACTCCTCCAGCCTGAGCAGTCCCGCGCGCACCAGCGCGATCAGGCGGCTTGCTGCATCCGGCGGGTACATCCAGACGCCGTGGATGCTGATGCAATTGCGCATGATCCAGGGGTAGGGCAGCTCGAGGCCGGCGCCGCCGGCCATGCCGACACCGCCCATCAGCACGACACGGCCGTAAGGACGCACCGTCATGATCGCCGCGCGCACCACATTCGTGCTCACCGAGGGCGGCATGATGTCGAGCACGCAGTCGATCGGCCCGGGCGCCGCGCGCTTCATGCTCTCGCGGTCGTCGTCCTCGTTGCCGGAGAGACTGACCGGCCTTACGCGATCGCCGAAGCGGCGGACCAGGTCGGCCAAGACCTTGTCGTTGCGGCCGGGCGCGACCACGCAGGCCGCGCCCATTGCGAGCGCGACCGAGACGGCCGCGCTGCCGAAATTGCCGGTGGCCCCGCTCACCAGCACGGTCTCGCCCGGCTGAAGATTGGCGGCAAGGAAGCCGCCATAGGGCACCAGCAGCGTCCCCAGCGCACACCATCGCGTGGCTTCGTCGGACGCGATTTGACCTAGGCGCTTCACGTTCTCCGTTGGCACGCGCATCTGCTCGGCGAACGAGCCGTGGCGAAAATGCCGTTGCAGGCGCATGGCGCCGGCACCGGGGGCGGTGAGTCCTTGCAGGGCAATGTCGGGCGCTGCGGCGTCGTCGCGCGAGCGCACCGTCGGGTCGCAGAACACCCAGTCGCCAACGCTGAGCTTCGTCGCGTCCGGGCCGATGGCGCGGACCCGGCCGATGCCGCCAGGCCCCGGGATGATCGGCAGGTCGAGCGCATAGTTGCGCGCCCCGCTGAAGACCTCGTTCATGTAGGACAGCACCCGCGTTGCGACGACGTCCACGATGACCTCGCCCGTGCCGAGCACAGGGTCCGCGGCTTCCTCAATCGCAAGCGGCGATCCAAACGATTTCAATACGGCAGCCTTCATGATCTCACCTCAAAGTGGAGTGAAGCCCATATGCGCCGCCTTTCCAGGCCCGGGAAGGCCTGGTATTATCCTAGTATTCCCCAAGCCCTCCATCGAGGCACGTCACCATGGCCGACCCACGCCGCGTCGAATTCGGCGACTTCCTCAGGTCCCGCCGCGAAAAGCTGTCGCCGAAGACGGTCGGGCTTCCCGCCGGCCGGCGACGCCGCACCGCGGGCCTGCGCCGCGAGGAGGTCGCGCAGCTCGCCGGCATCGGGGTCGACTGGTACATCCGCCTCGAGCAGGGCCGCACCGTCAGCCCGTCGGTCACCACCGTCGACGCGCTGGCGCGCGCGCTCCGCCTCAGCAAGGCCGAGCACGCCCATCTCAAGGCGCTGGCGCGCGACGGCGACAAGCGCGCGTTCACGCGCGAGATCGTGCCGCCGCCCGTTCGGCGGATGATCGAGAGCCTGGCGCAGCCGGCCTACATCACGGGGCGGCGCTGGGACGTGCTGGCCTGGAACGACGCCGCCGAGGAGATCTTCGGGTTCGGGCAATTGCCCGAGCAGGATCGCAACACGCTGCTGCTGGTGCTGACGAACAAGCAGACGCGAAAATTCTACGGTGCCGGCTGGGCCGACGTCGCCAAGAGCATGGTCGCGATGTTTCGCGCCACTCACGACGTCTGGGCCGGCGATCCGGCCTTCACGGACTTGTTGACGCGGCTGCGCCAGGGCAGTCCGGAATTCGTCAAATGGTGGGAAGCACACGAGATCCGCAGCACCGCGGCGGGCCTCAAGATCATGAACCATCCGACCAAGGGCGTGCTCCGGTTCGAGCACACCAGCTTTCAGGCCAATGACGATCCGGCGTTGAAGCTGGTGATCTACACGCCGGTGTAGATTGCGGAAGCATAGGGCCTGCTCGTCACGTGTGACGGTCGATGATCTGAAGCAGCCGATCGCAGGATGCCTCGATCCTCTTGTGGGGCGATGTGGCGACGCCCAGCAACAGGCCGGATCGCGCCGAGGCCGCAGACGCATGCCATAGCGACAGCGGCGTGGGCGCCAATCCAAACGATGCCGCTTCCCGCGCGATCGCGACGTCGGAGGTTCCGTCCGGCAGTCTCAGGACCGCGGCCAATCCGGCGATCGCAACGTCCTTGGCAACGTCCTTGGCGCCTGCCTTCAAATATTTCAGCAGCGCATCGCCTTGCGCGGCATAGGCCCGCTTCGTGCGTCGAAGATGCCGTAGATAGTGGCCGTCGCGGATGAATTCGGCGGTTGCGAGTTGTACGGAGGGCCCGGGCGCCGGAGCGAGGCATGCCGCAACCTCGGCAAAACGGGAAGCCAGAGAGGCGGGTGCAACGACGAAGCCCAGCCGCAAGGCAGGAGTCAGGGTCTTGCTGAAAGACCCGATGTGAATGACGCGCCCGAAACGATCGAGAGAAGCGAGCGCCGGTGTGGCCCGGCCTCTCAGCTGAAGCTCGCTGAGATAGTCGTCCTCGATCACCCAGACCCGTTCCTGGGCGGCCCAGTCGAGAAGACGCGAACGTCTTGCCAGTGACAATGTGGAGCCAAGCGGTGCCTGCTGTCCCGGGGTCACGACGACCAATGCAGCATCGGGAGCGTGTTTCAGGCCGTAACCGACGTCGATGCCGTCCGCGTCAACCGGGATCGGCGTGATCGACAAGCTTGCAAGCTCAAGCCCGTGCCTAGTGAAGGGGAAGCCCGGGTCCTCCATCCAGACCTTTTTCTGCTCGAGGCAGAGAACCCGGAGTGCCAGTCCGAGCCCGCTGCTGAAGCCGCCGGTGATGATGATCTGCGACGGTGCACATTCGATCCCCCTCGCCAGCGCCAGATACGCAGCGATGTCGCGCCTCAATTCCAGCTCGCCGCGGGGATCCCGGTAGATGGCCGGTGCGCTCGTCTCCGCGCGCACCGCCCGCGTGCGCATCCTCGCGAACAGCTTGGCGGGAAAGGTCTCGTGAGCGGGCACACCCATCTGGAAAACGGCCGGTCCCGCAGTCAGCTCCTGGTACATCTCCATGAACGAGCCGGGGTGGGGAGCTGCTTCCTGCCGAGGGGTAAAGGCGGGCCGATCCGCAACATGCGTTCCGGTCGCGCGCGACGCGACGATCAATTGCGCGGAGGAGAGCTTTTCGTAAGCCGAACGCACGGTGCCGCGCGCGACACCCAGCTGAGCCGCCAAATCCTGCCAGGACGGCAGACGAGCTCCCGGCGCCAGCACGCCGCTCTCGATGGCAGCTCCGATACCTCTGCGGATTTGTTCCGCCAATGGCGTCTTCGCAGATCGATCGAGCTCCAGCCGCAGCGGCTTGACCATGCCTTCGTGGTACACGATTTTTGTCCATTCTTGGTGCTTTTTTGTAGACCAGTGCGAGGACATTTATCAGACAAGGAACGTATCCGGCGACCGCCGCCGAACAGAACCGATCATGGAGTATGAAAATGGCCAAGCGTCTCGATTACGACCGCATCGCACCCGCAGGGATGAAAGCGCTCGGCGGCGTCTACGGCTATGTCATGCAGAGCAATCTTCCTGCCACGCTCGTCACTCTGGTCTATCTGCGCATTTCGCAGATCAACGGCTGCGCCTACTGCCTCGACATGCACACGCGCGATCTGCTGAAGAGCGGACAGAAGATCGAAAAGATCGCGCTGGTGCAGACCTGGGCGGAAGGCGGTCATCTCTTCGACGAGCGGGAGCGTGCCGCCCTCGCATGGGCCGAAACGGTGACCCTTGTGGCTGAAACCGGCATCCCGGATCAAGCTTACGAGGCTGCCCGCGCCGTCTTCCAGGAGCGCGAGCTCGTCGATCTCACCATCGCGATCGGCCTGATGAACGCGTACAATCGCATGGCAATCAGCTTCCGAAATACGCCACAGGCCGCGAAGGAGGAGATGGCAGCCTGACCGCGGTGCCAGACGGCAAGAGGGTACAG
This sequence comes from Bradyrhizobium sp. MI1.11, assembly GCF_055811255.1. Lineage (NCBI taxonomy): Bacteria > Pseudomonadati > Pseudomonadota > Alphaproteobacteria > Hyphomicrobiales > Nitrobacteraceae > Bradyrhizobium > Bradyrhizobium sp. MI1.11. The sequence goes on from NZ_JBVVPM010000002.1 coordinate 248,987, forward strand.
ACATGCCTTCGACTACGACGGCATGTCCTGAGAAATCGGCGATTCAAGGCAGGAGCTTGATATGACCATCGCAATTTCCGGCGTGAAGATTCCCGACAGTAAGATCGCACGGGAGGCCGCCGAGCTGGTGCGCCAGTACGAAAACGACATGTTGTTCAACCACTCGGTCCGCGTCTTTGTGTTCGGCGCGATCAAGGGACATCGGAAAAATCTAAAATTCGATTCCGAGCTGCTCTACATCGCGGCGCTGTTCCACGATCTCGGGCTTGTTGACCATTACCATACACAGACCATCCGATTTGAAGTTGATGGCGCCGATGCCGCCCGCGAATTTCTGAGGGGACACGGCATTGACGAGCCAAAGGCCGATCTGGTTTGGGAGGCGATCGCGTTACATACGACGCCTGGAATTCCACAATACATGCGGCCGGAAATCGCTCTCACGCATGCGGGCGTTTTGGTCGACGTCGTGGGGATTGGCTATGATGAGTACACGCCGGAGCAGCGCGACCAGGTGACCACCGCATTTCCGCGCGGTGACTTCAAGAACGAGTTCCTTCAGATACAAACCTGCTCAGCCTTGAAGAAGCCGCAGACCACGTTCGGGACTGTTAATTTCGATTACATCGAAGATCACGACCCCACATTTCACAAGCCGAACGCATGCACTCGCATCCGCAACACTCCCTGGCAGAGCTGACCTTCGGCGCGATGTTCGAGTTTCGCTACGTTGACTCATGGCGACGGTGCGGCCGGGGGCGTTACGCTGGCGTTCGGCTGCTGAATAGCCGGCCACGGGCTCTTGGGAGCCGGCGTCGTCACCGCGCATGACGTCGCAAGCTGCGGCCACACTGACGTCAGGCCCGTCAGGTCGATGTCGAATTTCGTGATGTCCGCCTTGTCGTCGGGTAGCAGCATGGTTTCGCGGACATGCAGGGAGCGGGACGCCAGTATCGCCTTGACCATCTCGGGATCGATGCTGCCGCGCCAGACCTCATATTTTCCGGCCCGCAATGCAGACCCTCCGGCCGTCTTGTCCGGAGCGGCGTCCGCCGTCACCAGGATGGTGCTCTTGCCGACGGCCGTCTCGTCGATCTCGCCCGCGAATGTCAGCGGCACGCGCTTTCTGCTTTCGCAAGACAGACGCCATTCTCCATAGGCCGGAACGAAGCGCCGTTCTCCTTCTTCAGCATCGCGATCTTGCGGACGAAGGGGCGCGCTTCGTTTTCCAGTTTCCAGGGTCCGTCCGCCACGTCTGGATTGGTAATCTGGCGACCAGGTGGGAGCAGGCAGAACGGCAGCCTCCCAGGGGACGGTGACGACGGGAACCTAAATGCCATCATGCGGTTATCGCGCAGACAATTTGCGCGACCCGGCTGCATCACTCAGAAAGTCAGGCGGGCTACCTGTGGTCGAAGCGAACAGCAGCGGGACGATCAAACGGCTGGCTCCTCGTGGAGCTAGGGAAGTGGCAGGGGAACACCAATGACGACAGCGACCGGGGTCCGCTCGGCCGATCGCAATTCCGTCTTAGCCACACTCGGCGACTACATCCGAGAGATCAGCAATCCCGACGATCTCGCCTACGCCGCGGCGGAGCTGCTCGGCCGCAGCCTGAACGTCAGCAGGGCAGGTTACGGCACGGTCGACACCTCAGCCGAGACCATCACCATTGTCCGCGACTGGAACGCACCGGGCATCCTGAGCCTCGCAGGCGTGCTGCGGTTTCGCGACTATGGCAGCTACATCGAAGACCTCAAGCGGGGCGAGACCGTCGTCTGTGCCGATGCGGAGAAAGACCCTCGCGTCGGCGATCGTGCCAATGCTCTCGAGGCGATCTCTGCGCGCGCGCTCGTCAACATGCCGATCTCGGAGCCCGACGGGGTCGTGGCGCTGCTCTATCTGAACGATGCCAAGCCGCGCGAATGGAGCCCCGAAGAGCTGGAGCTTATTCGCGATGTTGCCGAGCGCACGCGCACGGCCGTCGAGCGCCGCCGTGCGGAAACGGCTGTGCGGGAGAACGAAGCCCGCCTGCTTTTCCTGGACGCACTCAACAAGGAGACGGCCAGGACTCGCGATGCCGACGGCGTGATGGCGGTCACGACCAAAATGGTCGGCGAGCATCTCGGCGTCTCGAACTGCGCCTACGCCGACATGGATCCGGACCAGGACGGCTTCACCATACGCGGCGATTGGGCCGCGCCCGGCGCAATGCATATCATCGGTCACTACAGTCTGGCCGATTTTGGCAAGCAGGCGGTGCGAGAGTTGAGTGCGGGCAGGCCGCTCATCATCAATGACAATCTAAGGGAGATTGCGCCGGACGAAGCCGCCACTTTCCAGAACATCGGGATCGGTTCGACGATTTGCATGCCCTTGGTGAAAGAAGGGCGACTGACCGCCCTGATGGCGATTCATCACCGCGGCCCGCACCAGTGGACGCCGCGCGAACTCGCCTTGCTCACCGAAGTGACCGAGCGATCGTGGGCCCACATCGAGCGCGTCCGATCGGAACAGGCGGCGCGGGAGGCTGCCGAACGACTGACGCTTGCAAACAAGGCGGCTGGTATCGGCACCTGGGACTACGACCCGGTCAACAACGTTCTTCGATGGGATAGCCGCTGCAAGGAGGTATTCGGCTTATCGCCCGACGCCGAAGTCAGCTATGAAGGCTCGTTCCTGAAGGGCCTTCATCCCGAGGACCGGCAGCGCGCCCACGAGGCCGTCTCCGCAGCGCTGACGCCGCACTCTCCGCCAAACTACAACATGGAATACCGGACCATTGGCATCAAGGATGGGGTCGAACGCTGGATCGCCGCGACCGGTCAAGCCATCTTTGCCGACGGCCAGGCTGTTCGGTTCATTGGAACGGTTCTGGATATCACCGCGCAAAAGAAAACCGAGCGTCATCTCAGAATACTGAATGATACCGGGGCCTCGGTCTCTCGCGAACGCGACCTCGACAAGATCGTCCAGATCGTCACGGATGCCGGCGTCGGACTCACGGGTGCTCAATTCGGCGCCTTTTTCTACAACGTTCTGGCGCCGGATGGCGGCAGCTATATGCTGTATTCGCTGTCCGGTGCCTCGCCATCCGCGTTTGAAAACTTTCCGATGCCGCGCAACACCGCCCTCTTTGGCCCGACTTTCGAGGGCTCCGGCGTGGTGAGGTCCGACGACATTCTGCAGGACCCCCGCTATGGCAAGAACGCGCCGCGGAAAGGCATGCCCGAGGGCCATCTTCCGGTCCGATCCTATCTGGCGGTCCCTGTGATCTCGCGCACCGGCGAAGTCTTCGGCGGACTTTTCTTCGGTCACGCCGAGACGGGTAAATTCCAGGCCGAGCATGAATCCGCATTGCTTGGTATTGCGGGCCATGCCGCCACCGCTATCGACAACGCCCAGCTCTTGACCCGGCTCGAGGCGCTCAATGCGGGATTGGAGCAACGTGTTGCCGACGAAATCGCCGAGCGCATGAAAGCTGAAGAGCAATTGCGGCAATCCCAGAAGATGGAAGCCGTCGGTCAATTGACCGGAGGTATTGCTCACGACTTCAACAATATGCTGGCCGTGATTCTCGGCAGCCTGAACCTTGCCAAGCGGCGGCTCAGCAGGGGAGAGGTCAGCATAGACCGCTTCATCGAGGGCGCCATCGACGGTGCAAATCGCGCAGCTACGTTGACGCAGCGACTGCTCGCGTTCTCGCGCCAGCAGCCGCTCGCGCCTGAAGTCGTGGACATCAACAAGATGGTCGGCGGGATGAGCGAGCTGCTCGAGCGGTCGCTTGGCGAGCTAATCCGCCTCGATACGGTGCTGACGGCGGGCCTCTGGCGGGTCAAGGCAGACCCGGCCCAGCTCGAAAGCGCCGTGATCAATCTCGCGGTCAATGCGCGCGATGCCATGCCGAAGGGCGGCAGGCTGACGATAGAAACCAGCAACGCCTCGATAGACCGAAAATATGCTCGCGAGTACGCACTCGCACCCGGGCAGTACGTTCTCGTCGCGGTGACGGACAACGGCACGGGAATTCCGGCCGATGTGCTCGGTAAGGTGTTCGATCCGTTTTTCACGACCAAGGTCGTGGGCAAGGGCACCGGCCTCGGCCTCAGTCAGGTTTACGGTTTCGTGCGGCAGTCGGGCGGCCATGTCAAAATTGACTCGGAAGTCGATGTTGGCACGACCGTGAAGATCTACCTTCCACGCTTCGCCGGCGAGGAGGCGGGCTCAGATCTGTCGCAGGAAGAGACACCCGCCGGTGCGAGCCATCAGAACGAAACCATTCTCGTCGTGGAAGACGACGAGCGCGTCCGCAGCATGTCGTCCGAAAGCCTGCGCGAACTTGGCTATACCGTCATCGAGGCAGCCAGCGCCAAAGAGGCGATCAGGACGATCGAAAATGGTTTCGTTCCGGATCTGCTGTTCACGGATGTCGTCATGCCCGACATGACCGGCGCCGAGCTGGCGGCCGAGCTGTCGAGACGATTCCCGGCGCTGAAAGTGCTGTTCACCACCGGCTACACGCGCGATGCAATCGTTCACAATGGCGTGCTCGATGCCGGCAAGCATCTGCTTCCGAAGCCCTTCGCTATCGAAGACCTGGCTGCCAAAGTCCGCAGCTTGCTTGACGATATCTGAACGCGCTTTGGAAACGGTCTCTCCCGTTTGCAAGCCGCCGTCACAAGGGCTATGTCCCGGCTTTCGGAAGAGCATGAAATGACAATCTCGGATGACAACGACCTCGCGCGCCTGAAAGAAATCGGGCGCATCGTCGCCAATATCCTGGAGGCAATGGGGAAGGCGCTCGAGCCGGGCATGACCACCTCCGAAATCGATCGGATCGGGCGTGTACTGCTGGAGGCTGCCGGCGCACGTTCGGCTCCGGAGCTGGCCTACGACTTTCCGGGCGCAACCTGCATCAGCGTGAACGAGGAGATCGCTCATGGCATCCCGGGCGATCGGCGGATCGCGCGTGGGGACCTCGTGAACATCGACGTGTCAGCCGAGAAGAACGGCTTCTTTGCGGATACGGGAGCATCGTTCGCCGTTCCACCCGCAACGCGAGTGGTCGAACGTCTTTGCAGGGATGGCCGGCGCGCAATGTGGACGGGCCTGCAGCAGGTTGGAGCCGGCAAGCCGATCGCCGGAATCGGTCAGGCCATCGGGACATTTGCGCGGAAGAACGGTTACAGCCTGGTCAGGAACCTTGCCAGTCACGGTGTCGGCCTGTCGCTCCACGAAGAGCCGACGGAGATCGCAACATGGCCCGACCGCTCCGAACGCCGCATCATGAGCGAAGGCCTCGTGTTCACCGTCGAGCCGTTCCTGTCTCTCGGCGCCGAATGGGCACAGGATGGCGATGATCCTTGGACGCTCTACAGCAGCCCCGAGGCGCCGACCGTTCAATACGAGCACACGGTGATCGCCACGCGAAGCGGACCGTTGATCGTGACGATGGCTGGTTAAGGAGGCGTCCTCAAGCCACCGGATCTCGGGCCGCAGCCAAAAGGCGGGCCGCATATCAGAGTCCCGATTTAATTGATGCGCCGCGAGTGGCGAGGGGGCTTCTTCTGCGCGAAATACGGGTTCGCTACGCACGTCGCCGACCGACCGACTGCTAAAAATCTGCACTGCTCGAGCGAGGTGTAGCGGCAATCGAAATAGCCAACGGGGCCGTAGATCTGCATGCAGACCGGATAGCTCGGATCATAGGTCTGCGCGCGCGCAGGCGCGCCCGCGAGGAGCAGGCCGATCGCGAGGAGCGCGAGGCGAGTGCGACGCATCTCAGCGCGGCACGTAGTAACCGGGTGAATAACCCGGCACCTGCGCGCGCGGCCTGTTCTGATACGCATAGGGGTCATCGCTCTGACCTGCGAAATAAGGGTTCGCGATGCAGGTGAGGGCGCGGCCCGACGAACTCGCCTGGCACTGCGCGTAACTGTCGAACGTGCAATTGCTCAGCCCCGGCCATTCATCGCCGGTCAGGCAGAAGGCATGGTGGGTCCCGAACGCGCGCGCAGGCACGCTTGCGCTGAGCGTGAGCCCAAATGTGGCGAGGGCGAGCGAAAAATATGGCGACAATGGGGAGGGCAATTCGTCTGCGCATTCAATTCTCCAATCACGCGAACGTGCGCGCGACGTTGTCACGCGCGTGTGCCGCAGATGTCGTGTAATCGACAATGGAACTCGTGAAAACACTTGTTTCAAAGGGCTTCCAGCGCGCGCTGGTAAATCTTCATTAATGAAGCGCGATCCTTTGGCGCGGACTGTGGCGTCGAGGTTACAGCAATTCCGTCGCGCGCTGGTATGACGACGCCACGGCCCGGGGGCCTAACGACGAAACTGGAACGGGAATCAAATGAACAAGAATCTGTTGCTTGCTGCTGTGAGCCTTGTCGCGCTCGGCGCGACCGCACCGGCGCTGGCTGCTGACCTCGCTGCGCGGCCTTACACCAAGGCGCCGGCGATGGTTGCCGCGATCTACGACTGGAGCGGCTTCTACATCGGTATCAACGGCGGCGGCGGTTCCGCCCATTCGACCTGGGATCTCGTCGGCGGTGGCCGCGAGGGTTCGCACGATGCGACCGGCGGCACGGTCGGCGGCCAGATCGGCTACCGCATGCAGTCGGGCCAGTGGGTGTTCGGCATCGAAGGTCAGGGCAACTGGGCTGACTTCTCCGGCGACAACGTCAGCGCGCTGTTTGCGACGCGCAACCGCTCCAAGATCGACTCGTTCGGTCTGATCACCGGTCAGATCGGCTACGCCTGGAACAACGTCCTCGTTTACGCCAAGGGCGGTGCGGCTGTCGCCGGCAGCAAGTATGAAGTCTCGACCCTTGGCGGCGCGCTGCTGTCCTCGAACGATCAGACCCGTTGGGGTGGCACGATCGGTGCCGGCCTCGAGTACGGTTTCGCCCCGAACTGGTCGGTTGGCGTCGAGTACAACCACATCTTCCTGCAGGACAAGAACGTCACCTTCGCGCTGGTGCCCTCGACCGATCGCATCCGTCAGGACGTCGACATGGGCCTCGTCCGCCTGAACTATAAGTTCGGCGGCCCGAGCCTCGGCCGCTACTGAGTAGATGCCTGATATCGATCGCTCGACTTCGAGCGGTCGGCGAAAGCCCCGGCCATCGGCCGGGGCTTTTTTGTTGTTGGACTTCAGCGGGTTAACCATTCCGTTTCGAGACGGTCGAGATGGCTTGACTCTTGAGAACGAAATGAGAACAATGTTCTTCATACGTTCTCACCATGGAGTAAGCCATGTTCAGGATTTTCGTCGAAGAAGCCGCCGCGCTAGCCTCGATCGCGCTGTTTGTCGGGATGATCGCGATCTGGGCCCAGGTGCTCCCGCAGCTCTAGGCGCTGGCCAGGTTGGGGAAAAGCAGGACGACGCGGCCGATTGGCCGCTCTGGCGTGGACTCTGGCAGCGTGACGCCCCACCATTATGAGGCGAGTCGGCCGGGCGAGTGCAGGATGCCTCCCGTGCCGGTGACCGCTCCATCTCATCTGCAAGAGGCCGTCACGCGACCATGCCGAGCGCCGGATTTGTCCACCTTCACGTTCACTCGGCCTATTCGCTGCTCAAGGGCTCGATCAAGATCGCCAAGCTCGCGGAGCTTGCCAAGAAAGACCATCAGCCGGCGCTGGCGCTGACCGACACCGACAACATGTTCGGTGCGCTGGAGTTCTCCGACAAGATGGCGGGCTCTGGTATCCAGCCGATCGTGGGCTGCGAGATCGCGATCGAGTTCGGCGACCAGGATCCCACTGCGCGTAACGTGCTGCTGCCCTCGCGCGTGGTGCTGCTGGCCGCGCAGGAGCGCGGCTATCGCAGCCTGATGCGGCTGAACTCGCGCGCGTTCATGGAGACGCCCGACACTCATGCTCCCCACATCAAGTTCGACTGGCTCGAAGGCGAGACCGAAGGCCTGATCGCGCTGACGGGCGGTCCGGACGGGCCGATCTCGCTGGCGCTTGCCGGCGGTTATAGCGAGCTCGCGGCGGCGCGCTGCGAGCGTCTGGCCAGCCTGTTCGGGGACCGCCTCTACGTCGAATTGCAGCGCCACAACATCGAGAAGGAGCGGCGGGTCGAAAGCAGCCTTATCGACATCGCCTATACCAAGGGCCTGCCGCTGGTCGCGACCAACGAGCCGTATTTCGCCGCGACCGACGATTACGAAGCCCATGACGCGCTGCTCTGCATCGCCGGCGGCCGGCTGATCGCGGAGACTGAGCGCGAGCAGCTCACGCCCGATCACCGCTTCAAGACCCGCGCCGAGATGGCGGTGCTGTTCGCCGACATTCCGGAGGCGCTGGCCTCGACGGTCGAGATCGCCGAGCGCTGCTCGTTCCGGCCGATGACGCGCAAGCCGATCCTGCCGTTCTTCACGGTCGGCGCTGCCGCAAGCTCCGATGCCGCCTCCGTCGAGGCGGCCGAATTGAAGCGGCAGGCGGAGGAGGGGCTCGCCAACCGCCTGCGCGTGCACGGGCTGTCGCAGGGCACGACGGAAGAAGACTACAACGCGCGGCTTGCGTTCGAGCTCGACGTCATCATGCGCATGAAGTACGCGGGCTACTTCCTGATCGTCTCCGACTTCATCAAATGGGCAAAGGGCCAGGGCATTCCGGTCGGGCCAGGCCGTGGCTCCGGCGCGGGCTCGCTGGTTGCGTGGGCGCTGACCATCACCGACCTCGACCCGATCAAGTTCGGCCTGCTGTTCGAGCGCTTCCTCAATCCGGAACGCGTCTCGATGCCGGATTTCGACATCGACTTCTGCCAGGACCGCCGGGGGGAGGTGATCAGATACGTCCAGGAGCGCTACGGTCGCGACCAGGTCGCGCAGATCATCACCTTCGGTACGCTGCAGGCGCGCGGCGTGCTGCGCGACGTCGGCCGCGTGCTGCAGATGCCCTATGGCCAGGTCGACAAGCTCACCAAGCTCGTGCCGCAGAATCCGGCCGCGCCGGTGACGCTGGCCGCCGCGATCGAGAGCGAGCCGAAGCTCCAGGCGTTCCGCGACGAGGACCCGGTGGTGGCGCGCGCCTTCGACATCGCGCAGCGCCTCGAAGGCCTGACCCGTCACGCCTCGACGCATGCGGCCGGCATCGTGATCGGCGATCGGCCGCTGAGCGAACTCGTGCCGATGTATCGCGATCCCAAGTCCGACATGCCGGTGACCCAGTTCAACATGAAATGGGTCGAGCCCGCGGGCCTCGTGAAGTTCGACTTTCTCGGTCTGAAGACGCTGACCGTGCTCGACGTGGCGTGCAAACTGCTCAAGCCGCGCGACATCCATGTCGATCTCGCGACGCTGCCGATCGACGATGCCGAAAGCTACCAGATGCTGGCGCGCGGCGAGGTGGTCGGCGTGTTCCAGGTTGAAAGCCAGGGCATGCGGCGCGCGCTGGTCGACATGCGCCCCGACCGTTTCGAGGACATCATCGCGCTGGTCGCGCTCTATCGACCGGGTCCGATGGCGAACATCCCGACCTATTGCGCGCGCAAGCACGGCGACGAGGAGCCGGAATATCTCCACCCCGTGCTGGAGCCGATTCTCAAGGAGACCTTCGGCGTCATCATCTACCAGGAACAGGTGATGCAGATCGCGCAGGTGATGTCGGGCTATTCGCTCGGCGACGCCGACCTGCTGCGCCGCGCCATGGGCAAGAAGATCCGCGCCGAGATGGAGAAGCAGCGCGAGATCTTCGTTGCAGGCGCAGTGAAGAACGGCGTGCCGAAGGGGCAGGCCGATACCATCTTCGAGCTGCTGGCGAAATTCGCCGACTACGGCTTCAACAAGAGCCACGCGGCGGCCTATGCGCTGGTGTCCTACCACACCGCCTACATGAAGGCGCATTACCCGGTGGAGTTCATCGCGGCGTCGATGACGCTCGATCTCAACAATACCGACAAGCTGTCCGAATTCCGCGCCGAGGCGCAGCGCCTCGGCATCAAGGTCGAGCCGCCCAACGTCAATCGCTCCGGCGCGACTTTCGAGGTCGGCGACAAGACCATCTACTACGCGCTCGCGGCGCTGAAGGGCGTCGGCATTGCGGCCGTCGAGCAGATCATCGCGGAGCGGACCAAAAACGGCTTGTTCACCTCGCTCGCCGACTTCGCCGCGCGAGTGTCGCCGCGCGCGATCAACAAGCGCATCATCGAAAGCCTCGCTGCTGCGGGCGCCTTCGACACCCTGGAGCCGAACCGGGCGCGGGTCTTCGCCGGCGCCGACTCGATTCTCGCCGCATGCCAGCGGGCGAACGAAGCTGCAACCATCGGCCAGAACGACATGTTCGGCAGCTCGGCCGACGCGCCGACCATCATGCTGCCGCAGATCGAGCCCTGGTTGCCGGCCGAGCGGCTGCGCCGCGAATATGATGCGATCGGCTTCTTCCTGTCGGGGCATCCGCTCGACGATTACGCCACCGTGCTGAAGCGGCTGCGTGTGCAGTCCTGGGCCGAGTTCTCCCGCGCGGTGAAGACCGGTGCCACCGCCGGCAAGGTCGCTGCCACCGTGGTGTCGCGCATGGAGCGGCGCACCAAGACCGGCAACAAGATGGGCATTATGGGGCTCTCTGATCCCACGGGTCACTTTGAGGCGGTGCTGTTCTCCGAAGGCCTTGCGCAATATCGCGACGTGCTGGAGCCGGGCGCCGCGGTGCTGCTCCAGCTCGGCGCCGAGCTTCAGGGCGAGGACGTCCGCGCGCGCGTGCTCCACGCCGAACCGCTGGACGAGGCGGCGGCCAAGACGCAGAAGGGCCTGCGCATCTTCGTGCGCGATACCAAGCCCCTGGAATCGATCGCCAAGCGTCTCGCCGGTCCCGACATGGCCGGTTCGAACGACGCCGCGCCGAAGGTCGGCAGTCCCGGCACAGCGCGCCGCTCCAACGGCGACGGCGAGGTCTCGCTGGTCATGATGCTCGACCTCGAGACCGAGGTCGAGATGAAGCTGCCCGGCCGCTTCAAGGTCTCGCCGCAGATCGCCGGCGCCATCAAGGCGGTCGCGGGCGTGGTGGACGTGCAGCAGCTCTGATCGAGTGGCCAGCGCTGAAGGTCGTGCGTGCTCCCTGCGGATGTTGTGGTTTCGTCACGTCATTGCGGCTATGATCGCGGCGATGCCATCGTCCACCTCGCCGGGAGGAAACGCGACATGTGCGACAAATGCTCTGAAGCTCTGCAGGGAAACGCTGGGCCGTCGCGGCGGTCCGCAATGCTGTTTGGCGCCGCCGCGTTCGGCCTTGCCCTCGCCGGCAATGCTTTCGCCAAGGAGACCAAGGCGCCGCCCAAGCCGCAGAACGTGCTGTCACCCGATGCGTCGTTGAAGCGCCTGACGGAAGGCAATGCGCGCTATGTCGACGGGGTGTCGCGGCGGCACGATTTCAAGCACGAGCGCGAGGCGTTGGTCGGCGGACAGAACCCGTTTGCCGCCGTGCTGAGCTGTGCCGATTCGCGCATCGCGCCGGAATATGCCTTCGACACCGGCCGTGGCGATCTGTTCGTTTGCCGCGTCGCCGGAAATTTTGCCGGCACCGAAACCATCGCCAGCATGGAATACGCGGTGGCCGTACTGAATACGCCGCTGATCCTCGTGCTCGGCCATGACGCTTGCGGCGCGATCGATGCGACGCTGAAGGCGATCAAGGACAACAAGCCGCCGCCGGGCCATATTCCCTCGCTGGTCGATGCGATCACGCCCGCCGCCAAGGCTGCGATGCAGCAGGGCGGGGACGTCCTCGACAAGGCGATCCGGCAGAACGTCATCGACAACATCGCGAAGCTGAAATCGGCAGCGCCGATCCTCAACGCGGCCGTGGAGCAGGGCAAGCTGAAGGTCGTCGGCGGCATCTATCGGCTCACGACGGGAACGGTCGACCTGATCGCGCAGGGCTGAACCGGCTGACTTCGCCTCGCGCCGGTGCGTCGCCGCGTCACTTACGCGGAGCTGACGCCGGCGCGGGTGGCCATCCCTCCGCCTCAATCCAAGTCTTCGCTATTTGGAAGCCTTTCGTTCAAGTGCCATTCAGCTGGCCACGCGTCTGATGCGGGGCGGCACCTCAACAACAAAACGGGCAAGCAAGCCATGCGTGGGACGCTCAGAGCCTTCATTTGCCTTCTCCTGCCGATCGCGGTCCTTGCCGCAGGCGCGCCGGAGCCGGCGCGTGCGCAGCAGCAGGAAAAGCGTATCGCGCTCGTGGTCGGCAACGGCGCTTATGCCAAGTCGCCGCTGGCGACGACGGCAAACGATGCCGGCCTGATCGCGCAGACGCTGCAGGCGGCGGGCTTCGACGTCGTCGGCGCCCGCGATCTCGACGGCGACACGCTGCGCAAGAGCTTTCGCGATTTCATCCAGAAGGCGCAGGCCTCCGGACCGGGCACCGTCGCGATGGTGTATCTCGCCGGCTATGGCGTGCAGCTTGCGGGTGAGAACTATTTCATCCCGGTCGACTCCAACATCACCCGCGACACCGACATTCCGACCGAAGGCTTGCGCATCGGCGACTATCTCCGCCAGCTCGCCTCCGTTCCGCTCAAGGCCAACATCATCGTGCTCGACGCCGCGCGGGCGCAGCCCTTCGTGGAGGGCGGCCAGCAGATCGCGAGCGGACTTGCGCTGGTCGAGCCCGACGCCAACATGCTGATCGCGTTCGACGCCGCGCCCGGCACGGTGGCGCCCGAGGAGCCCGGACCGTACGGCATCTATGCGCAGTCGCTGGCGGAGATGATCCGCACCGGCGGCCTGCCGCTGCCCGAAGTGTTCGACCGCGTTCGCCTGCGCGTCAACGAGGCCAGCAAGGGCGCGCAGGTGCCCTGGAACGAGCAGAAGATATCGGCGCAATTCTCGTTCTTCGAGCGCGGGCCCGACGCGCCGCCGCCGGAGGCCGCGCCCGACCAAGTCGCTGCGATCCGCAACAAGCCGATCCGCGATCTCGGCGTGCAGGATGCCTATGCCGCCGCGCTCACGCGCGACACGCTTCCAGCTTACGAAGAGTTTCTCTCCGCCTATCCCGGCGACCCGCTGTCGAAGCGCGTGTTGGTGATCGTCGCGGCGCGCCGCGAGGCCATCACCTGGCGGCGGACCTATCGTACCGACACGCCGGAAGCCTATTGGTCGTATCTGCGTCGCTATCCGCGCGGTCCGCATGCGGCGGATGCGCGCCGGCGCCTGGCGATTCTCACCGCGCCGCCCGAGCCGCCGCCGAGCTTCGCGATGATCGACTACGACGTGCCGCCACCGCCGCCGGAGGAGGTGGTCTATGTCGACCGTCCCGTACTGTATTTCAGCGATCCGGATTTTGGCTTCGCGCCGCCACCGCCGCCGCCGGTCTACTATCTGCCGCCGCCGCCGCCGGATTTCGTCGTGCTGTCGCCGCCGATGCCGGTGATCGGCCTGTTCGTGCTGCCGCAGCCGATGTTCGTGCCGATTCCCGTGTTCGTCAGGCCGCCGGTCTATGTCGCACCGCCGCCGAACAACATCATCTATCAGAACATCCATAATACGACGGTCATCAACACAGTGATCAACCAGCCGCCGGCACCGGCGGTGGGTGCGGGTGCGGGTGCGGGTACCGGAGCGGGACCGGGCAATCTCACACCGGCCATTGCCGGGCGCACCAATCCGGCTGGTCCAGCCATGCCGCAGGCGGTCCTGCAGCGTGCCGCCCTGATTCAGCAGGGCAAGGCGCCGATGCCGCCGAGCGCGACGATGCGGCCGACGGCGAGGCCAGGAACGCCTCCGGCGACGCCCGCCAATGCCGCGCCGACCGGTACGCCACCTGCCGCTCCGCCTGCCAGTCCATCTGCCACGCCACCGGCCAAGCTGCCCCAAGCCAACACGCTGCCGGTTCCCGGCACCCATGGCGGTCCACCTGTACCGTCAGCGGAAGCCGGGCCACTGCCGGGCGGCAGACCCGGGCAGTCGACAGCCACTGCTCCCGGCGCGCCGCTGCCGACCCATTCGGGAGTGCCTGCGGGAGTGCCTGCGGGAGCGCCGACGGGCGCGCCGACGACTGCTGCTCCCGGCACCACGCCGCCAGCCCATCCCGGTGCACCGACCGGCGCGCCGGCGACTGCGCCCACGGCGACAAGCCCGGCCGCTGTGCCCGGCCAACTGCCGAAGCCGCCGGTTGCCCGGGCCCCGCCCGGGACCGGGCCTGGGGACCATGGCAAGTCCGCGACCCGGGAGCCGGCTGGCTCGCCGCCGGCTGCCCGCACGCCTCCGCCTCCTGGCCCAGTTGGACGACCGGTCACGCGGCCGCCCTCGGCGGTGCGGGAGCCGATCCGGCCGCAGCATCAGCCGACCGCTGCTCCCGCCCAGGCTGCCCGGCCGCCGGCACCACCACCACCGCGGCCTCAGGCCGTGGCGCGCCCGACGCCTCCGCCTCCACCGCGTATTGCACCGCCGCCACCGCCACGGGTGGCTCCGCCCGCCGCGGTCGCTCGGCCGGCGCCGCCGCCAATGGCGCGTCCCGCGCCGCCGCCGCCGGTCGCCCGGCCGGCGCCACCTCCGCCGCCTCGGATGGCCGTCGCGCCACCGCCGCCGCCGCGCCCAGCAGCGCCCCCACCGCGTCCTCCGGCTCCGCCGCCGGCGGCAAAGAAGTGCCCGCCGAACCAGCCCAAATGCTAGTGGGGTCCGCGGGCGCAGCGTGATCTTTACGGAAGAGGGCCTTTCGCGGGCGAAAGCCGCCCCGAAAGGCCCTTATTTCCTTGCTTCTGGTCGAAATCGCGCTATACACCGCGCCATCTCACACGGAAGCATGGCTCACAAGGCCGTCCGGTGGCAGCCGGGGCGACAACGCTCCGTTCTGCTCACACGCTTCCGGAGGAACCAACCGGAGAATTAGAACGATGGCACTACCCGATTTCACTATGCGTCAGCTCCTCGAAGCCGGCGTGCACTTTGGTCACCAGTCTCACCGCTGGAATCCGAAAATGGCGCCGTTCATTTTCGGCGCTCGCAACAACATCCACATCGTCGACCTCGCGCAGACCGTGCCGTTGCTGCATAACGCCTTGCAGGCGGTCAGCGACACCGTCGCCAAGGGCGGCCGCATTCTGTTCGTCGGCACCAAGCGCCAGGCGCAGGACGGCGTTGCCGACGCGGCCAAGCGCTGCGCTCAGTATTTCGTCAATTCGCGCTGGCTCGGCGGCACGCTGACCAACTGGAAGACGATCTCGGGCTCGATCAAGCGCCTGCGTCATCTCGACGACGTCCTCGCCGGCGGCGATGCCTCCTCCTACACCAAGAAGGAGCGCCTGACGCTTCAGCGCGAGCGCGACAAGCTCGATCGCTCGCTCGGCGGCATCAAGGACATGGGCGGTCTGCCCGACCTGATCTTCGTGATCGACACCAACAAGGAAGACATCGCGATCCAGGAAGCCCAGCGGCTCAACATCCCGGTCGCGGCGATCGTCGACACCAATTCGGATCCGAAGGGCATCACCTATGTGGTGCCGGGAAATGACGACGCCGGCCGCGCGATCGCGCTCTATTGCGATCTGATCGCACGCGCTGCGATTGACGGTATTTCGCGCGCCCAGGGCGATTCCGGCATCGACGTCGGTGCTTCGGTTCGGCCGGTCGCAGAAGAGCTGCCCGCCACGAGCGGCTTCCAGGGCCTCGCCGGCCCGCGTGGCACCTCCGACGATCTCAAGAAGCTCCCGGGCGTGTCGGGCGCGATCGAGAAGAAGTTCAACGACCTCGGCATCTTCCACTTCTGGCAGCTGGCCGAGCTCGATCACGACACCGCGCACAAGATCGGCGAAGAAGTCGGCTTGCCGAGCCGCGCGGACGCCTGGGTGGCCAAGGCCAAGGCCCTGACCGCGGAAGCGGAATAGTCAAAAAGAGCGATGGGTTGGCCGGACAAGTTCCGGCCACCATTTCAGTTGACGCGAATTCCTGAGATGGACCGCGGCGAGGCGATCTGGCCGCGCCGCGGCAAACCGGCAGGCAAAAAGGATTTTGAACGATGGCAACGATCACAGCTGCGATGGTCAAGGACCTGCGCGAGTCGACCGGCGCAGGCATGATGGACTGCAAGGCCGCGCTGACCGAAAACGACGGCAACATGGAAGCGGCGCAGGATTGGCTGCGCAAGAAAGGCCTGTCGAAGGCCGCCAAGAAGTCGGGCCGCGTCGCCGCCGAGGGTCTGATCGGCGCGCTCACCAAGGGCAACAAGGGCGTCGTGGTCGAGGTCAATTCCGAGACCGATTTCGTCGCGCGCAACGGCCAGTTTCAGGGCCTCGTCAAGATGATCGCCCAGGTCGCGTTCAACGTCGGCGCCGATGTCGACAAGATCAAGGCCGCCAAGGTCGGCGACGTCACGATCGAAACCGCGATCAATGACGCGATCGCCACCATCGGCGAGAACATGACGCTGCGGCGTGCCGCTTCGCTCGAAGTCAGCCAGGGCGTGGTGTCGAGCTACGTCCACGGCGCGGTCGTCGAGGGCGCCGGCAAGATGGGCGTGATCGTGGCGCTGGAATCGCCGGGCAAGGCCGACGAGCTCGCAACGCTTGGCCGCCAGATCGCGATGCATGTCGCGGCCGCCAACCCGCTGGCGCTCGATCCGTCCGGTCTTGATCCGGCGGTCGTCAAGCGCGAGAAGGACGTGCTCGCCGACAAATATCGCCAGCAGGGCAAGCCCGAGAACGTGATCGAGAAGATCGTCGAGTCCGGCCTGAAGACCTACTACAAGGAAGTCTGCCTGCTCGAGCAGGCCTTCATCCACGACACCGGCAAGTCGGTGGCGCAGGCGGTGAAGGAAGCCGAAGGCAAGGTCGGCGGCGCGGTGAAGATCGCGGGCTTTGTGCGCTATGCTCTCGGTGAGGGAATCGAGAAGCAGGAAAGCGACTTCGCGGCCGAGGTCGCGGCGGCCAGCGGCAAGAAGTAAGCGCCGGAACGTTCCTCCCGGCGTGCCGCCGGAAGCGGCGGCCGGACAAGGAAAGTGCTCATGACTGATCCGGTCTATCGTCGCGTCGTGATCAAGCTGTCCGGCGAATATCTCGCCGGATCGCAGGGTTTTGGCATCGATCAGCCGACCATTGACCGGGTCGCCGACGATCTGATCGCAGCCCGCCATCTCGGTACCGAAGTCGCCGTCGTGATCGGCGGCGGCAATCTCTTTCGCGGCGTCGAGGTC
The DNA here is from genome assembly GCF_055811255.1 of Bradyrhizobium sp. MI1.11. Taxonomy (NCBI): domain Bacteria; kingdom Pseudomonadati; phylum Pseudomonadota; class Alphaproteobacteria; order Hyphomicrobiales; family Nitrobacteraceae; genus Bradyrhizobium; species Bradyrhizobium sp. MI1.11. Next base: position 266,126 of record NZ_JBVVPM010000002.1, read on the forward strand.
TCCTCGCGCGGCGTGTCGCGCCCGACCGGCGACACCATGGGCATGCTCGCGACGATGATGAACTGCCTCGCGCTGGAGGCCACGATCGAGCGCAAGGGCACGCCTGCGCGCACGCTGTCGGCCTTCGTCATGCCCGAGATTTCCGAACTGTTCACCCGCACCGCGGCACACAAATACCTCGCCGAGGGCCGGATCGTGTTGCTGGGTGGCGGAACCGGTAATCCGTTCTTCACCACCGACACGACCGCGGTGCTGCGTGCGGCCGAGATCGGCGCCCAGGCGGTGCTGAAGGCGACCAATGTCGACGGCGTCTACTCGGCCGACCCGAAGAAGGACCCGACGGCGACGCGATTCGACCGTCTGACGCATTCGCAGGCGATCGAGGGTGGCTACAAGGTGATGGATGCGACCGCCTTCGCACTTGCCCGCGAGACGTCGCTGCCTATCATCGTGTTCTCGATTGCGGAGCCGGGTTCGATCGGCGCTGTACTGCGTGGCGGCGGCCACGGAACCATTGTCGCCGGCTGACGGCTTGTCGTTGCACCCTAAGAGAAGGGGTGCGGAGAGGTCGCCGGGATTTTGAAGGAGAAACGTGATGGCCACGGATAATTTCGATCTCAACGAAGTGAAGCGCCGCATGCAGGGGGCGATCCAGTCGCTCAAGCACGAACTTGGCGGCCTGCGCACCGGTCGCGCCTCCGCCTCGATGCTCGATCCGGTGCAGGTCGACGCCTATGGCAGCCACATGCCGCTGAACCAGCTCGCCACCGTCAGCGTGCCGGAGCCGCGCCTGATCTCAGTGCAGGTCTGGGACAAGTCGATGGTCAAGGCGGTGGAAAAGGCGATCGTCGATTCCAATCTCGGCCTGTCGCCGGCGACCGAAGGCCAGGTGCTGCGCCTGCGCATCCCCGAGCTCAACGAGGAGCGTCGCAAGGAGCTCGTCAAGGTCGCGCACAAATATGCGGAAGCCGCCAAAGTCGCCGCGCGCCATGTCCGCCGCGACGGTCTCGACGTTCTCAAGAAGCTCGAGAAGAATCACGAGATGTCCGAGGACGATCAGAAGCGTCACGCCGACGAGGTGCAGAAGGCGACCGACGGCACGATCTCCGAGATCGACCAGTTGCTGGCCGCCAAGGAAAAAGAAATCCTCACCGTCTAAACGCGATGGATCGCGCTTTAGGTTATTGTTCGCGCATGATCTTTTCGGAAAACCGCGTCGCACTCTTCCGGATCATGCTTTAAGGCAGCCTCATGTCCAACGCCGCCGCGCCCGCAACGGAAGGACCCGATCGGTCCGATGCGCCTGCGCATGTCGCCATCATCATGGATGGCAACGGACGTTGGGCGGCCGCGCGCGGCTTGCCACGGGCGGAAGGCCATCGCCGCGGCGTGGAGGCCCTGCGCCGCGTGGTTCGCGCGTCGCATGAGCTTGGCATCCGCTATCTCACCATCTTCTCCTTCAGCTCGGAAAACTGGTCGCGCCCGGCGAGCGAGATCGGCGATCTGTTCGGCCTGTTGCGCCGCTTCATCCGCAATGATCTGGCGAGCCTGCATCGCGACGGCGTCAGGGTACGTATCATCGGCGAGCGGGACGGGCTGGAGGGCGACATCTGCGCGCTTCTCAACGAGGCGGAGGAGCTGACGCGCGATAACACGCGCCTCACGCTCGTCGTCGCCTTCAATTACGGCTCGCGGCACGAGATCGCGAAGGCGGCGCAGAAGCTCGCGCGCGAAGTCGCCGAGGGCCGGCGCAATCCCGACACGATCGATGCCGAGACATTGGGGGCGCATCTCGACGCGCCCGACATTCCCGACCCCGATCTCATCATCCGCACCAGTGGCGAGCAGCGGCTGTCGAATTTCCTGATGTGGCAGGCCGCCTATAGCGAGCTCGTCTTCGTGCCGATTCACTGGCCCGATTTCGACAAGGCGGCGCTGGAAGGCGCAATCGCCGAATTCGCCAGGCGCGAGCGCCGTTTCGGCGGCCTGGTCGCGAAAACCGCCTCGTGAGCGAACCCGACTCCGCACCGGCCGGCTCTCAGCCTGCCCCGAGCAATCTCGTGATGCGAATCCTCGCAGCGCTGGTGCTGGCGCCGCTCGCCATTGCGCTCGCTTATGCCGGCGGCTGGCTGTGGGCGCTTCTCGTCACCCTGGTGTCGATCGGACTGTTCGCGGAATGGCTGATGGTGGTGGGCGCAGGCTCGACCGCGCTGACCGGGGCGGGAACGATCGTCATCGCCACGATGGGCTTGTGCGTTGCCTTCGGCGCGCTGAAGACCGCAATCATCACCGGCTTGATTGGCGGGGCGATCGTGACGGTGATCGCGCGGGGCAAGTTCGTCTGGGCGGCCTCCGGATTCGCCTATGCGTCGGCGGCGCTACTGGCCTCGATCCTGCTGCGGAAGGATCTCGTGAACGGCTTCGCCGCGCTGATGTTCGTGCTGCTCGTGGTGTGGGCGACCGATATCGGCGGCTATTTCGCCGGCCGCGGCATTGGCGGACCGAAGCTGTGGCCGCGCGTCAGCCCGAAGAAGACCTGGGCAGGGGCGCTCGGCGGCTTTGCCGCAAGCCTTTTGGTCGCGGCCGGCTTTGCCGCTTGCGGGATCGGAAAGATGGCTCCATTGCTGCTCGTCGCCGCGGCTCTGTCGGTCGTGTCGGCCTGCGGCGATCTGTGCGAATCCGCGGTCAAGCGGCGCTTCGATGTCAAGGATTCCAGTCACTTAATTCCCGGCCACGGCGGCCTATTGGACCGTCTGGACGGTTTTGTCGCTGCCATTCTGGTGGCATGGATTATCGGCTTCCTTCGCCATGGTGTGCATAGCGCCGGAAGCGGTCTTATGGTTTGGTGAACATATGAGCGCGGTTCCATTGCGTAACAACAAGGCTGCGGCATCGACCGTCCGCAGCGTCACGGTTCTCGGCGCCACCGGCTCGATCGGCGACAGCACGATGGATCTGCTGCGCGCCTCTCCCGAGCGCTACCGTGTCGAGGCGCTGACGGCGAACAGCAATGTCGAAGCGCTGGCAAAGCTCGCCAAGGAGTTTTCGGCGCGCTTCGTCGCGATCGCCGACACCTCAAAATTTGCCGAGCTCAAGGCCGCGCTCGCGGGCACCGGCACCGAATGCGGCGCCGGTGAAAGCGCAGTGATCGAGGCCGGCGCGCGTCCGGCCGATTGGGTGATGGCCGCCGTGAGTGGCGCGGCCGGGCTGAAGCCGGCACTGGCGGCGGTCGACCGCGGCGCGCATGTCGCGCTTGCGAACAAGGAATGTCTCGTCTGCGCCGGCGATTTCTTCATGCAGCGCGCGGCGAAAGCGGGCGCCTGCATCCTGCCTGCGGATTCCGAGCACAATGCGCTGTTCCAGGCGCTCGCCTCGGGCAATCGCGACGAGCTCGTCCGTGTCATCATCACGGCCTCCGGCGGCCCGTTCCGGACCTGGAAGCCTGCCGACATCGAGCAGGCGACACTCGAGCAAGCCCTGAAGCATCCGAACTGGAGCATGGGCCAGAAGATCACGATCGATTCCGCCTCGATGATGAACAAGGGGCTCGAGGTGATCGAGGCTTCCTATCTGTTCGCGCTCTCGCCCGACGAGATCGACGTCCTCGTGCACCCGCAGTCGATCATTCACGGCATGGTCGAGTTCTCCGATCGCTCGGTCGTGGCCCAGCTCGGCGCACCCGACATGCGCACGCCGATCGCGCATTGCCTCGGCTGGCCCGACCGCATCAAGGGTCCCGCCGCCAAGCTCGATCTGGCCAAGATCGGCCAATTGACCTTCGAGGCGCCGGATTTCGAGCGCTTCCCCGGCCTGCGCCTGGCCTTCGATTCGCTCCGGACCGGGAAGGGGGCGACCACCGTCTACAACGCCGCCAACGAGGTCGCGGTCGCGGCCTTCATCGCGGGCAAGATCCGGTTCGGCGCGATTGCCCGGCTGGTTGAGGCGACGCTGGACGACTGGGTTCGTGGCGGGAACCAGGCCCCGCTGACGTCAGCGGACGATGCAATCGCTGTTGACCATGTTGCGCGAAATAGGGCTGCCGCCCTATTGCCTCAAATTGCCTTAAAGGCATCCTAGATGGTTCGGGGCCAGGGCCTTGCGGCGCTGGATGAGGGAATTCGATGATTGACTTTTTCGTCCATAGTTTCAATACGTTGAGCCATGGGCTCCTCGGCTACGCGGTTCCCTTCCTGTTCGTCCTGACTATCGTCGTGTTCTTCCATGAGCTCGGCCATTTCCTGGTCGCGCGCTGGGCAGGCGTTCGCGTGTTAACTTTTTCGCTCGGTTTCGGACCTGAGCTGGTCGGCTTCAACGACCGTCATGGCACCCGGTGGAAGATCTCGGCGATCCCGCTCGGCGGCTACGTCAAGTTCTTCGGCGACGAGAGCGAGGCTTCGACGCCGTCGTCCGAGAAGCTTGCGGCCATGACGGCCGAGGAGCGCGCCGGCAGCTTCCATCATAAGAAGGTCGGCCCGCGCGCCGCCATCGTTGCCGCCGGACCGATCGCCAATTTCATCCTGGGCGCGCTGATCTTCGCCGGCATGGCGCTGTATTACGGCAAGCCGAGCACGATCGCGCGCGTCGACGGTGTCGTCGCCGACGGTGCTGCGGCGGCAGCCGGCTTCAAGATCGGCGACGTCGTCGTCCAGATCGATGGCAAGCCGATCGAAAGCTTTGCCGATATGCAGCGCATGGTTGCGATGAATGCCGGTTCGCCGCTTGCCTTCCAGGTCAAGAGGGAGGGCACCATCGTGTCGCTGACCGCGACGCCGGCGTTGCTCGAGCGCAAGGATCCCTTCGGCAACAGCCACCGTCTCGGCGTGCTCGGCATCGAGCACAAGTCTCAGGCCGGAGAGGTCTCGACTTCGCCGGTCGGCGTCGGCGAAGCGCTCAAGATCGGGGTTGAACAGGTCTGGTTCATCATCACCAGCACCTTCAAGTTCCTGGGCTCGTTGTTCGTGGGGAACGGCAATCCGAACGAGGTCAGCGGCGTGCTCGGCATTGCCAAGATGTCGGGGCAGGCGGCCAGCGCCGGGTTCCAGTTCGTGATCAACCTCTGCGCGGTGCTGTCGGTGTCGATCGGTCTGTTGAATCTGTTCCCGATCCCGCTGCTCGATGGCGGTCACCTTATGTTCTATGCGGCGGAGGTCGCCCGTGGTCGGCCCCTGTCCGAGCGGACTCAGGAGATGGGGTTCCGAATCGGGCTCGGCTTGGTGCTGATGTTGATGGTGTTTGCGACCTATAACGACATCCTCCGGATGGCCTCATCCTGATAGGGGCTTTTTTGTGGCGTTGTCGGGCGTTGCTCTTGGGCAACGTCTTGGAATGAAAATGAAATTACGGCGCGCTCGACCGTTTGCGGCGTCGGTGAAATTGTCTACAAGCGGCTTGAACTTGGGGAATCTCCAGACCGGGGTTGGGTCTGGTACGGAATGATAAGGGCGCGTTGCGCAATGAAGTTTGGACTGCGACTCCGGGGGGGCTTGCTCGCAACCCTGATCATGTTCGGCGCGCCGGTGCTTGCCCCGGTTGGGGCTGCCTTTGTGTCTTCGTCTGCGCTTGCTCAGACCGTGCAGTCGATTTCCGTTGAAGGAAATCGCAGGGTCGAGGTGGAGACGATCCGCTCCTATTTCAAGCCGGGTCCCGGCGGTCGCCTCGATCAAGGCGCTATCGACGACGGCCTCAAGGCGTTGATCGAGACCGGCCTGTTCCAGGACGTCAGGATCAACCGCGGTGCCGGTGGCCAGATCGTCGTCTCCGTGGTGGAAAACCCGGTGATCGGCCGCATTGCCTTCGAGGGCAACAAGAAGATCAAGGACGAGCAGCTCACTGGTGAAGTCCAGTCCAAGGCGCGCGGCACCTTCTCCCGCGCCATGGTGCAGTCCGACACGCTGCGAATCGCCGAAATCTATCGCCGTTCCGGCCGCTACGACGTCCGCGTCACGCCTGAAGTCATCGAGCAGCCGAACAACCGCGTCGATCTCGTCTTCACGGTCGAGGAGGGCGCCAAGACCGGCGTCAAGTCGATCGAGTTCGTCGGCAACAACGCGTACTCGTCGTACCGCCTGCGCGACGTCATCAAGACGCACGAATCGAACCTGCTGAGCTTCCTCGCCAGCAGCGACATCTACGATCCCGATCGGGTCGAGGCCGACCGCGACCTGATCCGCCGCTTCTATCTCAAGAACGGTTTCGCCGACGTCCAGGTCGTGGCCGCGCTCACCGAATACGATCCGGAGAAGAAGGGCTTCAACGTTACCTTCAAGATCGAGGAAGGCTCCCAATACCGGGTCGGCTCGATCGACTTCCGCTCCAGCATTCCGAACTTCGATCCCACCTCGATGCGCAACTATTCGCGCGTCAATGTCGGCTCCCTCTACAACGTCGAATCGGTCGAGAAATCGGTCGAGGAGATGCAGATCGAAGCCTCGCGGCGCGGTTATGCCTTCGCCGTGGTCCGTCCCGGCGGCGACCGCAACTTCGAGGCGCACACCGTGTCGGTCGTGTTCAACATCGACGAGGGCCCGCGCACCTATATCGAGCGCATCAACTTGCGCGGCAACACCCGCACGCGCGACTACGTGATTCGTCGCGAGTTCGACGTCTCCGAGGGCGATGCCTACAACCGCGCGCTGGTCGACCGTGCCGAGCGCCGCTTGAAGAACCTCGACTATTTCAAGAGCGTGAAGATCACGACGGAGCCCGGCTCGTCGAGCGACCGCGTGATCCTGCTCGTGGACATGGAAGAGAAATCGACCGGCGACTTCTCGGTCTCGGGTGGTTACTCCACCACCGACGGCGCGCTGGCCGAAGTCTCGGTGTCCGAACGCAATTTACTCGGCCGCGGCCTGTTCGCCAAGGCGGCGGTGACCTACGGCCAGTATGCCCGCGGCTACTCGCTGTCGTTCGTCGAGCCCTATTTGCTCGACTACCGGGTCGCGCTGGGTCTCGACCTCTATCAGCGCGAGCAGAAGTCCAACAGCTACATCTCGTACGGCACCAAGACGCTCGGCTTCTCGCCGCGCCTCGGTTTCTCGCTGCGTGAAGATCTGTCGCTGCAGGTGCGCTACTCGATCTACCGGCAGGAAATCACGCTGCCGTCCTACCTGGCGAACTGTAACAACAATGTGGGTTCGGCGGCTTTCAATCCGAGCCCGGCCTTCGCCAATGCAAATGGCATCGACCTGAGCTCCACCAACGGCCTCGGCTGCTACAGCGACGGTGAAGCCTCGCTGCCGGTGCGCAAGGAACTTGCCAACGGCAAGACCCTGACCTCGGCGCTCGGCTATTCGCTGTCCTACAACACGCTCGACAATAACAAGAACCCCACCGACGGTCTGCTGGTCGATTTCCGGCAGGACTTCGCCGGTGTCGGCGGCGACGTCTCCTACCTGAAGACTGTGGTGGACGCGAAGTACTACACTCCGCTGGTGTCCGATATCGTCGGCCTCGCTCGCATCCAGGGCGGCATGCTGAACAAGATGGGCAGCGATCTGCGCATGCTCGATCACTTCCAGATGGGCCCGAACCTCGTCCGCGGCTTTGCCCCGAACGGCATCGGACCGCGCGATTTGAACCCCTTCGGTACGCAGGACGCGCTTGGCGGCACCAAATATTGGGGTGCTTCGCTCGAATTGCAGATGCCGTTCTGGTTCCTGCCCAAGGAAGTGGGTCTGAAGGGCGCCGTCTACGCCGACGCTGGCGGGCTGTTCGACTATCAGGGCCCGACGACATGGTCGGTGACCAACGAAATGACCACGACCAAGAACTCGAGCTGCACGCCGTCGACCGTCAATCCAGCTTCGGCTGGAACCTGCACCGGCCTGGTGTATGACAACGGCAATGCGGTCCGGTCGTCGGTCGGCGTCGGCTTGATCTGGGCCTCGCCGTTCGGTCCGCTGCGCTTCGACTACGCCGTGCCGCTGACCAAGGGCAAGTACGACCGTACGCAGGAGTTCCGGTTCGGCGGCGGCACCTCTTTCTAATTCGAACAGCACGGCACGATCCGGACCACGGGATCCCGTTTCCGAAAGGGATCGTGCCAATCCAGGAGATGAGGCATGATGCGGCTTGGCCGCTTCATGCCGAAGCCGGACCGCGACGGGGTGGAATGGCGCAGCCGACCTTCTTCACACAGCCGCCCGCCTCAGCGCTGGCCGACATAGCCACGCTGACCAAGGCGGAGCTGGTCGATCCCGCCAGGGGCGGCCAAATCATCAGGGGTCTTGCTTCGCTCGACGAAGCCGGCCCGATGCACCTGACGTTCTTCGACAATCTCAAATATGCCGATGAGCTCAAGGCGACCAAGGCCGGTGCTTGCCTGGTGAGCCCACGCTTCGAGGCCCGGGTGCCCGCGCACGTCGCCGTGCTGCGGGCGCCACAGCCGTTCCGCGCCTTCGTCAGGATCGCGCGGGAGTGGCACGGCGACGCGCTCCGGCCGCAATCCTGGACCGGCAACGACGGCATCGCGACGTCGGCCATCATCGACCCCACCGCCAGGCTTGAGGACGGCGTGATCGTCGATCCCCTGGCCGTGATCGGTCCTGACGTGGAGATCGGCAGTGGCACGGTGATCGGTGTGGGGGCCGTGATCGGCCCGGGCGTCAAGATCGGCCGGGACTGCAATGTCGGCGCACGCACCGCCATCCAGTGCGCGCTGATCGGCAACGATGTGCTGATCCATCCCGGCTGCTCCATCGGCCAGGACGGCTACGGCTTCATCTTCTTCGGCCCCGAGGGCCACCTGAAAGTGCCCCAGACCGGCCGCGTGCTGATTCAGAACAACGTGGAGGTCGGCGCCGGCACCACCATTGATCGCGGGTCCTTGCGCGACACCGTGATCGGCGAGGGAACCAAAATCGACAATCAGGTCCAGATCGGCCACAATGTGACCATTGGCCGGCACTGCCTGCTGGCAGCCCAGATCGGCCTTGCCGGCAGCCTCACCCTCGGCGACAACGTGGCGCTGGGAGCGAAGGTGGGCATCAACAATCACGTCAAGATCGGGGATGGAGCTCAGGTGACTGCCATGAGCGGCGTCAAGGACGACGTTCCTCCCAACGGACGCTGGGGCGGGTTTTTTGCCAAGCCGACCCGGCAGTGGTTCAAGGAAATTTTGGCGGTCGAGCGCCTGGCGCGCGACAGCAAGGCCGATCCGAAGCAGGAGGAACGGGAGTGACGGACGAAGCACCGGTCAGGTTCGAGCTTGTGGACATCAACATGATCCTGCAAACGCTCCCGCACCGTTTTCCGATGCTGCTGATCGATCGCGTGATCAACATCCGCACCGATTACAGCGGCATCGGCATCAAGAACGTCACCTTCAACGAACCGCCGTTCCAGGGCCATTTTCCCGATCGCCCGGTCTACCCCGGCGTCATGATGATCGAAGCGATGGCGCAGACTGCCGGTGTGATCGGCATCAAATCGGTCGAGGGCACCGACAAGCCGCGCGCGGTCTATTTCCTGACCATCGACAAGTGCAAGTTCCGCAAGCCGGTGCTGCCCGGCGATACCATCGAATATCACATGCGCTCGATCGGCCGCCGCAAAGCCATGTGGTGGTTTCACGGCGACGCCAAGGTCAATGGCCAGGTGGTTGCGGAGGCCGACGTCGGCGCCATGCTGACCGACTGAGCGGGATCAACTTCTCTGGATACGCTCGCGTGCAGGACAAGCGTACCGGCCGCCGCTGACCTCGCGCTTGATGTTCTGGTTGAAGAACTTTCCCATGGACGGTGCGCCCAGCAGGCGCTCGACCGTGTCGACCGGCACGCCGCAATAGCCGTCATAAACGCCATCCACAGCCACGATGAGGGCCTGCTGCGCACGGTCGTAACAGACCCGCTGAAGCACTGTGCTGCGGGTAATGTCGCGGCATTCGTATGTCTTGAGATCGACGAGGCGGTGTTCGGCGGTCTCGATCGTCTCGGATACGATCGGCGCGGCCGCGAGCTGTGCGAATAGAAGTGCCAGGGCCCTGACCACGATACCTGAAGCTCCGCGTGAACTTGTTGACGAACCGGGAAGGCTGCCTCATCCGGCACCTGAAACACGGAGAGATCATACGTCACTGGACAGATCGGGCATAGTCGCGCTAACCAGCGGAAAACCGAGCGACTTCAACACCTAATCAGACCTTCTTGATGAGTCAGATTGCTTGATGAGTAAGATTGATCCCACCGCACGGATCGCGGACGGCGCCGTGATCGGCGAGGGCACCGAGATCGGACCCTATTGCATCATCGGTGCGCATGTCGTGATCGGCAGTAACTGCAAGCTGATCGGACAGGTCACCGTCATCGGCCACACCTCGATCGGAGATGGCTGCGTGATCTCGCCGTTCGCGGTGCTGGGCGGGGCGCCCCAGGATCTCAGCTACAAGGGCGAGCCTACGAAGCTTGAGGTCGGCTCGGGCTGCACCATCCGCGAAGGCGCGACCATGAATGTCGGCACCATCAAGGGCGGTGGCCTGACGCGCGTCGGCAACGACTGCTATTTCATGAACAACAGTCATGTCGGGCATGACTGCATGGTCGGCAACAACGTGATCTTCGCAACCTCGGCGACGCTCGGCGGCCATTGCGAGATCGGTGACGCCGTCTATATCGGCGGCCTGTCCGCAGTGCATCAGTTCACCCGCATCGGCCCCTATGTGATGGTTGGCGGTGTCTGCGGCGTGCGCGACGACGTCATCCCGTACGGGCTGGTCAACGGCCAATATGCGGTGCTTGAGAGCCTCAACCTGATCGGCATGAAGCGGCGCAAGTTCACCAAGCAGCGGCTTGCGACCGTACGCGCGTTCTACCAGAAACTTTTCCATGGTCCCGCGACCTTTGCCGAACGCCTGGAGGCGGCGCGGCCGCTCGCCGGTGAAGATCCGGCGATCGCCGAAATCCTCGACTTCATCGGCAAGGGCAAGCGCCCGCTCTGTCTTCCCGCCATCGCGAAGTGATGATGGGATGGCCCCGGGCATGACATCGGCGGCTTCGGAGATTTCATCGCCGGTCGGCGTGGTCGCTGGCGGCGGCGCGATGCCGTTCGCGGTTGCCGAATCGCTCGCCGCCCGCGGCATCACGCCGGTGTTGTTTCCCCTTCGGGGCGCCTGTGATCCGGCACGGGTGGAAAACTTCCGCCATCGCTGGATCTCGGTCGGCCAGCTCGGCCGTGCCATGCGGCTGTTTCGCGAGGAGGGCTGCCGCGACCTGATCTTCATCGGCACGCTGGTACGGCCTTCGCTCTCCGAGGTCCGGGTCGACTTCACGACGCTCCGGCTGCTCGGCAATGTCATCCGCGCCTTCCGCGGCGGCGACGATCATTTGTTGTCCGGCGTCGGACGCATTCTCGAGCAGGGCGGCTTTCGCATGGTCGGCATCAAGGATGTCGCGCCCGAGCTCTTGATGCCCGAGGGCTGCATCAGCCGCGCCTGGCCGAGCGACACCGGCAAGACCGACATCGAGCGCGGACGCGCGGTGCTGACCGCGCTCGGTCCGTTCGACATCGGCCAGGCTGCGGTCGTGATCGACGGCCATGTGGTGGCGGTCGAGGACATCGAGGGCACCGATGCGCTGCTCGCGCGGGTGGCACGGCTGCGCGAAGAGGGCCGCATCCGCGCCGCCACCGGGCGGGGCGTGCTGGTGAAGGTCCCAAAGAGCGGGCAGGATCTGCGCTTCGACCTGCCGACGATCGGCCCGCGCACTCTCGAGGGTGTCGCCGCCGCAGGGCTCGCAGGCATTGCCGTCGTCGCGGGCAACACCATCGCCGCCGAGCCGCAGGCAATGATCGCGCTCGCCGACGCCAAATATCTCTTCGTCATCGGCCTGCCGGCGTGATGCAAGGCCGCGATCCCAAGCGCAAGATCTTCCTGATCGCCACGGAGGAATCCGGCGACCGGCTCGGCAGCGCCTTGATGAAGGTGCTGCGCCAGCGCCTCGGCGACGGCGTGCAGTTCGTGGGCGTCGGCGGCCACACCATGGCGCGCCAGGGGCTGGAGACGCTGTTTCCGATCGAGCAGCTCTCGATCGTGGGCTTCGCCGCGGTCGTGCAGCAACTGCCGAAGATCCTGCGGCTGATCCGCGAGACCGCGGAGGCCGTGACCGAAGCCGCGCCGGACGCGCTCGTCATCATCGACAGCCCCGACTTCACCCACCGTGTCGCCCGCCGCGTGCGGGCGCGCAATCCGGCGATCCCGATCGTCGACTACGTCTCGCCGCAGCTCTGGGCCTGGCGGCCGGGGCGGGCGCGGACCATGCTCGGCTATGTCGACCATGTGCTCGGCCTGTTGCCGTTCGAGCCGGAGGAATATCGCAAGCTCGGCGGTCCGCCATGCAGCTATGTCGGCCATCCCCTGATCGAGCAATTGCCCTCGTTGCGGCCGAACGCCGACGAGCAGGCGCGTCGCGGCGGCGAGCCGCCGGTGTTGCTGGTATTGCCCGGCAGCCGCCGCAGCGAGATCAGGCACCATCTCGACGTGTTCGGCGCGACGCTCGGCCGATTGCAGACGGACGGCCGCGCGTTCGAACTGATGCTGCCGACCATGCCGCATCTCGAAGCCAGTATTCGCGAAGGCATCGCGAACTGGCCGGTCAAGCCTCAGATCGTGGTCGGCGAGAACGAGAAGCGCGCCGCCTTCCGCATCGCGCGCGCGGCCCTGGCAAAATCCGGCACGGTGACGCTGGAGCTCGCGCTATCGGGCATCCCGATGGTGACGGCCTATCGCGTCGGTGCGATCGAAGCCTTCATCCTGCGCCGCGCGATCCGCGTCTCTTCGGTGATCCTCGCCAATCTCGTGATCGGCAAGGATGTCATCCCGGAGTTCCTGCAGGAAGACTGCACGCCGGAGAAGCTGGCGCCCGCGCTCTCGGAGCTTCTGACCGATTCACCACTGCGCCGGCAGCAGGTGGAAGCGTTCGCCCAGCTCGATACGATCATGTCGACCGGCAACAAATCGCCGAGCGTGCTCGCCGCCGACATCGTGCTGGCGACGATGCGAAAGGGCAGGCGGGCTAGCTAGGACGTGTACTCACAAGCGGCCCTAGTCCGCTTGGATCCAGCCATTCCAGCATTCAAACCCTCGCTATCCGATTTGGCAAAGAGGCGTTAATCCGAGCTTGAAGCCACATTAGAATTGAGGTCGGTGTCTCCTTGTGGCGCCAGGGCTGACCTGCCTCGCGCAGCCGGTCGAGGACTCGTGCCCCTGAACGGACATCGCGGATATCCAAATTCTTAATATCAATGGCGCTGCGGTAGCCCAGCAACTGAATGGGATGATGTCCTCGCAGTGGTTAATAGCTTCTCCTGGCCTCTCAGAGCGTCCAGCAGTTCGTCGGCCGAGAAGGGCTTGATCAGGACAGTGAGACCTTGCGCGGAGATCAATTTCATCGTTTGCGACCTGATGTCGCCCGTCATCACGACGGCCGGTAGGTTCAAGCCAAGGGCGACACGCAGGCTCTTAATGGTCTCGATGCCATCCGATGAGCCACGAAGGTTGTAGTCACACAGCAGTACATCCGGGCGCAGACCCTGCTCTTTGATCAGGGTCAAGGCTTCGCTCGCCGTTGCGATAACGGTGGCGTCAATCCCTCTTGCCTTCAACGATCTCTGCAGCGCCGATCGCAGGGACGCCTCGTCCTCTATCGCGAGAACGCTGCCCAGGAAGGCACCACTGCAAGGGGGCACCAGCGACGCCGCTTCTGGCGCATTGGCGCCGGATCGAGCGCGCGGAACCTCGATGAAAAACCGTGTGCCCCTCCCTGCGATAGAACGCACCTCGACCTTGTGATCCAGCATTTCTCCAAGCCGCCTTACGATCGCGAGGCCCAGCCCAAATCCGCCCCGTTCCGCGCCATCAGTCCCCTGGTAGTACTCATCGAATATGTGCGGAAGTTGATCTTCGGTGATACCGATTCCGCTGTCCCACACTTCGATGCGAACCTTGTCACCGACTCGTCGGCATCCAAGCAAAATTTGTCCCCGGTCAGTGTATCGGACTGCATTTGATAAGAGGTTGCGGATCATCTCCGCAAGCATTCGGCTGTCGCTGCGGACGATGAGCCCGGAACGTGCAACGCGCAGTCGGAGTCCTCTTTCCTGCACAGACGCGGCGAAGTCTCTAGCGAGCGGCTCGAAAATTTCAACTAGAGAAAACTCACTCACGGATGGACGCAGTTTTCCGGATTCCAGCTTGTTCACATCGAGCAGGCTGGAGAGGATGCTGGTCATGGTATCCAGCGATTTCCGAATGTCAGCGACAAGATCGTGCGCTTCACCGCTTGAATGGAGCGATTCAAGCGCTGCCTGCAGAAGCTTCAGGGTCTGCAATGGCTGGCGCATGTCATGGCTTGCCGCAGCAAGAAAGCTCGATTTGGCGCGATCGGCTAATTCTGCCGCTTCTAAAGCGCCCTGCAATCGGGACTCCCTTTCCAGAATGGCGTGATGGTGAAGCCTCCGCTCGCTAAACAGGGCAGCAAGAACAAGAGCACCTAATGTGATCGCCAGAATGGTAGCTTGAGCAGTCAGCACACGATCTTCGATCGACAGACGTGCGTCCCCGAAAATGCCGATGGTGAAGATTGTCGTCCAGACGACCGTAGTCGAGCATAAGAACGTGGCAATCGCCGTGAACGCTGAACGAAGGCGAGCCGCGATCCAGAGCAGAAGTGGACAAAGTGCGCTGACCGCCAGCACCGCAGTCCAGGGCTCATTGCGCAAGAAAGCCAGCAGCGCGCATATGAGAGACACCACGCCGAGCGCAAGAACGCCCTCCGCAACTTCCCCCCGCGGCGGGGGAGCGCGCGCTAGCGACGCCAGGCCAATTGCGAGCGGCGTCACCGCAATCGTCCCTGTTGCGGCAGATGAAACCCAGTGAAGCCAGATCACCGCCGGGGACGCAGCCGACCCGTGAAACAGCGCAAATACTGCCGTACCACCAAGGCCGGAAAGGCTCGCTGCAATACCGGTCGCGGCAAATAGCGCAAGTACGCTGCGCAGTTCATTCAACTCGAATGGAGATCCACAAAAGCGGTGGATCAGGCCCGCGATGATGACGACTTCACCGGAGTTCGTGACAGCAAAGAACAACGAACTCCAGATGTTGCGATCGCCTAGCAGGTTAGCCGCAATCGTTGCAGCGACCACTCCGAGCACGACAGGCAGCTGTGCCGCAGGACCAAGCGCGATCAAGATCCCCGAAGCCACCCCCCCCGCTGGCCAGAATAGGGCAACACCATCGGCCGGGTCCAGCAATGCAAGGCTCAGCCGCGCGGTGAGAAAATAGGCGAGTGCCACTGCGAATGTCAAAAGAACGTCTGCGCCGCTTGCGAGCGGGCGGCGAGCCACCATCTGTTTTGCGGTAATCCCCAATGCCTTCCACCACTCGTCTGGGCCCATATCCCTGACGCGCAAAGCCTTCCGGGGCCGCCGCGACGTCGCCAACTCGGCGGCTCTAGCGAGTATAGGCCAGATTTCCGCTCAAGCCATCATGTTGTCTTGCATTAGTCTTCCTGTGGCCCAACTCGGACCCAAGGTGAGATACGCCAACCCGACTGCTATCGGATACGGAGCGGACCTCTATGAGGGAGCTCGGGTGTGTCAGTACACGCTCTAGCCGAGACCAGCGTCGACCTGAAAACATTGGCGCGTGATGCGCTGGCTGTCGTCGGAGGCGAGGAACAGCGCCATGTTGGCGATGTCCTCAGGCGTCACCGCGTCGGGAATGGCCTGACGCGTGCGCAGCTCGGCGATCGCCTGGTCGTCCGGGTACCACAGCCGGCGCTGACGCTCCGTGATCACCATCCCCGGCGCTATCGCATTAACGCGGATGCGGTCGGGCCCGAGCGACCGGGCCAGGGAGTTGGTGAAGCCGACAATCGCGGCCTTCGCCGCGGCGTAGACCGGCAGCCCCGGCGCGCCGCGCATCCAGGCAATCGACGACATGTTGATGATCGAACCGCCGCCGCGCGCCTGCATCTGCGGCACCACCGCTTGCGCTGCAAAGAAGACGTGCTTGAGGTTGACGCCGATCATCCAGTCGAACTCGGCCGAGGTTACCTCGGCCAGTACCTGGCGTTGATCGTTAGCGGCGTTGTTGACGAGAACCGCGGCATCGCCAAGCGATCCCTGAACCTGCGCCATAGCGTCGCGCAAGGCGTCGATGTCGAGCAGATCGCACGGCACGAACAAGGGCGCGGTCCCAGCCGCGGCCTTTACATCCGCGACCAGCGCCCGGCCGGCTGCCTCATCGAGATCCAGGAACGCGACACGAGCCCCTTGCGCCGCGAACGACCGCACGAAGGCGGCACCGATGCCGCTGGCGCCACCGGTGATCAACACCACGCGATCCCTAAGACCGGCATAGCTCGTTCTTGTCATGCGATCAGTCGCTCCGTCTCGGGGTCGAACAGGCAGATGCGGCGGGTGTCGAGCGCGAACGGGGCGGCGGCGCCCGGTGTGGGGCGGATATCCGGCGTGATGCGCGCCAGCGCAGGCTCGCCGCCAAGCCGCAGCAGCACGATCGTTTCGGCTCCCGTCGGCTCGACCATCTCCACCGGCGCGTTGACGACGACGGGCGGATCGGCGGAAAATACGCGGCTGCCCTCGGCGATGCATTCCGGCCTGATCCCGACCACCACGTCTCGGCCGACAAAGGGGGCCGCCGCATCATATTGGCCAAGGCGGAGGCGGACCTCGTCCGGCCGTCCCGCGCCGATCACGACCACCGGCCCGCTGGCGTCAGCCTCCAGCCGTGCCGGCATCGTGTTCATCGGCGGCGAACCCATGAAACGGGCCACGAACAGATTGGCGGGATAGCGATACACGGTGTCCGGATCGGCAAACTGCTGCACCACGCCTCGATGCATCACGGCGATGCGCGTCGCCATCGTCATCGCCTCGATCTGGTCGTGGGTGACATAGACGATGGTGGCGCCGATGCGCTGGTGCAGACGCTTGATTTCCATTCGCATCTCGACACGCAGCTTGGCGTCGAGGTTGGAGAGCGGCTCGTCGAACAGGAAGAGCAGGGGATCGCGCACCAGCGCCCGGCCCATCGCCACACGCTGGCGCTGGCCGCCGGAGAGCTGCGACGGCTTGCGGCCGAGTAGCGGCTCGATCTGGAGCAGCCTTGCCACATTCGCCAGCGCCTTTTCCTGCTCCGCCTTCGCTACGTGGCGGCATTCCATGCCGAAGGTGATGTTCTGGCGCACCGTCATCGACGGATAGAGCGCGTAGGACTGGAACACCATGGCGATGTCGCGGTCCTTCGGCGGAATGTCGTTGACGACACGTCCGCCGATTTCCACGGTGCCTGAGCTCGGGAGGTCGAGCCCGGCGATGATGTTGAGCAGCGTAGACTTGCCGCAGCCGGATGGGCCGACGAGCACGGTGAATTCACCGCTCTCGATGTCGAGATCGATGCCCTTCAGCACCTCCAGATTGGCGTAACGCTTGGACAGGGCGCGAATGCTTAGGGCTGCCATGACGATCCGATCATTTCACGGCGCCGGCGGTGAGGCCGCGCACGAAATACTTGCCGCCGATCAGATAGATCAGCAGGGTCGGCAAGGCGGCGATCATCACCGCCGCGCTTTGCACGCCATGCTGCGGAATGTCGGCGACCGCGGCGGATAGCGCGATCAGCGCGGCGGTGACCGGCTGCTGCTGACCGGTCGTGAATGTCACGCCGTAGAGAAACTCGTTCCAGATATGCGTGAACTGCCAGATCACGGTGACGACCAGAATAGGCGGCGAGAGCGGCAGGATGATGCGCCAGAAAATACGAAAGAACCCTGCGCCATCGATGCGCGCAGCTCTTATCAAATCCGGCGGGATCGCAGTGTAGTAGTTTCGGCAGAACAAGACGGTAAAGGAGAGTCCCTGGATCGTGTGGATCACGACCAGGCCCGTGAGTGTGTTCATCAGGCCCGTATCGCGCAACACGATGGTCCAGGGAAGCAGGCGCATCTGCTGGGGAAGGAAGAGGCCGAGAGTCACGATGCCGTAGATCCAGCTATCGCCGCGAAAGCGCCAGAGCGAAATGGCGTAACCGGCGACAGCACCGAGCAGGGTCGAGAAAATCGTCGCGGGAATCGTGACCAGCGCGGAGTTCAGCATGTACGGCCGGATGCCGGCGCAGGTCTCGGCGACGCAGAAACCGCTCCAGGCGGTGGCGTAATTGCTCCATGCCCATTGTTTCGGCCAGCCGATCATCGAGGCCTGCGCGATCTCCTCGTTGCTACGGAGCGAGTTCAGCACGACGACGGCCAATGGCGCGAGCCACGCCGCAGCGACCAGCGAGACGACGAGATAGATCAGGATCCGGCCTGGCGCGAAGGTTCGCTCACGCATGGATCGCCCGCCGCCGCTGGACGTAACGCCACGCTGCATAGGGCAGCAAGACCGCAAGAAGAATGAGCAACATGAGCACTGCCGCCGCCGCTCCCCGTCCGAGCAGGCTGCGCTGGAACATGAGGTCGTAGACGACGAGGGCCGGCAGCTGGGTGGCGATCCCGGGACCGCCGTTGGTGAGTGCGCGGACGAGGTCGAAGGTCGAAATCGCGAACTGCAGCTGGATGACGATGACGGTGATGGTGATCGGCCAAAGGGTCGGCAGGATGACGCGCCGGTACATTCGGATCGGTCCGGCGCCGTCGATTTGCGCGGCCTTGATCAGGTCGGCGTCGACGGAGCGGAGGCCGGCCAGGAACAGCGCCATGGCAAAACCGGAAGATTGCCAGATCGCGGCGATGACAATGGTCCAGATGGCCATGTCGCGGTCGATCAGCCAGTCGAACCGGAACGAGATCCAGCCTAGGTCGCGAACCAGCTTCTGGATCCCGAGGCCGGGATTGAGCAACCAACTCCAGACCGTGCCGGTGACCACGAATGACACCGCCAGAGGATAGAGGAAGATCGACCGCAGCAGGTTCTCGCCGCGAATACGCTGGTCGAGCAGGATCGCAAGGATGAGGCCGGACGCCAGGCTCAGCAACACGAAGGCGCTGCCAAACAGCAGCAGATTGTCCAAGGCAATCTGCCAGTTCCGCGATGCTGCAACCGCAGAATAGTTGCGCAAACCGACCCAGCCCGAGACCGGGACCAGAGTGGACGGTGTGAACGATATCCAGATCGTCCACAGCGTAAACGCAATGAGGTGCGCGGCGGACATCAGCAGCGGCACCCAGATCGTCAAATATTCGGGCAGCCGGCGTACCCAGTCAGAGGCCGCCGGCCGGCCCGGTGTTGTCGAGACGGCGATCGTCAACGTGAGCTCTCGACGGCCTCGGCGAGGCGTATGGCCGCTTGCTCAGGCTTGATCGTCTTGTTCTTCACGTACTCCGTGATCACGTCGATCATCGCTGCGGTCATCCCGTTTTCCTGCGCCATGTTGTGCGCAAGACTGAGGACGGCCTGATTGCTGGCGATCGCGTCTTTCAGGGCTGCCGCGGTCCGCCGTTGACCGTCCGACCAGCCCTCGCCCGACAGATCGACATCGGTGCGCACGGGGATCGATCCCGTGATCTGCGAATACATGGTCTGGATCGCTGGATCCATCACGAGCTGGGCCATCAGCGTCTGGCCGGCCTGCAGATCTGCCTCCTTGCGCTGCCAGAATATGAAGGCATCGGCATTCAACAGGAAGACCGGCTTGCTGTTGTCGCTCGGGCCCGGAGCGATCATGAAGTCCTCGAACTTAAAGCCGGCGTTGCGCAAGACGCCCTGCGCCCACCCGCCCATGATCATCATGCCCATGTCGCCCTCGACAAAGCGCTTCAGGTTGGTCGAAAAGTGCTGGGCGCCGACGTTGGGGTCCATCCAGTCGGCAATCTTGCGCACCTGTACGAAGGCATCCTTTATCTCGGGGCCCTCCAGGGCCTTCTTGTCGAGATTCATGATGGCTGCGCGGTATGCGGCGGGACTGATGCCTGCCAAAGCGGCCTCGAATTTCTGGCCGTCGTCCGGGCGGGTGCCACCGTTGGCGATGGGATAGGGGACTCCGCCTGCTTTCATCTTCTCAGCGAGGTCGTTGAACTCAGCCCATGTGACGGGGACCTTGTCAGCCTTGGCCTTGTCCATCGCGCGTTTGGAAAGAAACAGCATGTTGGTGCTGTAGATCTGCAACGGCAGTGCAATCCACTTGCCTCCCGGTTTGTGCAATTTTGCAAGGTCAGGCGCGACAACCTTTTCGTAGCCGGCGGCAGCGACGACGGCATCGAGATCGACGGTTGGGGCAATCTTCGACCAGGCCGCAATCTCGGGGCCTTTGAGCTGCGAGCAGGCCGGTGGATCGCCGGCCATGATCTGGGCACGCAGCTTGTTCATCATCTCGGTGGTGAAGCCGGGGACGGGCGAGTGCTGCCAAACCCCGCCTTTCTCTTCGAACTTCTTGCCGAGCGCCGTGATGGCGGCCCCATCGCTGCCTGCGGACCATTGCGAGATCGCAGTCAGACGCGGCTTGATCGCGCCTTGCGCGCGGGCAAAGGCCGGCAGCGCAAGGGCAGCAGCGGATCCGGCGAGCAGTTGGCGCCTTGTTGTCGTGATCGGCATGGCAAGTTCCTCCCGGTGTGAACTCTTTCGCGCGAGAGCAGCGCGGCATCAGATATCTCAGGCGGCCTCGATCGATGCGGCCGGCATGCCGCCGCGGCAAGCGAGACAGAAAGCCGCGAATGCCAGCGCCGCTCGCGGATCGTTGCCATTCGACGGCGGTACGAAAGCGAGCGACACTTGCGCGTGATTGCGGCCGCCCAACAGACAGGCGTCGATCCCCTCGACGAGCGCGCTGCGATCGTCCTCGGCGAGGAGCGACGGCCAGCCGCTGATCGCGACGCCCTTGCATGGCTTCACGTTCAGCGTGTTGCCGATCGCAAGTCCAAGCCGGAACAGCCGCTGGCGCAATTCCTGCCGCACGCGCGACGAGAGCGGTATCGCGGTCACCCATTCGCTGCCGAGTTGAAGCAACTCGGCTTCCGCGACGCCAAGAAGCTCGGCCAGGGCGGGAAGCGACGTATAGGCCTCGACGCAGCCATGATGACCACAGCGGCAAATTGGTCCGTCGGCTTCGAACACCATGTGGCCGAGCTCGACCGGCTGGAGGGCATCGTCCTCGACCGGATCATCCATCCAGGTGCCCGCAACGCCCTGGCCGACGAAGACGAAGAGATGTGCGCCGCTGAAGGGATAATTCTCCGTGCGGCAGCGGTGAAAGATGGCGTGCGCGACGACCGAATTGGTGAACTCGACCGGCACCCCGGCAAACGCCTCGCCGAACATCTCGTTGATACGCCCGATGTCGCAGGGAATGATCGGATTGCTTGGCGCGCCCAGCCGGCTGAGACCCGGAATGGAGACACCGATCTGTGCGAGGGGGATGCGTCGGCGCCGCGTCCACTCGCGCAGCAATGTCATCGCCTCGCGAAACGCCTGGCCTACGGCCGCGACGGTCGGCGTCTTCGGCAGCGGCACTTGCCCGGTATAGCGCAGCTCATCCGACAGGCCCCCGACGCCGACGCTGAGCCGCTGGGTGGTCAGCTCAAACGCCGCGAGCGCCACCGCTTTATCGAGCGACACGAGGCCGGTCGGGCCACCGACATAAGGGGCAGGGCGCCGCACTTCCTCAATCAGGCCCTCGGCCCTCAGGTCGAACAGGATGCGCGACAGGCTCGCTTCCGACAGGCGCACGGCCTTGGCCAGCGGCGGGCGAAACGACCCGCCTGACTGAAGCAGATGAGTCAAAATGGCAGCACGCGTCTGCCGCCGACTTCTCGGCTGCTCCGGCATTTCCATCCCTGTCGTCATTCTTACTTAGTGTAAGAATGCGCGCGGAGCATTTCGGCTGTCAAGCGATCGCCGACGCATTGCGCCGACTTGTTGTTGTGCGCGGCAGCAAGATTGTGTCGGCGCAAAACAAAAACGGCGCCATCCGGAGATGGCGCCGCTTCGAAAGCCGTGATGGGCTCGACCTTACTTGCGGTTGTTGATCGCGACGTAGTCGCGCTTGGTGACACCGGTGTAGAGCTGGCGCGGACGGCCGATCTTCTGCTGCGGATCCTCGATCATCTCGCTCCACTGGCTGATCCAGCCGACGGTGCGGGCGACCGCGAACAGCACGGTGAACATCGAGACCGGGAAGCCCATCGCCTTCAGCGTGATGCCCGAATAGAAGTCGACGTTCGGGTAGAGCTTGCGGTCGATGAAGTACTGGTCGCTGAGCGCGATCTTCTCGAGCTCGAGCGCCACCTTCAGCATCGGATCGTCGCCATGGCCGGTCTCCTTGAGCACGGCGTGACACATCTTCTGCATGATCTTGGCGCGCGGATCGTAGTTCTTGTAGACGCGGTGACCGAAGCCCATCAGGCGGACTTCAGAATTCTTGTCCTTCACCTTGGCGATGAATTCGGGGATCTTGTCGACCGAGCCGATCTCGGCGAGCATTGCCAGCGCTGCTTCGTTGGCGCCGCCATGCGCCGGGCCCCACAGGCAGGCGATGCCGGCGGCGATGCAGGCGAACGGGTTGGCGCCGGAGGAGCCGGCGATACGCACCGTCGAGGTCGAGGCGTTCTGCTCGTGGTCGGCGTGCAGGATGAAGATTTTGTCCAGCGCGTCAGCCAGCACCGGGTTGATCTTGTACTCCTCGCACGGCACGGCGAAGCACATGTGCAGGAAGTTCTCGGCGAACTTCAGCGAGTTTTTCGGATACACGAAGGGCTGGCCGACTGTGTACTTGTAGGCCATCGCAGCCAGCGTCGGGATCTTGGCGATCATGCGCATGGAGGCGATCATGCGTTGCTTCGGATCGTTGATGTCGGTTGAGTCGTGATAGAACGCGGCGAGCGCGCCGACAGCCGCCACCATGATCGCCATCGGATGGGCGTCGCGGCGGAAGCCTTGGAAGAAGCGGGCCATCTGCTCGTGCACCATCGTGTGATGGATCACGCGATCGTCGAAATCCTTCTTCTGCGCGGCGGTGGGAAGCTCCCCGAACAGCAGCAGATAGCAGGTCTCGAGGAAGTCGCCGTTCTCGGCGAGCTGCTCGATCGGATAGCCGCGGTATTCCAGCACGCCCGCGTCACCGTCGATATAGGTGATCTTGGACTGGCAGCTCGCTGTCGAGGTGAAGCCGGGATCGTAGGTGAACAGGCCGGACTGGCCGTAGAGCTTGCCGATATCGATGACGTCGGGCCCGACGCTGCCGCTGTGGATCGGAAGATCGAAATTCTTGTTTCCGACCGTCAGTGTGGCGGTCTTATTGCTTGGTTTTGCGTCCATCAGAGGTCCCCGATGTATGGTGAAACGGGCCGGACCCGGAGGCCCCGACGAGATATCGCGGGGCAGGCCGGATGTTCCAGAAGGTACGGGTGAGATGGGTATATTATTGCTGTGTGCGCTGCAAGATGGCGCCACGCATGGTCGACTTACGTCGTAGCCTGGTTCTTGGCCCCGATTCTTGGCCTAGTCCTTGGCCTGATCTTTAAGCCGGCCCAGGCTTTCCTGGCGTCCCAGGACGTCCAAGACCTCGAATATGCCGGGCGACGTCGTCCGTCCGGTCAGCGCCGCCCGCAGCGGCTGGGCGACCGCGCCGAGCTTGAGACTATTTTCCTCGGCATAGGCGCGCAGGGCGGCTTCCGCATTGGCCGCGCTCCACGTCTCGACTTTCTCCAGCGCGGAATGAAGCTGGCCGATCAGCTTGCGGTTCTCAGGGGTCAGCAGCGCTGCCGCCTTTGGATCAAGCTCCAGCGGCCGGTCGGCGAAGATGAAATAGGCGCTGTCGATCAGCTCGATCAGCGTCTTGGCGCGCTCCTTCAGGGCCGGCATGGCCTTCAGGAGCTGCGCGCGCGTGGCGTCGTTTAACTTGGCCTTAATCTCGTCGCGGCTGGGCACGACGTGGTCGAGCACGTCCTCGAACATCTTCACGAGTGATTGATCGTCGGCATTGCGGATGTAGTGGCCGTTGAGGTTTTCCAGCTTGGCGAAATCGAAGCGCGCTGCTGCGCGGCCGACGCTGGCGAGGTCGAAGGCTGCGATCATCTCCTCGGTCGAGAAGATTTCCTGGTCGCCATGGCTCCAGCCGAGCCGGACGAGATAGTTGCGGAGCGCGGCCGGGAGGTATCCCATGGCGCGGTAGGCATCGACGCCGAGCGCGCCGTGCCTCTTGGAGAGCTTCGAACCGTCCGGGCCATGGATCAGGGGGATGTGAGACATGCTCGGCAGCGTCCAGCCCATCGCGTCGTAGATCTGCTTTTGGCGGGCCGCGTTGATCAAATGGTCGTCGCCGCGGATGACATGGGTGACGCCCATGTCGTGGTCGTCGACCACCACTGCGAGCATGTAGGTCGGGTTGCCATCGCCGCGCAGCAGGACGAGATCGTCGAGGTTTTCGTTCTGCCAGACCACGCGACCCTGGACCTGGTCTTCGATCACGGTTTCGCCGGTCTGGGGCGCGCGGAGCCGGATGGTCGGCTTCACGTCGGTTGGGGCCGTCGCCGGATCGCGGTCGCGCCACAGGCCGTCATAGAGGCGGGTGCGCCCCTCTGCGCGCGCCTTCTCGCGCATCGCGGTGAGCTCCTCGGCGGTGGCGTAGCAGCGATAGGCCTTGCCCTCGGCGAGCAGCTGCTCGGCGACTTCGCGGTGGCGGGCGGCGCGGCTGAACTGGTAGATGACATCGCCATCCCAGCCGAGCTCCAGCCATTTCAGGCCGTCGAGGATGGCGCCGATCGCCGCCTCGGTGGAGCGCTCCCGGTCGGTATCCTCGATCCGGAGCAGCATCTTGCCGCCGTGCTTCTTCGCATAGAGCCAGTTGAACAGGGCCGTGCGCGCGCCCCCGATATGGAGGAAGCCGGTCGGCGAGGGAGCAAAGCGGGTGACGACGGGAGAGGTGTTCATTGACCGCGCGGGATAAGGGAGGTGGCTGATTGGCGACCGTGTATCATAGGCGCGGGAGATTGTGCCAATGCTAATCCAGGTCGTTCATAGCCATCCGCTCGCGGACAGTTACAACCATGCACTGTTCCATACCATCGTCGAGACGCTGAAAACTCGACACGAAGTGATCGCGACTGACCTTTACCGCGAGGGGTTTTCCCCGGAGATGACCGAGGCGGAGCGGCGCAGCTACTATCACGGCCCCTATGCAGAGGACGCGGTGGCGAGCCTCATCGAGCACGTACGGCGCGTCGACGGCATTATCTTCTGCTTTCCGCATTGGTGGTTTTCGATGCCTGCCATGCTCAAGGGCTATTTCGACCGGGTCTGGGCGCCGGGTACGGCGTTCGCCCACGATCTGAAGGGTGGGCGCATCAAGCCGCTGCTGACCAACATCCGCCTGTTCGGCGTTGTGACGAGCTACGGCTCACCGTGGTGGTTGAGCCGGATCGTCATGCAAGACCCCGGCCGCAAGGTGTTGCTTAGGGCACTGAAACCGATGTGTGGATCCGGCGTTCGGTCGTTCTATTTGGCGCACTACGATATGGATCGCTCCACCTTGGCATCCCGGGCTGCCTTCATCGAGCGCGTGCGTGCCAGAATCGCCGAAGTTTGACCGGACGGTGGGCATGGGGCTTGGCCTAGGGGCTCGAATTTGGCAGAAGGGCCGCTGATTTCCCTACAGGATTTTCGTAATGACAGAACCGGTGGCGAACGAGGTTGGGCGCGATTTCATTCGTGACATCATCCAGGCCGACCTCGATCAGGCCAAATACAAGGAGATCGTGACCCGGTTCCCGCCGGAGCCGAACGGCTATCTCCATATCGGCCACGCCAAGTCGATCGCGCTCAATTTCGGCATCGCCCAGGAGTTTCCGGGCCGCTGCCATCTGCGCTTCGACGACACCAACCCGGTCAAGGAAGAGCAGGAATATATCGATTCCATCCAGGCAGACGTGCGCTGGCTCGGCTTCGACTGGGGCAAGAACCTGTTCTTCGCCTCGGACTATTTCGACCGCCTCTATGAATGGGCGGAGCAGCTGATCCGAGACGGGCTCGCCTATGTCGACGACCAGACCCAGGAGGAGATCCGTCTTGCGCGCGGCACGCTGACCGAGCCCGGCAAGAACTCGCCCTTTCGCGATCGCACCGTGGATGAAAACCTCGACCTGTTCCGCCGCATGAAGGCGGGCGAATTCCCGAATGGGGCGCGCGTGCTGCGGGCCAAGATCGACATGGGTGCGGGCAACATCAATCTGCGCGACCCCGTGCTGTACCGCATCCTGCATGCGCACCATCCGCGCACCGGGACCAAGTGGAGCATCTATCCGAGCTACGACTATGCGCACGGCCAGTCGGACGCGATCGAGGGTATCACGCACTCGATCTGCACCCTGGAATTCGAGGACCACCGGCCGCTCTACGACTGGTTCATCGAGAAGCTGCCGGTGCCATCGAAGCCGCACCAGTACGAATTCGCGCGGCTGAACCTGACCTACACGCTGCTGTCCAAGCGCGTGCTGACCCAGCTCGTCCGCGAGGGCCATGTCGCGGGCTGGGACGATCCGCGCATGCCGACGATGGCGGGCATGCGCCGCCGCGGCGTGCCGCCGGCCGCCCTTCGCGAATTCGTCAAGCGCATTGGCGTGGCGAAAGCCAACAGCGTCGTCGACGTCGGCATGCTCGAGTTCTGCATTCGCGAGGAGCTGAACCGGACGTCACAGCGGCGGATGGCGGTGCTGAAGCCGCTAAAAGTCGTGATCGAGAATTATCCGGAAGGGCAGACCGAGGAGCTCGAGGCGATCAACCATCCGGACGATCCCTCTGCCGGCACCCGGAAGGTCACGTTCGGCCGTGAGCTCTACATCGAGCAGGACGACTTCATGGAGAACCCGCCGAAGAAGTTCTTCCGTCTGTCGCCAGGCAACGAGGTGCGGCTGCGCTACGCCTATTTCGTCAAATGCACCGGCGTGATCAAGAACGATGCCGGCGAGGTGGTGGAGCTGCGCTGCACCTACGATCCCGCGACCAAAGGCGGTAACGCGCCCGATGGCCGCAAGGTCAAGGCCACCATGCACTGGCTGTCGGCGGCGACATCCGTGCCCGCGGAAATCCGCATCTACAACCAGCTGTTTGCCAACCCGAGCCCGGACGCCTCGAATTTCGCGGCCGACCTCAATCCGCAGTCGCTCGAAATTCTCGCTGATGCGCGCGTCGAGGCATCGGTCGCGGAAGGCAATTCGACCGAGGTAATGCAGTTCGAGCGCCAAGGCTATTTCGTGCGCGACAAGGACTCGACGCCGGGCAAGCCGGTGTTTTCGCGCACCATCGGTCTGCGCGACACGTTCGCGAAGGAAGTCGCCAAGGGCTGAGGACGACCATGACCAGCGAAGCCGACGCCGTCGTTTCCGCCATCATCGCCAAATGGAGCGCCGGCTTCGCAACGCTCGACGCCGCGGCACTCTCGTCTCTGTATTCGAAGAACGCCTTCTTCTTCGGCTCCAACCCAAAGCTCTATCGGGGCAGGGATGGCGTCGCAGACTATTTCAACGGCCTGCCGCGCTGGCGCAAGCCGAGCGCGGTCTTCTCCGAGGTGTATGCGGCGCAGGCAGCTCCTGATCTCATCAATATGGCCGCAACCATCTCGTTCGATCTCGCCGGCGAAAGCCCCGATTTCTCGGTCAAGATGAGCTGGGTCATCGTGCGCGAGGATGGCGACTGGAAGATCGTCAATCACCATGCTTCCTCGCAGGCGCCGCTGATCTGAGCAGTGGGCACACGGCATTGTCATTCTCGCGAGAGAGAACGAACGTGCGCCCCACGCGTTGGGCTGGGTCCAACAAGGAGCCCACCATGCAGAACATCGCAGAGCACATGGAAGTCATCGGCGCCGACGGCGTCCATATCGGCACCGTTGACAAGGTCGAAGGCAATCGCATCAAGCTGACCAAGAAGGACAGCGGCGAGGGCAGCCACAAGGGGCATCATCACTTCATCGACAAGGGCCTCGTCGCGGACATCGAGGGCAACAAGGTCCGGCTGTCGGCCAAGGCGGATGTCGCGGTGACGATGGAAGAGGAAAAGTAGCGGTCGCGCCCTTTCGTTCCTGATCCGTACCGCTATCCGCCCGCCTGCACGTTCCGGTAGCTTCGGCCTTCGTTGCGTATCATCGAGTGCAGGGAATGGCGGAGCCGGGCCGGCCGGTACGGTCGCAGGGGATCGCGGGGACGTGGCCCGCGGGCCGCGCCGCGTCCGCGGGCGGCCTCGCGCCTGCAGGCCTCGACCTCTGGACATCGCTGGCCGAGACCTTGCGCGCGTGGCTGCGCGCCGAGGCTGGCGCCGGGCGGCTGTTGCCGTGGGTGCCCGTGGCGTTTGGCTGCGGCATCGCGCTTTATTTCTCGGCAGATCACGAACCTGTGCTGTGGGTCGTAGCCACGACCGCCATCGCGCTCCTGCTTGGCGCGGCTCTGTTGCGGCGGAGCCGGCTGTTCGCCCCGGCCATCATGATCGCGGCGGTCGCGGCCGGCTTTGCCGTCGCGACCTGGAAGACGGCGCGCATCGCTCACCCGGTGCTGGCAAAGTCGCTCTATTCGGTATCGTTGTCGGGCTTCGTCGAAGCCCGCGACATCCGCGAGCGTACCGACAGGTTCGTGCTGCGCGTCACCGCGATGGAGGCGCAGCGCAGCGACGTCAGGCTCGAGCGCGTGCGCCTGTCGGTCCGCAAGGGCACGGCGCCGGAGGTCGGCAGTTTCGTTCAGCTGAAGGCGCGGCTGATGCCGCCGCTCGCGCCGGTGCGGCCCGGCAGCTACGACTTTTCGCGTGACATGTTCTTCCAGGGCATCGGCGCCTCCGGCTTCGCGATGGGCGCAATCACGGTGGCGGCGCCGCCTGAGACCGCCGGCTTGCGGCTGCGTTACGCGGCCTTCATGCAAGGCCTGCGCGATGCGATCGATGCCCGCATCCGGGCGACGCTCGACGGCGACAACCGGGCGATCGCGACCGCGCTGCTCACCGGGCGGCGCGATGCGATCACCACGCCCGTCAACGACGCGATGTTCATCTCCGGCCTCGGCCACGTGCTCTCGATCTCCGGTTATCACATGGCGGTCGTTGCCGGTGTCGTGTTCTTCGCGGTGCGCGCGCTGCTCGCTCTGATCCCCAGACTGGCGGCCGGCTTCGCCATCAAGAAATGGTCGGCCGCCGCCGCGCTGGTCGCCGCTGCGTTCTACCTGCTGCTGTCAGGCGCGGAGGTCGCGACGCAAAGGTCGTTCTTCATGACCGCGGTAGTGCTGATCGCGGTGATGGTCGATCGCCGCGCCATCACCTTCCGCACGCTTGCTGTCGCCGCGCTGATCGTGCTCGCGGTCGCGCCGGAAGCGCTGGTGCATCCGAGCTTCCAGATGTCGTTTGCAGCAACGCTCGGGCTGGTGGCGCTGGTGCAGATCGGCATGCCGAATTTGTTTGCCTCGCCGGACCATTCGGCGACTGCACGCATTGCGATGTGGGGCGGCCGCGAGATCGCGATGCTGTTCATGGCTTCGCTGATTGCGGGACTTGCGACCACACCCTACGCCGCTTTCCACTTCCACCGTGTCACGCCGTTCGGCGTGCTCGCCAATCTCGGCGCGATGCCGGTGGTCTCGGCGCTGGTGATGCCGGCGGGGCTGTTGGGGCTGCTTGCTGCACCGTTCGGGCTGGACAGCGTGTTCTGGTGGCTGATGGGGATCGGCATCGACTGGATGGTCGCGGTCTCGCGCTGGGTCGCAGCATTGCCGGGTGCCGTCGGCCGCATCGCGGCGTTCGGGATCGGGCCGCTGATCGCGGCGAGCCTGGGAATCATCGTGCTGGGCTTGTTGCGGACGCCGCTGCGCTGGTCCGGCGCCCTGGTGCTGCTGGCAGCGATCCTGTGGGGACTGTCGGCGCGGCAGCCCGACATCCTGATCGCCGGGGATGGCGCGAGCGTCGCGGTGCGGGGCAAGGACGGATATCTGCACCTGATCAGGACCAGCAAGGACAGCTTTCTGCTCAAGGAATGGCTCGCTGCCGACGCCGATCCGCGCGATGCCGGCAGAGCCTCGCTGGCTGATGGCGTGTCCTGTGACGAATCCGGCTGCGTGACGCCACTGATCGACGGGAGGCTGGTCGCGCTGGCACTGCGGGTCGACGCTCTCGCCGACGATTGCAGTCGGGCCGCGCTGGTGGTGACGACGCGTCCCGCGCCGCCCGATTGCGCGGCGATGGTGGTCGATCGGCAGCGGCTCGCCAGCCAGAGCGCACTGGCGCTGACGCAGCGTGGTGACGGATTTGTGGTTCAGGTGGTGAGGGCGAGAGGCACGAGCCGCCCCTGGTTGCCGGTCGGCGCCGGCGAGGGTGATTTCGACGGCAGCCTTGCGCCGAAGGCGACCGCGCCCCGCATCAAGGACGCAACGCCGGCGGAGACCGACTTGCAGGCCGACGATTGATCTGATGGTGCGGAGCAACGCAGCGGGTCGGTGCGTCCGCTCGGATTCGCTGGCGCAAACCACACCATCTCGCCGGCCACGGCCGGCGATGGCAATTCAATCCTGACCTCCGACCTCGTAGCCGGAGGGCGGCTGTTTCAGCCGATCGGCAGGTGCGTGACGGTCGGCTGCCTGTCGGCGATGATCTGCGCCTTGTGCTCGCGCTCGATGACCGACTGGGTCACAGGCAGTTGCAGCACGGTCGCGCGCTGGCCTTCGACGAGCTGCGTCACCAGCACAAATTTGCCGTCGGGGAATTCGATCGCGTCATGATGGCGGTCGGGAACGTGCGGATCGATCTTGCCGAACTTGCCCACGCGGGAATTGATGGTCCGCGTCCAGATCCAGCGATTGTCGTAGCGGACGTCGTCTGCGAAGGCGAGCTCCGTTCCCGGCAGCAGGCAGACGGCAACAGACGGATCGGCTGCGGAGGCGAAGCCGCGCGTCGAGGTGCCGCGGAAATTTGTCGTGACGATCGTCTCGCCGACTTCGGCGGGGCGCGACGCGACGGCATGCAGGCTGTAGTCACACATCGGGTGCTCCTCATGCTGGGATAGCAACCCACGTCTCTTATCGAGGCGCAGGCCTCTATCAGAGTTGAAGCACGAAAGCTCTGCTCGGTTGTGGGCAAATCTGCGGCTGGTTTCCGCAAGCCGCGATCACATTATCTTTCCCGAATTCAATAGGAACAAAGAGAGTTGCGATGCATTCGGGAGGCGCATGCGCGAATATTGCCGGCTGGTGCAACGACCTCGATCGCTGCTCGCTGTTTCCTCGCACACTCGAGCCGCGAAGCGGTGCTGTTTCGGTGCTGCTTCTTGGGCGTCGCGAGTAGCCAGCGCCGGAGGAGGGGCCGGATAGTCTGTGCAGAACCAGAAAGACTATCCAGCCGGAGCGGACGATGATCCGCTCCAATCTCTGACCGGCGATGCCGATCGGAAGCGCGCGAGGCGCCAACTTCTCCAGGTATCAAGTACGTCCGGTATCAGTACTTCCGGTAAAGCCCGATCAGCTTGCCCTGAATCTTCACCCGATTGGGCGGCAGGATGCGGACCTCATAGGCAGCGTTGGCGGGCTCGAGCGCGATCGAGGCGCCGCGACGGCGGAAGCGCTTCAGCGTCGCTTCCTCGTCGTCGATCAGCGCCACCACGATGTCGCCGGTATCGGCGCTCTCGTTGCGCTGAATCAGCGCCATGTCGCCGTCAAGGATGCCGGCATCAACCATGGAATCACCGCGCACTTCCAGCGCGTAATGTTCGCCCGAGCCGAGCATGTCGGGCGGTACGCTGATGGTGTGGCTGCGTGTCTGCAACGCCTCGATCGGCGTGCCGGCCGCGATGCGGCCCATCACCGGTACCGCCACGGGGCGTTCGCCCTCGTCCGCGGGCAGGCTGGAGCCCGCACGCACCTTGCCGAGATTGCCCTCGATGACGCTGGGGGTGAAGCCGCGGCGGCTGCCGGCGGCTGCCTGGAGCTCCGGCAGCTTGATGACTTCAATCGCACGGGCGCGGTTGGGCAGGCGTCGGATGAAGCCACGCTCCTCGAGCGCCGTGATCAGGCGATGGATGCCCGACTTCGAGCGCAGATCGAGCGCATCCTTCATCTCGTCGAAGGAGGGCGGCACGCCGCTTTCCTTCAGACGTTCACTGATGAACCGCAGAAGCTCGTATTGTTTGCGCGTTAACATCTCGACCAAAGTCCCCCGGTTGATGTCGTCCGATTCCGAGACGCAGAATTCGGCAATAAGCCGCTACATGCTCGAAACAAATCATGAACGGACACTATATGTTCGATACATGTTCCGCAACTGCTTAATTTACCGTGAACAGAGCAAACTTCGCGGAACGCGCGTTGCGGGGTGCTCAGACGGGGAGCCGCAACACTTCGCAAGCCGTGCCGGCTTCGGCCTTCGGCGCGAATGGTGCGCGCACGAGAAGTACCTGTGCTGCAGCGAGATTCGCAAGCAGCGAAGAGTCCTGATGATTGACGGGAAGAACGACGCGTGTGCCGTCGTCACGCTCCTCCAGATGCGCGCGCAGATAGTCCTCGCGCTGGTCGTTGGCGCCGACGCCGCGGCCGAGCACGGCGCGTTCGCGGCGATGGTGAATCACTGAACGGCCCGACAGGGCGCGAATCAGCGGCACCATGAACAGGAAAGCGCACACGTAGGACGACACGGGATTGCCCGGCAGGCCGATCACACCCATTGCGCCGAGTCGCCCGTGCATCATCGGCTTGCCTGGCCGCATCGCGATCTTCCAGAACGCCATCGCGATGCCTTCGTCCCGCAGTGCCTGCTGGACCAGATCGTGGTCGCCGACCGATGCGCCGCCGGTCGTGATCAGGATGTCGGCGCCGCTCTCGCGGGCGCGGCGGATGCCGGCGGTGGTCGCCTCCAGCGTGTCGGCGGCAATACCGAGGTCGATCGTCTCGGCGCCTTCGCTGCGGGCGAGCGCGTGCAGGGCGTAGCCGTTGGAATAGACGATCTGGCCGTGGCCTGGCGTGGTGCCTGGCATCACCAGCTCGTCGCCGGTGGCGAGAATCGCGACCTTTGGACGCCTGAAAACGACAAGGTGCGGATGATTCATCCCGGCAGCGAGCGCGAGGTCGCGCTCGGTGACACGGCTTCCCTTGCGCAGGAGCACGTCACCCTCGCGGAAATCGACGCCGGCGGGGCGGATGTGCCGACCGGCGATCGCGGCTTCCTTGATCATGATCCGCTTGCCGGCGGCGACCGTGTCCTCCTGGATCACGACGGCGTCCGCGCCACCGGGAACGACGCCGCCGGTGAAGATCCGTACGGCCTCGCCGGCGCCGATCGTCCCGGCGAACGGTCGGCCCGCCGCGACTTCGCCGACCACGGTGAGCTCCGAATCGATCGTCGCGGCATCGGCCGCGCGCACCGCGTAGCCGTCCATCGCCGACATCGCCTGCGGCGGCTGCGTGCGCCGCGCCGCGAGGTCACGCGCGAGCACGCGATGATGGGCCTCGTCGAGGGAAATCATTTCTTCCGGCAGCGGCTCTGCACCCGCCAGCACCGCGGCAAGCGCGTCGGAAACCGGCATCAAGGCCACGGCGAAAACTCCTGCTCGGCACGTTCGGGCGAATGTTCCGCACGTCTTCTAGCCGAGCGCGGGCGCAGAGGCAAAAACCGCTGAGCGGGCACAGTCATCCCGCCGCTTCACATTGTTCCGGAAGGCAGGATCAAGCGCGTCGCGGCATGATGCGAAGAACCTGACAAATCGGCAGGAGAGCGGCCATGGAAGCGACGAAAATCACGGCAAGGAAAATCACGGCAAGGCGAGAACGACGAGCGCCCCGGGCTGCATCGATCAGCTCCCTGCCTGCCCGGGAGTTACGTCGGGCGCCTTGGCTCCCTGGTCTTTGTCGGGCAGCGGATCGGCCTGGGATTTCAGGTCGGCGGCCTTGCTCACAAGCTTGGCGGAAAGGTCCGAATCTGAAGTTGTCCTGGCGAATTCAAGAAGAAGAGAGGCCTGCTTGGTGAGGTAGGTTTTGCCCAGCACGATGATGCATCCGTCCGTAGAAGTCCCAACGGACTCTAAGAGTCCGGAAGGCGGTATTCCGTTCCCGGAACTCTGTACAAAAATGCACAAAGTGATCGGGTTCCTCAATTTCTCAAAATTGGTCCCGGCGGGCGGTGCCGCCGTGGGTTTCGCGACACCGACTCCTCGTCAAATGCCCAATGCCTTCAATGCGTTCCCGACGTCACGCGGCGAGGTCACATGCACCGCCGTCAAGCCGCGCGCCCGCGCTCCCTCGATGTTTTCGGCAAGATCATCGAAGAACACGATGCGCCCGGCGGGCACGCCGATCGCCGCAACGACGTGGTCGAAGGCCTCCGCATCCGGTTTGCGCAAGCCGATGCTGGACGACAAATACAGCTCGCGGAAATGGCCGAGGAGGTCGGCATATTCCCTCGAGAAATGGTCCACGTGCGGCCGGTTGGTGTTGGAGAAAGCGTAGAGCGGCATCTGCTTCGCTGCCCGCGGCAGCAGCTCGGCGATGTCAGGCATTTCGCCGGCGAAGATCGCGTTCCAGCCTTCCAGGAACTGCGCGTCCGAAATGCCGATTCCGAGCGAGGCTCGCAATGAGGCGAAATAATCCTCATCGCTGATCTTCCCCATCTCGTGCAACCGATAGGCTTCGCTGTCCCGCACATAGCGCGCGACAATGGCTTCGGGCTTGCAGCCGGCATGTCCCGCCCAGCAGGCGATTGCCCTGGAGAAATCGATATCGAGCACCACGCGGCCGAGATCGAACAGGAGCGCATCCGCGCTGCCGGGAGAGAGCGATGTCACCTGCATCCTTTCACTCAGTATCGATATGGCTCGTGGTCGAACAGCGGAAACGCGCTGAACACACTCGGCGCGTTGGTTGCGGTCGCCTGGTGCAGGCAGGATTTGTCGAGCTCGGCGAACGACGTCGCACCCAAGAGGCCGAGGCAGCGCAGCACTTCGTCCTCGAGCAGCTCCAGCATGCGCGCCACGCCGGATTCGCCGGCCGCCGCCAGCGCCCAGCATTGTAGCCGGCCGATGCCGACCAGGTCGGCACCCGCCGCGATCGCCTTGACGATGTCGGTGCCGCGACAGACGCCGCCATCGACCATGATCTTGGCGCGGCCGTTCACGGCATCGACGATCTCGGGCAGCACATGCATGGCGCCGCGACCGTGATCGAGCTGACGGCCGCCATGGTTGGAGACGTAAATCCATTCGACGCCGTGATCGATCGCGATCAGCGCATCCTCTGGCGTCGCGATGCCCTTGAGGATCAGCGGGATCTTGAACTTGTCCTTGATCATCTTCACCGTCCGCCACTCCAGACCCTTCTGGTAATCGCCGCCGGTGGCGCGCAGGCGGCTCTCGCGAACGTAGCGCTTGGCGATGTCACGTTCGCGACGGCTGTAGTGAGCGGTGTCGACGGTCAGGCAGAAGGCGGCGTAGGCGTTCTTCTCGGCCCGGCTGACGACGTCGGCAACGAAGGCGTCGTCGCCGCGCACATAGAGCTGGTAGAGGCGCAGCGCGTCGGGCGCAGCTTCGGCGGTCTTCTCGAGGCCGGGCTCGGACACGGAACTGAGCATGTGCGCCGCACCGAAAGTGCCGCAGGCGCGTGCCACGCTCGCCGCACCATCCGGATCGAAGATCTCAAGCGCGCCGACGGGGGCGAGTACCACCGGCAGGCGCATCTTGCGGCCGAACTGCTCGACCGAGCCGGTGACCTTGCGGACATCGCGCAGCACGCGCGGGCGAAAGGCGATCTCGTCCAGTGCCATGCGGTTGCGACGCATCGTGGTCTCGGTCTCGGCCGCGCCGACGATATAATCCCAGGCATTCTGGTTGAGGTTGGCGCGGGCTTTCC
Organism: Bradyrhizobium sp. MI1.11; assembly: GCF_055811255.1. Classification (NCBI taxonomy): domain Bacteria; kingdom Pseudomonadati; phylum Pseudomonadota; class Alphaproteobacteria; order Hyphomicrobiales; family Nitrobacteraceae; genus Bradyrhizobium; species Bradyrhizobium sp. MI1.11. The sequence goes on from NZ_JBVVPM010000002.1 coordinate 301,918, forward strand.
GGACGAATTCATGCAGATTCTGGAACGGCTCGGTGCTGGCGCCGAGCTCGACGTTCCTTTCCGGTTGGATGCGGGGTGCTTCGTTCATTGTTATCCTCCCGAGAATTTGAAGCCTTCCCTCATCGCCTAACCCGTCCGGGGCGCCAAAACCATCCTAAAATGGCATGGCAGCGAGGCGTGGGCCGGCCGGCCGACCCCCGCTGCGCACCAACCGGGTCCTGCAACGTTGCCGAAAGTTTAGGTCCGGACGAAGGGATTTTTACGGTGTACCCGCCGGCGTGGCATCCCGGCCTTGAAGAAACCAGAATGGTATTGTGAGAAGCAGGCTGGATCGCCATTTGCATGGCGGCTCCCCAGCCCCACCGAACCGCGAAGCAAAAAGGCCAGCCTATCCATGCGGAAAACCCTGCTGTTTCCACTGGGCGCGCTCACCGGAGCGTGTCTGACCCTTCTGGTAGCCAGTCCGCACGGCGGCGTATGGGCGGCACGGGCGGCAGCGAGCGCGGATGACGCCTATTCCAAGCTCAATTTGTTCGGCGAAGTGTTCGAGCGGGTGAAGGCGAGCTACGTCGAGAAGCCTGACAATGCCAAGCTGATCGAAGGCGCGATCACCGGCATGGTGACCTCGCTCGATCCGCACTCGCGCTACATGAACGACAAGGCCTGGACCGAGATGCAGGAGACCACCTCCGGCGAGTTCGGCGGGCTCGGCATCGAGGTCACGATGGAGGACGGTCTCGTCAAGGTCGTCTCGCCGATCGACGACACGCCGGCGTCTAAAGCCGGCATCATGTCGGGCGACCTCATCAGCAAGATCGACGGCGATGCGGTGCAGGGCATGACGCTCGAGCAGGCCGTCAACAAGATGAAGGGGCCGGTCGAGACCCAGACCAAGCTCACGATCGTGCGCAAGGGCGCCGACGCCCCGCTCGACGTCGCGATCAAGCGCGAGATCATCCATGTGCGCCCGGTGCGCTTCCACGTCGAGAACGGCGACATCGGCTATATCCGCGTCACCTCGTTCAACGAGCAGACGACCGATGGCCTGAAGAAGGCGATCGCATCGATCTCCAAGGACGTTCCGCCGGAGAAGCTGGTCGGCTATGTGATGGACCTGCGCAACAATCCGGGCGGACTGCTCGATCAGGCCGTGTCGGTGTCGAGCGCGTTCCTGCAGCGTGGCGAGGTCGTCTCGACCCGCGGCCGCAATCCGGAAGAGACCCAGCGCTTCACGGCGCATGGAGGCGACCTCACCAAGGGCAAGCCGCTGGTGGTTCTCGTCAATGGCGGCTCGGCCTCGGCCTCGGAGATCGTGGCCGGCGCGCTGCATGACCACAAGCGCGCCACGCTGATCGGCACGCGCTCGTTCGGCAAGGGCTCGGTGCAGACCATCATTCCGCTCGGCACCGGCAACGGCGCGCTGGCGCTGACCACGGCGCGCTACTACACGCCCTCGGGCCGCTCGATCCAGGCCCAGGGCATCGCGCCCGACATCGAGATCCTCCAGGACGTGCCGGCCGAGCTGAAGGGCCGGATGGACACCATGGCGGAGTCCCAGATGCGCGGTCATCTCCAGGCAGCCGACGGCACCGAGCAGACCGGGTCGCAGTCCTATGTCCCGCCGGAAGCGAAAGACGACAAGGCCCTGCATACGGCCTACGACTTCCTGCACGGCCAAACCGCGAATGCGGTGGCCGCCAAGCCGGCGTCGAGGGCTGCGGTGCCGAACTAGGCCCTCGCCAGTTCCAGAGATCGATCGCCCGGGCGTGGTTGACCGCTCCCGGGCGATTTCGTTTTGGACGCCGTCTCAGCTGGGATTCATGGCCGCAAGGGTGGCCTCGTAGCAGCCATCGCGCTCGGCCCAGCGCAGGGCGCGGTCGCGCTCGACCAGCACTTCGTCGCGGGGATGGACCCGCAGCTCCAGCGGCTGCGTTAACAAGGTCAGCCGCGTGCTGAGAATCTGCCAACGACGCGACTTCCAAGTTCAAATTGGTCGAGCGCTCGGTCTTAGCTGAGTGACAGCGACGCCGGAGATCGCGAGCAGCCCGCCGATCATCAACATTGGGGTCATGCGTTCGCCAAGAAACAACACGCTCGACATCAAGGCGAACACCGGAAGCAGCAAACCGAAGGGCGCGACGCGACCCATGGAGCAACGCCCGATCAGCCAGAACCACAGGCCAAATCCGACAATTCCCCCGATGAAAATCGTATAGGCGAGTGCCAGCCAACCACGTCCATCTGCAGTGACGAGGCTCGCGAGTTGTCCATGTTCAAGGAGCAGCGACATCAACATGACCTGCGGCACCGTGAACAGCGAGGACCATCCCATCAACATCAGGGGATCAAAAGGGCCGTAGCGTTTCGTCAGGACATTGGACACCGCGAATGCGAAGGCTGCCCCGACCACGAGCAGCAGTGGAAGCGCGTTTGCGGACGGGCCGGGCCCCGCTGCCAGCACGACCACGCCGACAAATGCAAGCACCACTCCAGCGGACGTGGTGAGAGACGGCCGCTCCGCGAGCAGCGGCCAGGCCAGCAGGACGGTGAAGGGCGTGGCGAGTTGAATTGCGACGGCCGACATGCTTCCCGAGCCGAGGCCGAGGCCAACATAGAAGAGCCCGAAGTTCAGTCCGCCAAGGAAAAACGAAATCGCTGCGATCGGGCCAAACTGTTGACGTGCGGGCCTTTTGACGAAGGGAACAAGCAGCAGCGCGATGGCCAGGAAGCGCAGCGCGAGGAAGAAGAGGGGTGGAAACTCCATAACGCCCACTTTGATGGCCACGAATTGATAACCCCAGAGCAAGGGGACGACCACCGCGCAGACGATCTGAAAGCCGGACATGGTATCGTTCTTTTCAAGACCGTTCGGTCTAGATATAGGCGTGCGAGCAGCGGAAACGTCCATGGTTGTCTACCTGATGAAGCGGTCGAGAAAAGCGTCAACGGTGGCTTGCGAAATGATCCGTGTCGGTGCCGTTTTACCGACCACCCGCAGGCCCTCGACGAAACAGACGAGAATTCGGGCGGCACTCGAAGGCTCGACACCATCGGCCAGCTTGCCCGCTGCCTTCGCACGGGAAAGTGCACCAGCCACCCGAGCCTCCATAGCTTTGAAAAAGCTCCCGATGCGACGATCAATTTCGGCATCACGGCCAGCCAGTTCCATGGCTGTGGCTACCAACAGGCATCCGCGCCGACCATTGGCACCGCTGTTGCGGTCAACATAGCCGGCAAGGTAGGCCCTTAGGCCGTCGATCGGCTCCCTGCGGGGGTCGAGTTCGATATCCATCCGTGTCAAGGCAATGGCAATGTAGCGATCAAGCGCAAGCAGGAACAGCGAGTGCTTGTCGCCGAAAGCGGCGTAGAGGCTGCCCCGCGAGAGCTTCGTCGCACGAAGAAGGTCCGGTAGCGCCGTGGCGTGATAGCCGCGGGACCAGAACACATCCATCGCGCGTTCGACGGCGGATTCCATGTCGAAACTTCGGGGACGGCCACGGGGCAACTGCACAGGGGTTTGGCGGGGCATTGCCGATATATAGACCGAATGGTCTTTAATTTCTAGGGGCGCCACCGCCGTTTGGCCGTCCGCCGATGTTTCTGCTTGGCCTCCCGAGCCGACAATTGCGCCTGTGTGAGTCCAGGCCCTAGCTTGCCTCCCGGCGGCGGCCTTCGTTGCCGCCGCGCTGGGCGAGACGGCCGCGATGAGCTGCGAACAGCTCCAGCACTTTGTCGGCGGGTTTGGCGGCGCTGAACAGATAGCCCTGCATCTCGGAGCAGCCGAGCGCGCGCAGCAACCGCTGCTGCTCCTCGGTCTCGACACCCTCGGCCGTGGTGGTCATGCGGCGGGCAGCCGCGAGATTGACGACCGCCTGCACGATGCTGGAGGAGCCGTCGGGGCCGGCGATGTCGTTGACGAAGCAGCGGTCGATCTTGATCTTGTCGAACGGGAAGCGGTGCAGATAGCTCAGCGAGGAGTAGCCGGTGCCGAAATCGTCGAGCGCGATGCGGACGCCGATGGCGCGGAGTTGATGCAGGATCGCAAGCGCGGTGTCGTCGTCGCGGATCAGCACCGCCTCGGTGATCTCAAGCTCGAGCCGGCTTGCCGGCAAATTGGAGGCGGCAAGCGCTGCCATGATCTTCAGCGCCAGCGTGCCGCTCTTGAACTGCACCGGCGAGACGTTGACGGCGAGGCGGACGTCGTCGGGCCAGTTCGCTGCGTCCCGGCAGGCGGTCGCCAGCACCCATTCGCCGATCTCGTTGATCAGGCCGGTGTCCTCGGCGATCGGGATGAACTCGGCCGGCGAGACCATGCCGCGTTCGGGATGGCGCCAGCGCACCAGCGCCTCGCAGCCGGTGATGCGGTCGTCCTTCAGGCTGAGGCAAGGCTGGTAATACACCTCGAGGCCGCCTTCGAGCCCGCCTTGAGCGATGGCGCGGCGCAGGTCGATCTCGAGCTGCCGCCGCTCGTGGATCTTGGCGTCCATCTCAGGCTCGAAAAAGCGATAAGTGCGGCGCCCGGCGGCTTTAGCGGCGTACATCGCCATATCCGCGTTCTTCAGGATCTGGTCCAGCGCCGTTCCATGTTGCGGCGCCAGCGCGATGCCGATGCTGGCGTCGGTGGCAAGATGATGTCCCATGCAGTCGAACGGCGCGCGGATGGCCTCAAACACCCGCGCGACGAGCTCGTTGACCTGATCCAGCGATGTCACCGCGCTCTGGATGATGGCAAATTCGTCGCCGCCGAGGCGCGCCACGAAGTCTGTCGGACCCGCACACCGGTGGAGGCTCTGCGCGACTGACTTCAGGAGCTCGTCGCCGATGAGATGCCCGAGCGCGTCGTTGACGCCCTTGAACTCGTCGATATCGATGTAGTGCACCGCGAGTTGTTCGCCCCCGGCGACGAGATCGAGTTCCTGACGTAGATGCTCGTGGAACATGGTGCGGTTGGGCAGGTCGGTCAGCGCGTCGTAGTGAGCGAGATGGGTGATGCGCTCCTCGATACGCCGGCGCTCCGTGATGTCCTCATGCGTCGCGACCCAGCCGCCGTCCGTGAGCGGTTCGTTGACGATCTGGATCGAGCGACCGTCGGAGGTCTCGACTACCATGGAATTGCGCACGTGGACGTCGCGCAGGACCCGTGCGACATACTGGTCCACATCGCCGGTGAACGAGCCGGTGGCTCTGCGGTGCGCAATGATATCGTGGAAGCTGCAGCCGGGTCTCACGATTTCGGACGACAGCCCGTACATCTCGATGTAGCGCTGATTGCAGATCACGAGCTGCTGCGATGCGTCGAACAGCAGCAGGCCCTGGGTCATGTTGTTGACGGCGCGGTCGAGACGCTGCTTTTCCAGCGTCAGCCGTTCCCGCGAAAGACGATGCTGCTCCAGGAGCTTGCGTATGATCGCGATCAGCACGCCCGCGATGGCGAGCGCGGAAGAGGCGGCGACCGAGATCAGGATGCCGATCTGCTCGCGCCAGTCCGTCAGGGCCGTCGCGCGCGTCGTGGTGGCCATCATCAGGATCGGGAAGTGAGGCAGGGCGTGTGAGGAAATCAGCCGGTCCTCGCCGTCGACGGGGCTCATGAAGCGGCCGGCAAAATGGTCGAGCCCGAAAACCCTTTGATGCGCGAACGGACCGTTCTTGAAATTCCGCCCCATCAATTCGCTGGAATGGGGATAACGGGCGAGCATCGTGCCGTCCCGGTGCAGCATCGAGATCGTCGTGCTTTCGCCGAGCACGGCGGACTCGAAGAACTTTTCGAAATTTGCCGGCTCGATGCCGCGTCCGACCGCACCCAAGAATTCGCCGTTCGGTCCGACGACCTTGCGCACGATCAGCATGGTCCAGGCGCCGGAGATGCGACTGTAGAGTGGCTCGATCAGGACGTCGGGAGCATCGGGATCGTACCGGAAGGTGCGAAAATAGGCGCGATCGGCAACGTTCACGTTCGGGGCCGGCCATGCCGTCGACGAATTGATCAAATTGCCTTCGGCATCGATGATATTGAGGCCGCCTATGTGGGGTAGTGCATCGATCTTCGAGCGCAGCATCCGGTGGAGGTCCTGGCCGGCGAGGCGCTTGCGATAGTCCGCCGCACTGGTGATGCCGCTCGCGCGGACGTAGTCGACGAAATCCTTCTGGATGACTGCGAAATCCTGCAATTGCTGGTCGAAATGATGGGCCAGCATCAGCACGGTGTTTTCCAGCTCGCGGCCGGAGCTGCGCAGCGCACGTTCGCGGAAATTCTGCGCCATCAGGGTCGCGCCGACCGCGATCGCAGCGATCAGCAGCGTGCCGCCCACCACCAGCCAGCGGATCGGTCCGCTGCGCACGAAGGCCTGGTCAAAAAGGCGACTGCCGAATCCCGTCATCATGATCGATCGTTGTGGTGCACACGTCAGGGTCAATTCTTGGCCCCGGGAACATCCGTCGGTTTACGGGAACGGAGTGGAGGCGAAGTTAGCAAGCTGGGTTAATGCGCCGTGAACGGACGCTCGCAAAAGCAATCAATATGCGGGACGCGAGACGTGCAGCATTGTCGGAAGCTTCCGCGCGGCCGGACAATTTCTGCCGACCATCGCGCTGATCGCCGCCGGCATCGCGCTTGCGATCATTGCCGTGGTGAACGGCCTGGGCAGCAAGCTCAATTCAAAATTCGGGGCGATCAGCGCGTCGTTGCGCTGATCGGCCGGGTTTCGCTGCGCGCCAGTATCGCCAACACGATCAGTGCCGCGACGATGTTCGCGGCGGCGCTGATCAGGATCGGCAAAGTATAGCTGTGATTGAGGTCGTAGGCGAAGCCGGCCGCACTCGGACCAACCAATGTCCCGAACGCCACGCTGGTGTAGAGAATGCCGATGATTCCGCTGACGTTGCGTCCGCCAAAATAGTCCATGACCACGGCGGGCAGCACCGCGACCCAGCCGCCGTAGAACACGCCGTAAATGAAGGCAAAAGCGGCGAGGGTCCGGACATCAGCGGCAATGGCCCAGATCGCCATCGCGAACGCCATTCCGATCATGACCATGATCAGAGAGCGATCGCGGCCCATCCGGTCGGCGATCGCGCCGAGAAAGAAGCGACCAGCGGTGCTGCCGGCCCCGATCACGCCCAGCAGCAGCACGGCAGAGGACGCCGCGACACCGTGGTCGCGCGCGTAAGGCACGAGATGAACGAATGGAACGAAGGCGCCGAACGAGCAGACCAGACACGATGCGTAAAGGGCGACAAAACGCGTCGACCGGACCGCCTCGCGCACCGAGGCGCCGCCGGCGTTGACCGTGTCCGCCGCGTCGCAAGGCGGATCGCCGTCGGGCCGGAGGCCGCGGTCCTTCGGATCGTTCTCGATGAGCATCGACATCCCGCCGCCCAGCACCAGCGCAATCGCGCCCAGCGCCAGATAGGCGCCGCGCCAGCCCATCGATGCGATCAGCAAGGAGGCGAGCGGCGGCATTGCCAGCGTGCCGAGCCCGATGCCGCTCACCGCGAGCCCAGAGGCAAAGCCGCGGCGCTTGACGAACCAGCGTTGCACCGCGCCGATTGCCGGAACATAGGCGCAGCCGACGCCGAGGCCGACACCGAGCCCGTAGGCGAGATAGACCTCCACGAGGGAACGTGCAGCGCTCGCGGCCGCAAGTCCAACCGCCATTAGGACCATGCCCGCTACGGCCAGTGGACGCGAACCGAGCCGGTCGGCGAGGGGACCGCTGACGAGTCCGAGAGCGAAGTACAGAAAGCCGGCAATCGAGAACACCAGCGAGATTGAACCACGGGAGGCGCCGAAATCGCGCTGGAGCGGCTCCAGAAATGCGCTGAAGGTGTAGACAGAACCAAAGCCGACGAACATCACGGCAAATGCCGCCGCGACCACGAACCAGCCGTGGAAAATGCTTCGACCTACGGGATTGAATGGAATGGTCAATGCTGCCTCCGCGAGGTGAGGGAAGGATGGCGACGATGCCACGACGTGACACGCTGGAATGCAGCGCCAGCGCGAACCAGCGTGGCCTCGTCGAGATGGGCGGCGACAAGCTGGAACGCGATCGGCAGTCCGTCCGCCGATGCACCACCTGGTAGCGTGATCGTGGGATGACCGGTCATGTCGAACGGGCAGGTGTAGCGCTGCAGCTTCGCGATCAGATCCGGCTGCTCGCCGAGCGTCCGGATCATGGCCAGCGTCAACGGCGCGAAAGGGTGGACCGGGATCAGCAGCAGGTCGATGGTCTCGAACAGTGCTGTCACCTGGCCGCGCAGTGCCAGCCGCCGCAGCAGGATCTTCTGATAATCGAGACCGGAGAGCGCGCGACCAGCCTCGAGCAGCGAGCCGAGGATTGGGCCATACTCATTCTTGCGGACAGGATAGGTCGCCTCGTGCGCGACCGCAGCTTCCACCGCACAATTAGGGGTCCAGTCGGCGATCGCCTGTTCTACGTCGGGAAATCTGACGTTGACGGTGTGGGCGCCAAGCGCACGAAAAGCATCGATGGCATCCGCCAACACGTGCTGTGTCGCAACGTCCACGTCCTCGCCGTTCCAGGCAGCGTCGACACCGATCCGCAGGCCCCGCACGTCCCGTGCGGCCGCGGCAAGATAGTCAGGCACCGGATTGAGCAGCGACGTCGGGTCGTTCGGGTCGTGTCCGGCGATGACCCCAAGCAGTACGCCGGCATCGACCGCGCTGCGGCCGATCGGTCCGATATGGTCGAGCGTCGCGGCCAGCTCGAACGTGCCGTGGCGGCTGACGCGGCCCCAGCTCGGCTTCAGCCCGGTCAGGCCGTTGGCGGCGCAGGGCCAGCGGATCGAGCCACCGGTGTCGGAGCCAAGTGAGCCGAAGCAAAGTCCGGCGGCCGTCGCGACCGCCGAGCCGCTGGACGAGATACCCGGCCAGTAATCCGGATTCCATGGATTTCTCGGTGGCGTCACCAGCGGGTGGTGATCGGAATAGGCGCCCTCGGTGAGCTGCAACTTGCCGAGCACCACACCGCCTGCATCCCTGATCCTGCGCGTGACGGTCGCATCTTCACCAGGACGGAAATCGCGATGAAGCGTGGTGCCGGCCGCCGTCGGAATGCCCTTGGTCCAAAACAGATCCTTCAGCGCAATCGGCACGCCATGCAGGGGGCCCCGATACTGGCCATTTGCGATCTCAGCGTCCGCGGCCTCCGCCTCGGCGATAGCCGTTTCCGGCATCACGTGAACGTAGCTGCCGAGTTCATGGTCCAGGGCGTCGATACGGTCGAGTTGCGCGCGCGTCACCTCCAACGCGGAGATTTCGCGCGCCTCGAGGCGTGCAGCAAGCTCGATGAGTTCGAGATAGTGCGGGGCTTCGGCCATGGCGTTCTCCATTTTGTCATCGCAACCTCGCTCGATTTCGATGAGATGCAGACACCTGTATAATAAATATACCGGTGTCTGTTGCTGTCAACCGGTAAATGTGTTTTACTGGTGTTCCAATTCTCCGGGTATTCCGATGTCGAAAGAGTCACGCAAGTTCCAGGTTCCTGACGCGTTGGCGAACATCTACGATTTCGCCAACACGCTCGATGTTCGCCACTTCTCGCATTTCGGGGTGGAGCACCCGCAGAGCGACGAACTTGCCGGGATGAAGCAGCTCGCGGACTGGATGCAGGAGCGCGGCCTCGGCGGCGGGCGCATCACGCCCGCAATGTTCGCGACCGCGCTGCGGCTGCGCGAAGCGCTACGCGCCTATCTGCAATGCGAGCCGGCCGAGCGGCGCCGGAACAAGGAGGTTCTCGGCGCGCTCGGTGACGCGCTCGCGGCGTTTCCGTTGCGGGTGGAGGCGCGGGTTGGCTGCGGCGCAGTATTATCGGCGATGCGCGACGATGCGCTCGCCGGCCTGTCGGCTATCGCCATTGAGTTGCACAACGCAACGCTTGTGGGAACGTTGGACCGGTTGAAGATGTGCGCCTCTGAGGAATGCCGGCGGGTGTTCTTCGATCGGTCGAAGCCATCGACGCGGCGGTGGTGCATGTCGACGCTGTGCGGCAATCGGATGAAGACGCGTGCCTATCGCGAGCGGCAGCGCGAGGCGAAATAGATTAGCCGCAATCAGACGCGGTAATGGCCGGACTTGCCGCCGAGCTTCTCGACCAGATGGATGCCTTCGATGCGCACGCCGCGTTCCACCGCCTTGATCATGTCGTAGATGGTGAGGCAGGCGACCGAGACGGCGGTGAGCGCTTCCATCTCGACGCCGGTCGGTCCCGTGACCTTCACGCTGGCGCGGACGAGGCAGCCCGGCAGCTTTGCGTCGGGCTCGATTTCGACCGTCACCTTCGACAGCGCGAGCGGATGGCAGAGCGGGATCAGCTCCGCGGTGCGCTTGGCGGCCATGATGCCGGCGATGCGGGCGGTGCCGAGCACGTCGCCCTTCTTGGCGTTGCCGGACACGATCAGGTCAAGCGTCGCCCTGGTCATGATGACGCGTCCTTCCGCGACCGCGAGCCGCTCGCTCGCGGGCTTGTCCGACACGTCAACCATCCGCGCCTCGCCGGAAGCGCCGATATGGGTGAGGGCAGGGCCGGTCTTGGTCGGTTTGGCCTTTGCGGGCTGACGCGCCATCAGTTCGTGCCTGTGGCGCGCGCGGTCTCGCGCGCCAGCAGTGTGCGCGTCGCAGCGGTAACGTCGGCTTGCCGCATCAGGCTCTCGCCGACCAGGAAGGTCGACATGCCGACGCGCTCGAGCCGGGCGAGATCGGCGGGCGTGAAGATGCCGCTCTCGCCGACCATCAGCCGGTCGCCGGGGATCAGCGGAGCCAATGTTTCGCTGGTCGCAAGCGTGGTTTCGAAGGTGCGCAAATTGCGATTGTTGACGCCGATCATCGGCGAACGCAGCTTCAGCGCGCGGTCAAGCTCGGCGCGGTCGTGGATCTCGATCAGTACGTCCATGCCATAGGCGATGGCGGCGTCCTCGAGCTCTTTGGCCGTGGCATCATCGAGCGCCGCCATGATGATCAGGATGCAGTCGGCGCCGTGCGCGCGGGCCTCCGCCACCTGATAAGTGTCGAACATGAAATCCTTGCGCAGCACCGGCAGTGACGTTGCCGCGCGGCCCGCCACCATGAAGTCGAGATGGCCCTGGAACGAGGGCGTGTCCGTCAGCACCGACAGGCAGGCAGCGCCCCCGGCCTCATAGGCCCTGGCAAGCAACGGCGGATCGAAATCGGCGCGGATCAGGCCCTTTGACGGCGAGGCCTTCTTCACCTCCGCGATCAGCGCGAAGTCGCCATTGGCGTGCTTGGCCCTGATCGCGCGCAGGAAGCCGCGCGGTGCTGGTTGCGCCCTGGCCTTCGCCTCCACCGCCGACAGCGGCTGCGCGCGCTTGGCCGCAGCGATTTCCTCGCGCTTGTAGGCTTCGATCTTGGTCAAGATGTCCGACATGTCAGGCTCAGTCGTTAGAGACCGCGATCAGATGTTTCAGCCGCGCGCGCGCCGCTCCGCTGTCGAGTGATTTTGCGCCGATCACGACACCTTCCTTGAGATCCCTGGCACGCCCGGCCACGACCAATGCGGCAGCGGCGTTGATCAGCGCGACGTCACGGTAGGGGCTCGGCTTGCCGTCGAGCACGCCCTGCAAGGCGATAGCGTTGGCGTCGGCGTCGCCGCCTTTGAGTGCACCGGCCTCGCAGCGCGGCAGGCCCGCGTCCTCCGGTGTCACCTCGAAATTCCGGATCTCGCCATTGTGGAGCGCGGAGACGAAGGTCGGGCCGGTGAGGGTGATCTCGTCGAGGCCATCGGAACCGTGCACGACCCAGGCGGATTCGGAGCCGAGGTTCTTGAGCACTTGCGCCAGCGGCTGCACCCATTGCCGGGAGAACACGCCGACCATCTGCCGCTTCACGCCGGCTGGGTTGGTCAGCGGCCCGAGCAGATTGAAAATCGTGCGCGTGGCAAGCTCCACCCGGGTCGGGCCGACGTTCTTCATGGCGGGATGATGGGCGGGGGCGAACATGAAGCCGATGCCGCATTCGCGCACGCAGCGACCGACCTGCTCGGGCCTCAGATCGATCTTCACCCCGAGCGAGGCCAGCACGTCGGCGGTGCCCGAGCGCGACGACAGCGCGCGGTTGCCGTGTTTGGCGACCGGCAGGCCTGTGCCCGAGACGATGAAGGAGGCACAGGTCGAGACGTTGACCGAGCCGGAGCCGTCGCCGCCGGTGCCGACGATGTCGACGGCCTCGGGCGGTGCCGCCACGGTCAGCATCTTGGAGCGCATTGCCATGACCGCGCCGGTGATCTCGTCGACGGTCTCGCCGCGCACCCGCAGCGCCATCAAGAGGCCGCCCATCTGCGAAGGCGTGGCTTCGCCGGACATCAGGGCGTCGAAGGCGGACGCCGCTTCGTCACGCGACAGGCTGGCGCCGGTCGCCACTTTTCCAATGATCGATTTCAGGTCGTCCATCGCGTGCTTTCAACTCACTGGTTCGCGCCGGTCACCTGCGCGAAGGCGGCCTGATTAATGGTGGTCCCGATGTCGGTTTCAAGCTTGTTGACGTAGGAAGCGACCTGCTCCTCGGTCTGCGCGCGGTCGAGAGTGTCCTTCAGCTTCTTGATCGCCTCGGACCCGGCATCGACCGTGGGATCGATGATCTCAGTGACGCGGAACACGATCACCTCGGTGCCGCCGGTCACTGCCGTCTGCCCGACGCCGTCCTTGCCGACGCGGAAGGCGGCCGACACGACGGTTGCGGGCACGCTGGCGGGCGAGTCGTCGCGCTTGAAGCCGCTGGCGGTCTCGACCTTGGCGCCGATCGCGGCTGCTTCGTCGGCGAGCTTGCCGCCAGATTCAAGCTTCTGCACGATCTCGGTCGCCTTGGCCTTCAGCTTGGTCGCGATCTGGTCCTGGCGCCAGCGCGCCTCGACCTGGTCGCGGACCTCGTCGAGATTGCGGTCGCGCGACGGCGTGATGGCAAGCACGTCGTACCAGACATAGCCGCCCTTGAACGAGATCGAGTCGTTGTCGACGCCGACATCGGTGTTGAAGGCCTGCGACACCACGTCGAGGCCCTGCGGAATGCCGGAGACCGGCTGGCCGCTCGGGGCGCGGCCGGAACGGTCGACGGCGTCGATGGTCACGGCGGTGAGGCCTAGCTTCTGCGCCGCGTCGATCACGCTGGCACCGCCGCCGCGCTCGTCTTCCATCTTGTCGCGAAGATCGGCGACCTTGACGCGCGCTCGCTCGGTGGCGATCTCGCGCTTGATGTCGGCGGCAACGCTCGCGTAGTTCGCCTCCACGCCTGGCTCGATCTTTTCGACCTTGACGATCGACGTGCCGAGACGGCCCTGGATGGGCTGGCTGATTTCACCGGCGGGAAGCGCGAAGACAGCGTCTCCAACTGCGGGATCGAGCGAGGATTTGGTCACGAGCCCGAGATCGACGTCGGACGCGCTCAGTCCGCGCTCCTTGCCGAGGTCCTCGAACGACGTCCCGCTGGTGAGCCGCTCGCGTGCGGCCTGCGCCTCGGCGGCGTTGGGAAATACGATCTGCTGGATCTGGCGCTTCTCCGGCGTGCCGAGCCGATCCTTGCGCTGCTCGAACGCTTTCTTGGCGTCCTCGTCCGACACCTCGCTCCACTTGCCGATCTCCTCCGGCGAGACCACGACGAACGCGATCTTGCGATATTCGGGCGCGCGGAACTGGACCTTGTGATCCTCGAAATAGGCGGCGAGCGCCTCGGGCGATGGCGCGTCAATGGTGCCTGCCTGGGCTGCGTCGAGCCTGACGAATTCAATGGCGCGCTGCTCGTTCTGGAAGCGCGTCAGCACGTCGAGCATCGCCTTCGGCGGCTCGATACCGGCACCGATGGTGCCGGTGATCTGCCGACGCAGCGAGACCTTGCGCTGCTCGGAGACGTAGCGCTGCTCGGTGTAGCCGAAATTGCGGATCACGGACTGGAAGCGGTTCGGATCGAAGTTGCCGCCGACGCCCTTGAAGTTCGGGTCGTTCATGATGAGCTGGCGGATCTGGTCGTCCGACTGGCCGAGCCCGAGCCGGCGCGCCTCTTCGTCGAGGGCAGCTTCCGCGATCGTCTGCTGGAGCACCTGACGGTCGAGGCCGAAGGCGCGCGCCTGTTCAGGCGACAGCGGCCGGCCGAACTGGCGGCTGATCTGCTGGAGGCGATCGGTGTAAATCTGGCGGAACTCGTTCAACGAAATCTCGGTGCCGCCGACCTTGGCCACGGTGGATTGCCCAAAGCCCTTGAAGATGTCGGCAATGCCCCAAACGCCGAAACTGATGATCAGCACGCCCATCACAACGGCCATAATGGTCTTGCCGAGCCAGTTTGATGAGGCCTTGCGCATTCCTCGAAGCATTTGGTCCAACTTGTTTGGCAGGAGGGGAACGGGAGCGCGTCTTAATGCAGATTCCGCAAAAGCGCGTCACCAAATTGATCAATCATCATAAAGTGGTGGCTTTCCCCCCGCAACCTCGGGTCTAGCAGGCTTTCGATCCCTGCGGTTAAAAGCCCCTGGACTCTGGAACTGCCACGGGACCTCTGCTAGCGCATGAACAAACCGAATTTCGCTGGAATTTGACATGACCGATGCCATCCGCCCCCTGATCGCCGGCAACTGGAAAATGAACGGCCTGAAGGCCTCGACTGCCGAATTCGACGCCATGCTCAATGGCGCGGCAGAGGTGGCCGGCAAAGCCGACCTGCTGGTTTGCCCGCCGGCGACCCTGATCGCTGCCTTTGCCGAGAAGGCGCGCGGCACGAAGATCGCGGTGGGGGCCCAGGATTGCCACCCCAAGTCCTCCGGCGCCCATACCGGCGATATCGCCGCCGAAATGCTGGCGGATTCGGGTGCGACCGCGATCATCGTCGGCCATTCCGAGCGCCGCGCCGACCACGGCGAGGGCGATGCCTTGATCCGGCAGAAGGCTGAGGCCGCCTGGCGCGCCGGGGCGACGGCTATCGTCTGCATCGGCGAGACGCAGGGCCAGCGCGATGCTGGCCAGACCCTGGACATCCTGCGCGGCCAGCTCACCGGCTCGCTGCCGGATGGCTCGACCGCCGCCAATCTTGTCGTGGCCTATGAGCCGGTCTGGGCAATCGGCACCGGCCTGACCCCGACGTCCCGGGATGCCGAGCAGATTCATGGGTTTATCCGAGAATTCCTGACCTCCCGGTTCAAGGCCGACGGCGCCGGGATGCGCATCCTCTATGGCGGCTCGGTCAAGCCGTCGAACGCGGCGGAGCTGATGGCCGTGAAGAACGTCAATGGCGCGCTGGTCGGCGGAGCCAGCCTGAAGGCGGCCGATTTCCTTGCGATTGCGCAGGGCTGTCCCTAGCTAACTCCAAACCTTAGGACCCGGCGGATCGGGGGTGGCAATGCCCCCTCCGATCGTGTAACACCGCGCAACTTCAGGAAAACCCGCGAAGCACGATTGGCCGCCGTCTCGGCGCTGTCGGCTTGTGACGGAAGGACACTATGCAGACTGTTGTCATCGTCATTCACCTCATGATCGTCACCGTCATGATCGGCGCCGTCCTGCTCCAGAAGTCGGAAGGCGGGGGCCTCGGCATGGGAGGTGGCGCAGGCTTCATGTCGAGCCGCGGCACCGCGAACCTTTTGACGCGGACCACCGCAATTTTGGCCGTTGGCTTCTTCCTCACCAGCCTGTTCCTGTCCTGGTATGCCGGCTACGACCGCAAGCCGTCGTCGATCATCGGCGCGCCGGCGTCGCAGACCCAGCCGGCCGGTGGCGGACCGATCGCTCCGCCGACCTCGGGCGGCATCCTGGATTCGCTGAAGAAGGCCGACGAGCAGCAGCAGGCTCCGGCACCGAGCGGCCCGCAAGTACCGCGTTCGCAATAAAGCAGGGGGGCCATGCAGGGCGGCTTCTACCGTCCTGGATCAACAATCCCCATCAAGGCTCTGTCACCACTCTTAGTTCTGGCTCACCCACAGCCCCGCAAAATGTTTGGGGCGGAATACGAATCGCTTTGGCGAATCGAATTCGAGGGATTAGAGGTTAAGCCCCATGGCGCGGTACATATTCATCACCGGCGGCGTGGTTTCTTCGCTCGGCAAGGGTCTGGCTTCAGCGGCACTCGGTGCCCTGTTGCAAGCCCGGGGCTACAAGGTCCGCCTCCGCAAGCTCGATCCCTATCTCAACCTCGATCCCGGAACGATGTCGCCGTATCAGCACGGCGAAGTGTTCGTGACGGATGACGGCGCGGAGACCGACCTCGATCTCGGCCACTACGAGCGCTTCACCGGGCGCCCGGCGACCAAGGCCGACAACATCACGACCGGGCGCATCTACCAGGACATCATCTCCAAGGAGCGGCGCGGCGATTATCTCGGCGCCACCATCCAGGTGGTTCCGCATGTCACCAACGCCATCAAGGATTTCGTCCTCGACGGCAACGACGATTACGACTTCGTGCTGGTCGAGATCGGTGGCACCGTCGGCGACATCGAGGGCCTGCCGTTCTTCGAGGCGATCCGCCAGCTCAAGAACGAGCTGCCGCGCGATCACGCCATCTACATTCATCTGACGCTGCTGCCTTACATCCCGAGCGCCGGTGAGCTGAAGACAAAGCCGACGCAGCACTCCGTCAAGGAGCTGCGCTCGATCGGCATCCAGCCGGACATCCTGCTCTGCCGTACCGATCGCGAGATCCCGAAGGAGGAACGGCGCAAGCTCGGGCTGTTCTGTAACGTGCGCGAGAGCGCCGTCATCGAGGCGCGCGACGCCGACAGCATCTACGCTGTCCCTCAGGCTTATCATGCCGCAGGCCTCGACGACGAAGTGCTTGCCGCCTTCGGCATCGGCTCGCGGATTCCGCCGGAGCTGCGGAGCTGGCAGCAGATCAACGAGCGCATTCGCAATCCCGAGGGCAACGTCACCATCGCCATCGTCGGTAAGTATACCGGCATGAAGGATGCGTATAAGTCGCTGATCGAGGCGCTCTCGCATGGCGGCATCGCCAACAAGGTGAAGGTGAATCTCGACTGGATCGAAAGCGAGATCTTCGAGAAGGAAGATCCCGCGCCGTTCCTCGAGCACGTCAACGGCATTCTGGTGCCTGGTGGATTCGGCCAGCGCGGCGCCGAAGGCAAGATCCGCGCGGCGCAGTTCGCGCGCGAGCGCGACGTGCCGTATTTCGGCATCTGCTTCGGCATGCAGATGGCGGTGATCGAGGCAGCTCGGAATCTCGTCGGGATCGAGGAGGCCAACTCCACCGAGTTCGGCCCGACCAAGGAGCCCCTGGTCGGCCTGATGACGGAATGGCTGCGCGGCAACGAGCTCGAGAAGCGCACCAACGCCGGCGATCTCGGCGGCACGATGCGCTTGGGCGCCTATCCCGCAGCGCTCAATCGCGGCAGCCGCGTCTCGGAGGTCTATGGCGGCGCGACCGAGATTTCTGAGCGCCACCGCCATCGCTACGAGGTCAACACCGCCTACAAGGATCGCCTCGAGCAGCACGGGCTGAAATTCTCGGGCCTGTCGCCCGACGGCGTGCTGCCGGAGATCGTCGAGTACGAGGATCACCCCTGGTTCATCGGCGTCCAGTTCCATCCCGAACTGAAGTCGCGCCCCTTCGAGCCGCATCCGCTGTTCGCGTCGTTCATTCGTGCGGCGATGGTGCAGAGCCGCCTGGTGTAAGCGGCTCAGGGCGTGGCGGTGCAGTCACGTGCGAGAAGCATCGGCTCCGGCGCAGCCGGCATTGACGTATCAGGCGCAAGCGATCCCGTGACGAGCTTCATCTGCGGTCGTCGCGTCAGCTTGTAGACGGCGGCCGGCGGCACGTTCAGCAGGGCACGATCCACCAGCTTTGCGCGCAAGCCTAGCCGGTCGAGCACGGGCCGCGGGATCGGGCAACTCATGCCATAGGTGAACTGGTAGAACGCGCCGCCGGGGCGGACATGACTGAACGCGCCACCGACGATCGAGACGACCTTGCGCGTCGACATGTTGAGCAGCGGCAGGCCGCTCACGACCGCGCCGACGGGTGCGCCGTCATAGAGGCGTTCCGCTGCCAGCCGCCCCGCATCCATCCACAAGACGCGCGCGTTGGGGAAACGCATCTGTAGCAGCTTCATGAAGTCGGAGCCGTATTCGACCAGCGTGAGGTCCTGCTGGCGCACGCCGCGTTTGAGCAGCTTGTAGGTGAACGCGCCGGTGCCGGGGCCGAGCTCGAGAACAGGGCCGGTCGATGCGGTGATCTCGCGGGTGATGAGATCGGCCAGCGCCGCGCCTGACGGCGCGATCGCGCCGACGCGACGCGGGGCTGACATCCATGACAGGAAGAACGAGAGGAAATCGTTGGGCATGCGCACTCCGGCATCTTGGTTGCGCCTCGCAGGTCAGAGGTGAGGCGGCCGAACAATCGCTTGCGTGCATTGCGACAGCATTGCGTGTCGCATGCCGATTGCGTCAATTCTCCCGGACCGGCGGCAGCGATATCCTGAAGCACGCGCCGCCGATCGCTCCGTCCGCGACCGAGATGTGGCCGCCATGCAGGAGCACGATCTCGCGCACCATGTTGAGGCCGAGGCCGGCACCGCGATCGAGCGGCGTCAGCCGATAGAATGGCTCGAATATCTGTTCGCGCTGATCGGCCGGAATGCCGGCGCCTTCGTCCGTGACCTCGATGCTCGCGGGCCTAGTTACACGAATGCCGATGGTGCCGCGGCGAGGGCCGTGCTGGATCGCATTCTGCACGAGGTTGGTCAGCGCGCGCTCCAGCGCCGCCGCATCGCCGATCGTTTCGACCGGCGTGGCGGGGGCATCGAGCGCCAGCTCGTAGCCGGCGGCAATGGCCAGCGGCGCGAGATCTGCGGCCGCGCTTTGCGCGATTGCGACGAGGTCGACGCGCGTGAAGGGCTGGCCGCAGCGGTCGAGGCGCTGAATGTCGAGCAGTTGCTCGGCAAGCGTAGCCAGCCGCGCGGCATCCTCCAGCAGTCGGGTCTTCTCCGGCCCCGCCGGAAGCGACTCCAGCCGCGTGTTCAGGATTGCGATTGGCGTGCGCAACTCGTGTGCGGCATCGGCGACGAAGCGCTTGTGGCGGGCATAGCCTTGGTCTAGCCGCGCCAGCGCGTCGTTGACCGCGGTCACGAGCGGCATGACCTCCAGCGGAATCCGGTCCAGCGACAGCCGCGCGCCGCGTTGATGGATGTCGATGCGCCGCGCCTGGTCCGCCGTCGCATCGATCCCCCTAAAGGCGCGCCGCACGATCATCGGTGTGGCAATGAAGGTCGCCGTACCCATGAGGAGCAGTCCGGGCAGGGCGATGCCGAGCAGTGCAAGCGACGTCATGAACAACGCCTTGGCGCCGGTGAGCCTGCCTTGCGTCGCCGTGATGATTTGCACATTGCCGGCGTCGGTGTCGACCCGCTTCAGCCGCGCCGGGGGCTTGCGCGGATCGTCCTCCAATAGCTGCCAGCCGAGCCGTGCCTGGCTGATCTGGTCGAGGCTGCTGCCGATGGCGGCGAACTCGGCCGGCACGGCGCCTTCGCTGAGCGAATGCCCCTGCCTGTCGCGGACCAGGAACCAGAGATCGGGGGTCTCGCTGCGCAATTGTTTCAGCTCGGTCGTCGATCGCAGGGCCAGGTCGCCTTGCGCGTCGCGCGCGAGCGCGCGCTGGACGATTTCGATCACGCGATCTTCGTCGCGCCCGGCGATCGCGAACCCCGACGCGCTCAACGCCCCGACGATGACGGCAACGAGCGCCGTGAGCAGCACCGCCTGGAGCGACAGCAGGCGCCAGCTCAGCCGCGAGCGCAGGCAATAGGGATCGTGGTGCTTGCTCATGGCAGCTTCTTCAAGAGATAGCCGACGCCGCGGATG
Source organism: Bradyrhizobium sp. MI1.11 (assembly GCF_055811255.1). Classification (NCBI taxonomy): domain Bacteria; kingdom Pseudomonadati; phylum Pseudomonadota; class Alphaproteobacteria; order Hyphomicrobiales; family Nitrobacteraceae; genus Bradyrhizobium; species Bradyrhizobium sp. MI1.11. Next base: position 321,745 of record NZ_JBVVPM010000002.1, read on the forward strand.
CCGTGGATCTCCACGCGCGCATCGGCTTCCGAGAGTTTGCGGCGCAGTCGCGACACGTGTGTATCGAGCGCATTCGACTGGATCTCGTCGTCGAAACTGTAGACGGCTTCTTCCAGCGCCGAGCGCAGCACGGTTCGGCCCATGCGGCGGACCAGGGCTTCCAGCACGAGGAGCTCGCGTCGCGGCAGATCGAGGGGAGCCCCGTCGATGCTTGCCTCGCGATGGCCGAAATCGAAAGCGAGGCGGCCGGCGTGCATGATGTCGGGCTGCATCCCGGCGGGCCGGCGCAGCACGGCGCGCAGCCGCGCCAGTAATTCCTCCACCGCGAACGGCTTTGACAGATAATCATCCGCCCCGCAGTCCAGTCCGGCGACACGATCGGCGAGTTCGCCGCGCGCCGTCAACACGATGATCGGCACGCCGTCGGCGCGCGCCCGCAGTTTCGGGATCAGGGTGAGACCGTCGCCATCGGGAAGCTGGCGATCGAGCAGGACGGCGGCGTGGACGTCGGCAGAAATGGCCTCTTCCGCCTCGGCGAGCGTTGGGGCGTGGTCGACCACCATATCGTAGCGCTTCAGCGCCGACGCCAGCGCGTCCGCCATTTCGGCCTCGTCCTCGACGAGCAAAATCCGCATGATCCGCACCTCAACCTCAATCGCGCCAATCTAGCGGCCGTATCATTGCGGCAGCATTGCGGGAACCGGCTGCGGGACGGGGACTTTGAGCGGACCCTAGCCATGCGCGGAACGCCACCGGGGGCGGCCGAGCGGGCCTCAAGACACCGTCAGGGCCAGCCGTTATAACCCCCGGACCTGATCAGGGAGGAACAAGAATGATTTATGAAATGCGCATCTATCGCTGCGTGCCCGGCCGCCTGCCGGCGCTGCTCAAGCGGTTCGAGACCGTCACGCTGAAGGTGTGGGAAAAGCACGGCATCAGGCAGGCCGGGTTTTTCACGACCCTGATCGGTGAATCCAACCAGGAGCTGACCTATTTCCTGGCCTGGGAGTCGCTCGCCGAGCGCGAGAAGAAGTGGGCCGCCTTCATGACCGATCCGGACTGGATGAAAGGACGCGCCGAGAGCGAGGCGGACGGGCAGATTGTCGGCAATATTGTCAGCCAGATCCTGGCGCCGACCGCCTTCTCGGCGGTGAAGTAGAGGCGGCCGGCGCTCGGGCGTCGCCGGGAGCCTGGGCGCAACCCTGATATTCTGGGAGCCTAGGCCGAATGGGGTTGATCCGCCCTTCATCGCGGCTATGGTCGCGCCGAAACGAGGGATTTGCCTTGAGCTCTTCGACGTCAGCGGCGCCGGTCGTCACCATTGGCAAGGTCAAATTCGGCAATGATCTGCCGATCTCGATCATTGCCGGGCCGTGTCAGCTCGAAAGCCGCCAGCATGCGCTGGAGGTGGCCTCCGCGCTGAAGGAGATCGCCGCGCGACTGCAGATCGGCCTCGTCTACAAGACCTCATTCGACAAGGCCAATCGCACCAGCGCGTCGGCTGCGCGTGGCCTCGGGCTTGCCCAGTCGCTGCCGATCTTTGCCGAAATCCGATCGTCGCTCGGCCTGCCGGTCCTGACCGACGTGCATGACGCCGCGCAGTGCGCCGAGGTGGCGCAGGCGGTGGACATCCTGCAGATTCCCGCCTTTCTGTGTCGCCAGACCGATCTGCTGCTCGCGGCCGCCGCGACCGGCAAGGTCGTCAACGTCAAGAAGGGGCAGTTTCTCGCACCCTGGGATATGGCCAACGTCGTGTCCAAGATCACGAGCGCGAACAATCCCAACGTGCTCGTGACCGAACGCGGTGCGTCCTTCGGCTACAACACGCTGGTCTCGGACATGCGCGCGTTGCCGATCCTGGCGCGTACCACCGGCGCACCCGTGATCTTCGACGCCACCCATTCGGTGCAACAGCCGGGCGGGAAGGGGACGTCTTCCGGAGGCGAGCGCGAATTCGTGCCGGTGCTCGCACGCGCAGCCGTCGCTGTCGGTGTTGCCGGTGTCTTCATCGAGACCCATCCCGACCCTGACAGCGCGCCGTCGGACGGACCCAACATGGTGCCGCTGCGCGAGTTCGAGGCGCTGATTCGAAGGCTGCTGGCGTTCGACGCGCTCGCCAAAGATTTTACCAAAGCCGACCCGCGCTGATGCAGCAAGGCGAGGCGCGGGCGCACGATCACGGCCTGCCGGCCGCGCTCTACGTCATCTCCGGTGCAAGCTTCGCCGCGGCGCTCTCCGCGCGCGCGCTCGATCCGGTGCTGCCGCACGTCGCCGAGGATTTTGGCGTCAGTATCGCGACCGCTGCCGGCTTTGCCGCGGTGTTCGCCTTCACCTTCTCGATCATCCAGCCGATCGTCGGCGCGGCCGCCGATCTGTTCGGCAAGACGCGGCTGATGATCGGCTGCCTCGCGCTGCTCGGCCTTGCCAACATCCTGGGCTCGCTCTCGACCTCGTTCTCGGTTCTGTTCGCGACCCGTATCCTCGCCGGCATCGGCTCCGGCGGCGTGTTTCCGGTGGCGCTCAGCCTGACCAGCGATCTCGTCGGTCCGGAGAAACGCCAGGTCGCGATCAGCCGCACGCTCGCCGGCGCGATGACGGGCAATCTGCTCGGCGCCTCCGCTTCCGGCTTGATCGGCGATTTCCTCGGCTGGCGCGGCGTGCTGGCGGTGCTCGGGGTGCTCGTGATTGTTGCGTCGGTCGCGGTCGCCGCCGGTTTTCGTGGCGCCAAGGTCAAGCATCCGCCGAAGACGAGCCTGTCGGCGCTGAAGGCGGGCTATCGCACCATCTTCACCAACCCGAACGCCTATGTCTGTTATTCGGCGGTGTTCATCGAAGGCTGCTGCGTGCTCGGCCTGTTTCCCTACATCGCCTCGTTCCTGTTCGAGCTCGGTCAGACCTCGCTCTCGATCGCGGGCATCGTCATCGCGGGATTTGCGGTCGGCGGCTTGTTCTACACGCTGACGGTGTCGCGCCTGCTGCCATGGCTGGGCATGAAGGGCATGATGATCGCGGGCATGACGCTGGTCGCTTCGCAGCTCGTTGTCGTCGCCTTCGGCCCGCGCTGGGAAGTGCAGGCGCTCAATCTTGTCGTGATGGGCTGGGGCTTCTACATCGCCCATGGTTGCCTTCAGATGTTTGCCAGCGAGCTCTCGGTCGAAGCACGCGCCACCGCGCTGTCGCTGCATTCGTTCTTCTTCTTCATGGGGCAGACGGTCGGGCCGCTCGCCTATGGCCTTGGCCTCCAGCATGGCGGCAAGATGCCGACCCTGTTCGCGAGCGCCGCGATCATGGTGGCGCTCGGTTTCGTGTGCGCGCGGCTGTTGAAGCAGCGGGCGCCATCCGATGCGCGGACCTGACGGAAGTATCGAACTACCGGCCAGATCAACGGTCGCGCTTCTGTTCGCTGGCACAATGCGCAACTCGCGTCACCGTGCCACGGGAGCCCGTGCATGCATGGCACATGAATTGCTTTGATTTTGGGCAAAGCGAGGTGTGAGATCGTGGACGCCCAGACCAGCCGTTCGCCCAGCGCGACCAGCGTGATCCGATCGACCGGGTATCCCACCAAGCCCCCGCTCCGGCGCTTCCTGACCGCTTGTTACGAAGAATTCCGAGCCGACAATTCTGGCGAGCTTGCCGACTACATCCCCGAGCTGAAGCGCGCCAACCCCGACCATTTTGGCATCGCGCTTGTCACCATCGACGGCCATGTCTACGAGGTCGGCGACAGCGCGGTGCCGTTCACGATCCAGTCGGTCTCAAAAGCCTTCGTGTTCGCACTGGCGCTGGAGATGGTCGGCGAGGAACGCGTCTCGGCGACCATTGGGGTCGAGCCGAGCGGCGAGGCCTTCAATTCGATCCGGCTCACCAACGACAATCGCCCCTTCAATCCCATGGTCAATGCCGGTGCGATTGCCTGCTCGGGCCTGATCTACGAGGTGGACGGGAAGGGCGCCTTCGAGCGCGTCCGCTCGAAGCTCAGCCAGTTTGCCGGCCGCGAGCTCGGAGTCGACGAGGCCGTGCACGCCTCGGAGACGGCGACCGGCAACCGCAACCGGGCCATTGCCTGGCTGTTGCGGAATTACGCGGTGCTGCCTGATGACGTCGACGCCGTGCTCGACGTCTATTTCCGCCAATGCGCGATCCTGGTCACCGCGCGCGATCTGGCGGTGATGGCGGCAACGCTCGCCAATCGCGGCATCAATCCGGTGACGGGCGCGCAGGTGATCACGCCACACATCGTCGCCCGCACGCTCTCGGTGATGACGAGCTCGGGCATGTACAACTATGCCGGCGAGTGGACCTACCGCGTCGGCATCCCCGCCAAGAGCGGTGTCGGCGGCGGTATCGTCGCGGCGCTGCCCTCGCAACTCGGGCTCGGCACCTTCTCGCCGCTGCTGGACAACCACTTCAACAGCGCGCGCGGCCTGAAAGTGTGCGAGGCGCTGTCAGCGCGGTTCGACCTGCACATGCTCAACCGTAATGCCGATGTCCGCACCAGCATCATGGCGGACTACGACGTCTACGGAATTTCCTCGCGCCGAAGCCGCCCGCCGCGCGAGCAGCAGATTCTCGACGAGCGCCACAGCGACATCCGCGTGCTCGAACTGGTCGGCGCGATGAATTTCGGCACCATCGACTATGTCACGCGAAGGCTCACCAGCGAGCCGCCGAATGCGCCGCTCCTGATCATCGATTTCCGGCGCGTGCCCGATGTCACCGCAGCGGGCGCAGAACTTCTGGGCGAGACGCTGGCGGCGCTCGGCAATGCCGGCGTCATCACGATCCTGTCAGGCTTCGAAGAGACCTCGGCAGTGTGGACGGCGATCTCGGCACGTACGTCCGAGCCGCGCCGGTTACGGCGTTTTGCACTCCTGGACGATGCGATCGAATGGGCCGAGGATCAGGTGATCTACCGCTTCGGCGGCTTCACCGATGTGAAGGAGAGCGCGCATCTCGGCGAGCAGGCACTGCTGGCCGAGCTCGATGCCGACGAGATCGCCGCCATCGTCAAGCTGTCGACCACGCGGCACTACACGTCCGGCCAGCGTATCATCGCCGCCGGCGAGCCCGCCAATTCGCTGTTCTTCCTTCAGAGCGGCATGGTCAGCGTGAAGCTGCGCAGCGGCGTGCGGCTCGCATCACTCGGCCCGGGCATGGCATTCGGGGAGATGGCGATCCTGGAGGGAAGCCGCAGCGCCGACGTCTTCGCCGACGCTCCGGTGACCTGCCTCGAACTGCCGCTCGATAGTTTTGCGGACTATCGCCGTCTGCATCCGGAGACGTCGCTGAAGATCATGCGCAATCTCGCTGCGATCTTGGCGCGGCGGCTCGTGCTGGCGAATGCGAAGGTGGATCTGCTGAGCGCGTACTAGATGCGAGAGGGTTTAGTTCGCTCCACCAGCCCCGATCGGCTCCATGCCGCTCGCGATGATGGCATCGCGGGCGGCCGGGGAAGCTAGGAACTTGATCAAGGCCCGGCCAGCCTCGGGCTCTTTAGAAACGCTTGCGATGCCGGCTGAGAAGATCGTGATCTGCTGCAATTCGTTCGGCAGCGGCCCGACGATATCGATCCCCTTCACGGGCTTCAGCTCGCTGATCTGCTGAAAGCCGAGCTCGGCATCGCCGTGGGCGACGATCTCGCCGACCGGCGTTGCCGGAATCTTGCGCGCCTTGTCCTTCATGACATCGGCAATGCCGAGCTTTTCAAACATTTCGGTCGAAACATAGACGCCGCTGGCGCTGTCGGAATAGGCGATCGTCTTCGCCGCGAGCAACGCGCGCTGGACCGCTTCCACCGAGCTGATGTCCGGCTTCGGCGCGCCAGATTTCACGGCGATGCCGATCGGCGATCTCGTCAGGTCGACCTGGCTGCCGGCAACGACCTTGCCCTTGCTGGCGAGATCGGTGAGGGCGTAGCCCACCATGATCAGGACATCGGCCGCCTCTCCGCGCTCCAGCCGGACCGGGATGGCATTGGTCGTGGTCCCCATCGAGGGCCCATACTCCGTCAGCACCTTGTCGCCGGTGGCCTTCTCGAACTCCGGCACAAGCACCTTGTAGGCGGCCGTCAGGCCGCCCGAGATCATCACCCGGACTTCGACAGCCTCGGCCGCGCCGGTCAGCCACAGGATGCCCAGAAGGCCCAATCCAAGGTTTCGGAATGTTGCTGAGGTCGATTTCATTGTTGTTCCTCTCCCACTAACCCCTTCCGCGATAGGGCGCGACGCCCTGTTCCGGCACCCACAATCCCTTGGGCGCGCGGCCGGTCTGCCAGAACACGTCGATCGGGATGCCGCCGCGCGGATACCAATAGCCGCCGATGCGCAAGAACTTCGGCTTGATCTCGCTTGCGATGCGCTTGCCGATCATCACCGTGCAATCCTCGTGGAAGGCGCCGTGATTGCGGAAGCTCGCGATGTAGAGCTTGAGCGATTTCGACTCCAGCAACCATTGGCCGGGGGCGTAGTCGATCATCAGATGTGCGAAATCCGGCTGTCCGGTGACCGGGCAGAGCGAGGTGAACTCGGGCACGGTGAAACGGACCAGATAATCGGTGCCTCCTTGCGGATTGGGCACGCGGTCGAGTTTTGCCTTCTCGGGCGCATCCGGCCATTCCACGGCGCGGCCAAGCTGCAAAGCAGGGGAGTTGTTCGATTTGCTGGGTTTTTTCGACATCAGGCCGCCTCCGTGGCGCCCTCTTAGCCAATCATCGTGCGGCCGTCACCCGGCCTTTTCCGTTTCGATGCATTGCGGTAGAAGCACCCCAACTGACTGCTTAGTCCCCGAAAAGAGGCCCTCATGACCGCCATCATCGACATCATCGGACGCGAAATCCTGGATAGCCGTGGCAATCCCACCGTCGAGGTCGACGTCGTGCTGGAAGATGGTGCGCTCGGCCGTGCCGCCGTGCCGTCAGGCGCCTCGACCGGTGCCCATGAGGCGGTGGAACTGCGCGACGGCGACAAGGCCCGCTATCTCGGCAAGGGCGTCACCAAGGCGGTCGGCGCCGTCAACGGCGAGATCTTCGAGGCGCTGAGCGGCCTCGATGTCGAGCAGCAGGCCCAGCTCGACCAGATCATGATCGACCTCGACGGCACGCCGAACAAGAGCCGGCTGGGCGCCAACGCCATCCTCGGCGTGTCGCTCGCTTGCGCCAAGGCGGCCGCGAACTCGCTCGACATGCCGCTGTACCGTTACGTCGGCGGCACCTCCGCGCGTCTCTTGCCGGTGCCGATGATGAACATCATCAATGGCGGCATGCACGCCGACAACCCGATCGACTTCCAGGAGTTCATGATCCTCCCCGTGGGCGCGTCCTCCTTCGCCGAGGGCCTGCGCTACGGCGCGGAGGTCTTCCACACTCTGAAGTCCGAATTGAAGAAGGCCGGCCACAACACCAATGTCGGCGACGAGGGCGGCTTCGCCCCGAACCTGCCGTCCGCGGACGCCGCGCTCGAATTCGTCATGAACGCGATCGGCAAGGCCGGTTACAAGGCGGGCTCCGACATCGTCATCGGCCTCGACTGCGCCTCGACCGAGTTCTTCAAGGACGGCAAGTACGTCTACGAAGGCGAGGGCAAGACCCGCTCGATCTCCGAGCAGGCCAAGTACCTTGCCGACCTCGTCTCGCGCTATCCGATCGTGACCATCGAGGACGGCATGTCGGAAGACGACATGGACGGCTGGAAGGAGTTGACCGACCTCGTCGGCAAGAAGTGCCAGCTCGTCGGCGACGATCTCTTCGTCACCAACGTCAAGCGGCTCGCTGAAGGCATCAAGGCCGGACGGGCCAACTCGATCCTGATCAAGGTCAACCAGATCGGCACGCTGACCGAGACTCTCGCCGCCGTCGAGATGGCGCACAAGGCCGGCTACACCTCGGTGATGTCGCACCGCTCCGGCGAGACCGAGGATTCCACCATCGCCGACCTCGCGGTCGCCACCAATTGCGGACAGATCAAGACCGGCTCCCTTGCGCGCTCCGATCGCACCGCCAAATACAACCAGCTCTTGCGCATCGAGCAGCAGCTCGGCAAGCAGGCGCTCTACGGCGGCAAGGCGGCACTGAAGGCGCTGGCATAAGCCAGCGCTCGGACAAGGACAGGGGAGGATCGACATGAGCGACGGCAAGAACGGCCTGCAACTGCGTTCGCTGATCAAGAAGAGCGGTGAGCTCGAAATCTCGCTGCTCGACGTGCCGACCCCCGAGCCCGCCGCGGACGAGGTCGTCGTCCGCGTCGAGGCGGCGCCGATCAATCCGTCCGACCTCGGGCTCCTGATCGGCGCAGCCGATATGAGCACGGCAAAGGCTTCCGGCGACAAGGGTGCTCCCGTCATCACCGCGAAGGTGCCGGAAGGCGCGATGCGGGCGATGGCAGGCCGGCTCGACGAATCCATGCCGGTCGGTAACGAAGGCGCGGGAGTCGTGATCAGGACTGGCTCCTCGGATGCCGCGAAGGCGCTGATGGGCAAGACCGTCGCCATGATCGGCGGCGCGATGTACACCCAGTATCGCACGTTAAAAGTGCGCGAGTGCCTGCCGCTGCCGGAAGGCACCACGCCGGCCGAAGGTGCCTCCTGCTTCGTCAATCCGCTGACCGCGCTCGGCATGACCGAGACCATGCGGCGCGAGGGTCACAAGGCGCTGGTGCACACTGCGGCCGCATCCAATCTCGGCCAGATGCTGAACAAGATCTGCATCAAGGACGGGATCCCGCTGGTCAACATCGTGCGCAGCAAGGAGCAGGCCGACATCCTGCACAAGATCGGCGCCAAATATGTCGTCGATTCCGCCGCGCCGAGCTTCCTCGGCGATCTCACCAATGCGCTGGTGGAGACCGGCGCCACCATCGCCTTCGACGCCATCGGCGGCGGCAAGCTCGCCGGCGACATCCTCAACTGCATGGAAGTCGCGATCAACAAGACCGCGAAGGAATACAGCCGCTACGGCTCCAACGTGCACAAGCAGGTCTACGTCTATGGCGCGCTCGATGTCCGCCCGATCGAGCTGCCGCGCGGCTTCGGCATGGCCTGGGGCGTCGGCGGCTGGCTGCTGTTTCCGTTCCTGATGAAGATCGGGCAGGCGGACGGGGCCAGGCTGCGCCAGCGCGTCGTCGACGAACTGAAGACCACGTTTGCCAGCCACTACACCAAGGTGGTGTCGCTTTCTGAGGCGCTCGATCCCGTCAACATCGCGGTCTACGCCAAACGCGCCACCGGCGAAAAATTCCTCATCAACCCAAATAAATAATCGGCACGTGCGACGGCACGTCACCCAAAGAAGGTCTTGCCTTCTGAGCGAAGCGGGAGATTATTCCGCCGCCATCGAAAGCGGACAAAACCGCAAGGCGCGCTCAGAAGGGGACTTCTCCATGACCGATCTCAATCGCCGCCATCTGCTCGCAGGCGCCGCCGTCCTCGGTGCGGCTGCGATGACCAAGCTTGGATTGACCACCGCCAATGCCGCGGTGCCGCAAGCCGGCACGCAGGCGCCGGGCTTCTACCGCTACAAGGTCGGCAGCTACGAGTGCACCTCGATCAATGACGGTGCGCGCACTTTCCCGATGCCGGACAAGTTCGTCGTCAACGCGTCGAAGGAGGAAGCGCTGGCCGCGGGCGAGGCGGCCTACATGCCGAAGGGCATGGTCACGGTGCCGTTCAACCCGCAGCTCATCAACACCGGCTCCAAGCTCGTGCTGATCGATACCGGCAACGGTGTCGCCAATCTCGAGCCCAGCAAGGGCGCGGTCGGCCGCACGCTGCAGAACCTCCAGGCCGCCGGCGTCGACCCGAAGAGCATCGATGTCGTGCTGCTCTCGCATCTGCATCCCGACCACACCAACGGCATTCGTCTCGCCGACGGCGCGCTTGCCTTCCCTAATGCGGAGATCATGGTGCCGGGCAAGGACTGGGAGTTCTGGACCAGCGAGGACAACGCCGCCAAGGCCGAGTCCAACGCGATGATGAAGAACTACTTCGCCAACGTGAAGAAGACCTTTGCCGGCCTCGAATCCAAGGTGACGAAGTACGCCTGGGGCAAGGAGGTCGCGCCGGGCATCACCTCGATCGCGACGCCCGGTCACACCCCGGGGCACACCTCGTTCGCGGTCGCCTCCGGCGATGCCAAGGTGCTGATCCAGTCCGACGTCACCAACATCCCGGAGTTCTTCCTGCGCAATCCGGACTGGCATGTGGTGTTCGATACCGATGCTGCGCTGGCGCAGGAGACGCGTCACAAGTTCTACGACATTGCGGCGGCCGAGAAGGCGACCGTGATCGGCTTCCACTTCACGTTTCCCTCGGTCGGCCATGTCGAGAAGGACGGCGCCAAATATCGCCTGATCCCGTCGGCGTGGAATCCGACGATCTGAACCGATTTGCGGATTGCACCAACGACTCAGGCCGCCACTTGGCGGCCTGATGGTTTGGGCAACCGTTCAGAAACCCAGCGTTTCCAAATCCGACCGGTCCATGCACTTGCATCCATCACTCGGGATCGCTTAAGTGCCGCCCCGGCACTCCCGCTGAAGACTTCGAGGACACTCCATGGCCTACAATATCGTCACGATCGCCGGCAGCCTGCGCAAGGACAGCTTTTCGCTGAAGATCGCCAATGCGCTCGCCAAGCTCGCGCCGGCCTCGCTCAAGCTCGAGGTCATCACGCCGGCCGGCATCTCGTTCTTCAATCAGGACCTCGAGGGCGCGCCGCCGGCCGACTGGCTGTCTTTTCGCGAAAAGATCCAGAAGTCGGACGGCGTCATCTTCGTCACGCCGGAATACAATCGGGCGATCCCGGGCGTGCTGAAGAACGCCATCGACGTCGCCTCGCGGCCCTATGGCAAGAGCTCGTTCAACGGCAAGCCGGTCGGCATCATCGCGAACTCGCCGGGCCCGCTCGGCGGCGTCAGCGCCGCCAAGACGCTGCAGAACATCCTGCCGGGCATTTCCGGCCCGATCATGCAGCAGCCGGAGGCCTATTTGAACGGAGTGGGCGACGCGTTCGACGCTGAGGGCAACCTGACCAAGGAGTCCCTGAAGCCCGTGCTCCAGGCCTATATCGACGCGTTTGCGGTGCACGTCGCGAAGCATCACGGCTGAGGCCAAATCGCCCGCAGCCACAGCATAGGCCCTCATCCTGAGGAGAACGCGAAGCGTTCGTCTCGAAGGATGGCTCCGGGAAACTGCCGTGCCTTCATGGTTCTCGCGGCGATGCGAAGCATCGTCCGCGAGACGGCGCTTTGCGCCTCCTCGCCATGAGGGTCCGCTAGCGTCGCGCGCGGGGCCAGCGGCCGGAAATTAGCACGCCCTTAACCAACCTGTCCCATCTTCCCAAGATGGTCTCCCGCGCGCGCCTGAAATCGATCCTGACCGGTCTTGCCCTCTATGCGATGGCGGCTGCCATCGTCGGTTATTTCGGTGTCAACGCCTATACCGGCAAATACGGCCTCAACGCCCGCCAGGAGCTCGACCAGGAGATCGTGGCGCTGACCAGCGAGCTGGCTCAGCTCAAGCGCGAGCGTGCCAGGAGCGAGCAGCGCGTTTCGCTGCTGCGCTCCGCGAAGATCGACCCCGACATGCTGGACGAGCGGGCGCGCTTCCAGCTCGACTACGTCAATCCGCGCGATCTCGTCCGGACGATCCCGGCGAACTAACCACTCTTCCTAAAGTTGAAGACTTCCAAGTTGAAGCCTGGAACCGGACTGCCGCCTTGACGGCAGCGCCGCAAAGGGCTCATGGCTGCCAGCGCCATGGCCAGGGTTGACGCAGATCAACCGGGCCGTGCCGGCACCGTTTAGATTGCCACCTGGAGGAAACAGTGATGAATGGGCAATCCCCCCGGCATCACGCGGCCCGTGTCGAGGCCGCCATTACGTCAGGCCAGGCGGCACGCTCGTCGCTTGTGGCCTCGTGGCGCCGTTCGTCCAGATTGCATCGTCTCGATCCCGCAGGCCGCAGCTCACCGAACCGGCTGAGCGAAGCCGAGTTGCACCACGCGCGCGAGCGCATCGCGCCGCTGCTCGCCGCTGCGCGAGGTGCAATGGACCGGCTCTACCAGGCGGTCGGCGCCAGCGGCTGCTGCGTGCTTCTCGCCGACGGCGAGGGCGTGCCGGTCGATCGCCGCGGCACCCCGGCGGACGATGCGACATTTCAGTCCTGGGGCCTCTGGACCGGCGCGCTTTGGAGCGAGGAGCATGAGGGCACCAACGGCATTGGTACCTGCCTCGTCGAGCAGCGCCCGCTGACGATCGACCGCGACCAGCATTTCTTCACCCGAAACACGCTTCTGAGCTGCACTGCCGTTCCGATCTACGACCATGAGGCTGCGTTCGCGGGCGTGCTCGACGTCTCCTCCTGCCGCGCCGACCGCACTGACTTGTTTTCCAATCTGATCGCGCTCGCGGCCGGCGAGGCGGCCAAGCGTATCGAGGCCGATCTGTTTCGCAGGGCCTTCGCCCACGCCCGCATCGTGCTGACGCAAGCTGCGGACGGCCAGTGCGGCGGCCTCGTTGCGGTCGATGCGGACGATCTCGTGATCGGCGCGACCGAGACGCGCGCACGAGCGCGCTCCTCAGGATGAGGTCAGTATGTGCGGCGGCATGACGTGCAGCCTCGACACCTGTCGCAGAACTGCGACAGGTCGGCTCCGTCATTGCTCCCATCAGGGCTGACAGAAGACGCCTCCCGGGACATCGTCGATGCAAGTCGCGACCACGCGACGAATTGCGCAAACAGCAAACATCGGGAGTGATCAATGAACAAGGTAGAATTCCTCAGCGTCACCAAAATTCCCTTCGCCGAACGCTACGACAATTTCATCGGCGGCAAGTTCGTCGCGCCGATCGCCGGCAAGTATTTCGACAATGCCTCGCCGGTGACGGGCCAGATCGTCTGCAAGATCGCGCGTTCCGACGCGCAGGACGTCGAAGCAGCGCTCGACGCAGCGCATGCCGCGAAGGCCGCCTGGGGCCGCACCAGCGTCGCCGAGCGCGCCGCGATGCTGAACCGGATCGCCGACCGCATGGAAGACAATCTCGAGCGTCTCGCCATCGCCGAGACCTGGGACAACGGCAAGCCGATCCGCGAGACCCGCGCCGCCGACCTGCCGCTGGCGATCGACCACTTCCGTTATTTCGCCGGCGCCATCCGCGCCCAGGAAGGCAGTCTCTCCGAGATCGATCACGACACCGTCGCCTATCATTTCCACGAACCGCTCGGCGTGGTCGGCCAGATCATTCCCTGGAACTTCCCACTGCTGATGGCCTGCTGGAAGCTCGCGCCCGCGCTCGCCGCCGGCAATTGCGTTGTGCTCAAGCCGGCCGAGCAGACCCCGGCCTCGATCATGGTCTGGGCCGAGATCATCGGCGACATTCTGCCGCCCGGCGTCCTCAACATCGTCAACGGCTTTGGGCTGGAAGCCGGCAAGCCGCTCGCGTCCAGCCCGCGTATCGCCAAGATCGCCTTCACCGGCGAGACCACGACGGGCCGGCTGATCATGCAATATGCCAGCCAGAACCTCATTCCCGTCACGCTCGAGCTCGGCGGCAAGTCGCCCAACATCTTCTTCAGCGACGTCACCGCCGAAGACGACGATTTCTTCGACAAGGCGATCGAAGGTTTCGTCATGTTCGCGCTGAACCAGGGCGAGGTCTGCACCTGTCCGAGCCGGGCGCTGGTCCATGCCGATATCTATGACCGCTTCATGGATCGGGCGCTGAAGCGCGTCGCCGCGATCAAGCAGGGCGACCCGCGCGCGGCCGACACCATGATCGGTGCGCAGGCGTCGGGCGAGCAGCTCGCAAAAATCCTCTCCTACATCGACATCGGCAAGCAAGAGGGGGCAAAGGTGCTGGCCGGCGGCGGACGCGCCGAGCTCGGCGGCGATCTCGCCGGCGGCTTCTACGTCCAGCCGACCGTGTTCGAGGGCCACAACAAGATGCGCGTCTTCCAGGAGGAGATCTTCGGCCCCGTCGTTTCGGTCACGACCTTCAAGAGCGACGAAGAGGCGCTCGAGATCGCCAACGACACGCCCTATGGCCTGGGGGCCGGCGTCTGGAGCCGCGACGCCAACCGCTGCTATCGCTTCGGCCGGGCGATCCAGGCCGGCCGGGTCTGGACCAACTGCTACCATGCCTATCCCGCGCATGCGGCCTTCGGCGGCTACAAGCAGTCGGGCGTCGGGCGCGAGACCCACAAGATGATGCTCGATCACTACCAGCAGACCAAGAACCTGCTGGTCAGCTACAGCCCCAAGAAGCTCGGCTTCTTCTGATCGGGCGGGCGGAGAGGGCGGCGCCGTTCTGCGCCGCCCGTTCCAAATGTCGGGACCGCGTTGGCTCAACGTTGCTTGACGCGGCCACGAATCTGCGCGTGCGGCGACCGTGTCGATTTGTTGCCCGATCCGCGTCAAAGATTTTGCAATATTACGATCACGTTGCAGTGCGGCATAATGAAAGTCGTGCCATGCCGCCGCGGTGCTTTCCAAGGGCGTTTGACTTGGGTTAGAGAGGGCTGAAGTTTTCTCTGACCCGGAATTCCCATGGCCGCACCCAAGAAAGCCGCCGCAAGCACTGCACAGGACAAGACCGACGGCGGTTCGCCCCCGGAATTCACCAGAGAGCAGGAGCTCAAGGCGCTCCGCGACATGCTCCTGATCCGGCGGTTCGAGGAAAAGGCCGGCCAGCTCTACGGCATGGGCGCGATCGGCGGCTTCTGCCACCTTTATATCGGCCAGGAGGCCGTGGTGGTCGGGATGCAGATGGCCCTGAAGCCGGGCGATCAGGTCATCACCGGCTATCGCGATCACGGCCATATGCTCGCCACCGGCATGGAGGCCAACGGCGTCATGGCCGAGCTCACGGGCCGTCGCGGCGGCTATTCCAAGGGCAAGGGCGGCTCCATGCACATGTTCAGCAAGGAGAAGCACTTTTACGGCGGCCACGGCATCGTCGGCGCCCAGGTCTCGCTCGGCACCGGGCTCGCTTTCGCCAATCACTATCGCGACAACGACAATGTCAGCGTCACCTATTTCGGCGACGGTGCGGCCAATCAGGGCCAGGTCTATGAGAGCTTCAACATGGCGGAGCTCTGGAAGCTGCCGGTGATCTACGTCATCGAGAACAACCGCTACGCCATGGGCACTTCGGTCTCGCGCGCCTCGGCGCAGCAGGATTTCTCCAAGCGCGGCGCCTCCTTCAACATTCCCGGCCAGCAGGTCGACGGCATGGACGTCCGTGCCGTCAAGGCCGCCGGCGACGAAGCTGCGGCCTGGTGCCGCGCCGGCAAGGGACCCTTCATCCTGGAGATGCAGACCTACCGTTATCGCGGCCACTCGATGTCCGATCCCGCAAAGTACAGAACGCGCGAGGAGGTCGAGAAAGTCCGCCACGACCAGGATCCGATCGAGCAGGTGCGCAACCGCCTGTTGGCCGCCAAGGTCAGCGAGCAGGATCTGAAGGCGATCGACGCCGAGGTGCGCGACATCGTCAATGCGTCCGCCGATTTCGCCCAGCATGATCCCGAGCCGGATGCCGCCGAGCTCTGGACCGATATTTACCGCTGAACGCGCGCAAGCTTTCTTTTGGAGTCGATATGCCAATTCAAGTGCTGATGCCCGCGTTGTCGCCCACGATGGAGAAGGGCAACCTCTCCAAATGGCTGAAAAAAGAGGGTGAGACGATCAAGTCCGGCGACGTCATCGCCGAGATCGAGACAGACAAGGCGACCATGGAGGTCGAGGCGACCGATGAAGGTACGCTCGGCAAGATCCTGATCCCCGAGGGCACAGCCGACGTTGCCGTGAACACGCCGATTGCGACGATTCTCGCCGATGGCGAGAGTGCCGCCGATCTCGCCAAGGCGCCCGCTCCGCAGCAGAAGGCTGCCGAATCCGCAGCCCCCGCCGCTGCAAAAGCCGAAGCGCCAGCTCCCAAGGCTGCGCCGGCACCGCAGGCCGTCGCAGAGCCCGACCCGGAAGTGCCTGCCGGCACCGAAATGGTGACGCAGACCATCCGCGAAGCCCTGCGCGATGCCATGGCCGAAGAGATGCGCCGTGACGCCGACGTCTTCGTGATGGGCGAAGAGGTCGCCGAATACCAAGGCGCCTACAAGGTGACGCAAGGGTTGCTTCAGGAATTCGGCGCCAAGCGCGTGATCGACACGCCGATCACCGAGCACGGCTTTGCCGGCATCGGAGTCGGCGCCGCGATGAGCGGGTTGAAGCCGATCGTCGAGTTCATGACCTTCAACTTCGCCATGCAGGCGATCGACCAGATCATCAACTCCGCGGCCAAGACGCTCTACATGTCCGGCGGCCAGATGGGCTGCTCGATCGTGTTCCGCGGGCCCAATGGCGCCGCTTCCCGCGTGGCCGCCCAGCACAGCCAGGATTATTCGTCCTGGTATTCCAATGTCCCGGGCCTCAAGGTCGTCGCGCCGTTCTCGGCCGCTGATTACAAGGGCCTGCTCAAGGCTGCGATCCGCGATCCCAACCCGGTGATCTTCCTCGAGAACGAGATGCTCTACGGTCACACTGGCGAGGTGCCGAAGCTCGACGATTTCGTGATTCCGATCGGCAAGGCGCGCATCGTGCGCTCCGGCAGCCATGTCACGATCATCTCGTGGTCGAACGGCATGAGCTACGCGCTGAAGGCCGCCGACGAACTCGCCAAGGACGGCATCGAGGCCGAAGTGATCGATCTGCGCACGCTGCGCCCGATGGACACCGAGACGATCGTCAACTCGGTCAAGAAGACCGGCCGCGCCGTCACGGTGGAAGAGGGCTGGGCCCAGAGCGGTGTCGGCGCCGAGATCGCCGCGCGAATCATGGAGCATGCCTTCGACTATCTGGATGCGCCTGTAACCCGCGTCTCCGGCAAGGACGTGCCGATGCCCTATGCCGCGAACCTGGAAAAGCTCGCGCTGCCCTCGGCTGCCGAAGTGGTCGAGGCCGCTAAAGCCGTCTGCTACAGGTAGACCATGGCGGGTCCGAAGGAGCAGCCATTACCACCCGACGTCCTCGTCCGCGATGATGCGGTCGAGATCCTGCGCGTGTTCGTGCTGGACGGCGGGCTGTCGATGGCGTTCCAGCGGGCCTTCGACGAACCCGACATGTGGGGCCTGCTGCTCGTCGATCTCGCCCGTCACGCCGCGCGCGCCTATGCGCGCGAGAGCGAATACACCGAGGAGGACGCGCTGAACCGGATCATCGAGATGTTCCAGGCCGAGATCGAGCGTCCCACCGACACCGGCACCACGACGCCGCGCGGGAAGGGGCACTGACCGTGGCGATCGAATCCTATCATTTCGATTTCATGCTGGAGGCGATCCGCGAGGCGGAAGCCTCGATCGCGCAAGGCGGCCTGCCGATCGGCGCCGTGCTGACCCGCGACAACAAGGTCATTGCCCGCGGCCACAACAACCGCGTGCAGGAGAACAATCCGATCCTGCACGGCGAGATGAGTTGCCTGCGCGAGGCGGGTGCGATTTCGTTCCACGATACCGTCATGTACACCACGCTGTCGCCATGCGCGATGTGTGCCGGTGCGCTCGCGCTGTTCAAGGTCAAGCTCGTGGTGATCGGAGAGTCCGTCACCTTCGAGGGCTCCAAGGACATTCTCGACAAGTTCGGCATCCCGTGGATCGACCTTGCGGACGACCGCTCCATCACCATGATGAAGAACTGGCGTTCCATCCCTGCCAATGAGCGCCTCTGGCAGGGCGACATCGGCAACTAAACCTGGTCTGTTCGTCTCCGGTCCGGAGACGGATTTTTGCAAAGTTCTTCTTGAGGTCAGCATGCCCATCAACATCCTGATGCCCGCTCTTTCGCCGACGATGGAGAAGGGCAACCTCGCCAAGTGGCTGAAGAAGGAAGGCGACAAGGTCAAATCCGGCGACGTCATCGCCGAGATCGAGACCGACAAGGCGACCATGGAGGTCGAAGCCATCGACGAGGGCACGATCGCCAAGATCCTCGTGCCCGAGGGCACGCAGGACGTCCCGGTCAACGACGTGATCGCGGTGCTGGCCGGCGAGGGTGAGGACGTGAGGGCGGCAGGTGCCGCCAAGCCCAGTGCTTCGGCCGCACCTCCGAAAGCGGCTGAAGCTCCTGCTGCTGCGCCGGCGCCTGCGCCTGCCGCGCCCAAGGCCGCGCCAGCGCCCGCCGCCGCACCTGCACCGCAGGCCGCAGCACCGGCTGCGCAGAGCAACGGCCATGCCGGCCGCGTGTTCTCCTCGCCGCTGGCGCGCCGGCTCGCCAAGGAAGCTGGCGTCGATGTTGCGATGGTGACCGGCACCGGCCCGCACGGCCGCGTGGTGGCACGCGACGTCGAGCAGGCCAAGTCCGGCAAGGGCCTGAAGGCACCGGCGGCGGCGCCGTCAGGCGCGCCCTCGACCGCGCCGACCATGTCGGACAAGCAGATCCTGTCGCTGTTCGAACCCGGCTCCTACGACGTCGTGCCGCATGACGGCATGCGCCGCACGATTGCGCAGCGCCTGACCGCGTCGATCCAGAACGTCCCGCACTTCTACCTCACCATCGACTGCGACATCGGCAAGCTGCTCGCCGCGCGCGAGGAGATCAATGCGGCTGCTCCCAAGGACAAGGAGAAGAAGCCGCTCTACAAGATCTCGGTCAACGACTTCGTCATCAAGGCGATGGCGGTGGCGCTGCAGAAGATCCCGAATTGCAATGTGAGCTGGACCGAATCCGGCATGGTCAAGCACCATCATTCCGACGTCGGCGTTGCGGTGGCGATGCCCGGCGGCCTGATCACGCCGATCATCCGCAAGGCCGAGACCAAGACGCTGTCGACCATCTCCAACGAGATGAAAGATTTTGCGACCCGCGCCCGCTCGCGCAAGCTGAAGCCCGAAGAATACCAGGGCGGCACGACGGCCGTCTCGAACCTCGGCATGTTCGGCATCAGCCACTTCACCGCCGTGATCAATCCGCCGCATGCCACCATCCTCGCAGTCGGCACCAGCGAGGAGCGGCCTGTGGTCCGCGGCGGCAAGATCGAGATCGCCAACATGATGAGCGTGACATTGTCGTGCGATCACCGCGCCATCGACGGCGCTCTCGGTGCCGAGCTGATCGGGGCCTTCAAGCAGCTGATCGAAAATCCCGTCATGATGATGGTGTAGCCCGGGGAGGCGCGGGGTGAATGCGGACGCGTTGGCCCTGGATCTCCTTGTTGCTCTCGGCTGTGGTTGCACTCAATCCGGTCGGGCTCGATATTCTGCATTCCGCGTTCTTTGCCGGCGAGCAGCTGGCACGGAGCATCGGCCAGGCGGTCATTATGATCGCGTTGGCTATCATGGCCGGCGCGATCCTGCTCGAATGGCTGGTCAGGGTTTTGATTTCCAGGCGCCGCGCCCGCGGCACCTCTTGAGTTGAACGGGAGCCGCCATGGCCGATACATCCTTCGACATCATCATCATCGGCTCCGGTCCCGGCGGCTATGTCACCGCTATCCGGGCCGCCCAGCTCGGCTTCAAGGTCGCGATTGTCGAGAAATCCTATCTCGGCGGCATCTGCCTGAACTGGGGCTGCATCCCGACCAAAGCGCTGCTGCGCTCCGCCGAGATCTACCACTACATGCAGCACGCCAAGGATTACGGCCTGTCGGCCGATAACGTCTCGTTCGATCCGAAGGCCGTGGTGCAGCGCTCGCGCGGCGTCTCGAAGCGGCTGAACGACGGCGTCGGCTTCCTCATGAAGAAGAACAAGGTGAGCGTGATCTGGGGCGCGGCTTCGATCGACGCGCCCGGCAAGGTGACGGTAAAGAAGTCCGACGTCGAGGGGCCCAAGGGCGCGCTCGGCGAGGGGGCTTATCAGGCCAAGCACATCATCGTCGCGACCGGAGCGCGGCCGCGGGTGCTGCCGGGACTCGAGCCCGACAAGAAGCTGATCTGGACCTACTTTGAAGCGATGGTGCCGGAGCGGATGCCGAAATCGCTGCTGGTGATGGGCTCGGGTGCGATCGGGATCGAGTTCGCATCGTTCTTCAAGACGATGGGGTCGGATGTCACGGTGGTCGAGGTGCTGCCGCAGATCCTGCCGGTCGAGGACGCGGAGATTGCCGGACTTGCCCGCAAGCGCCTCGAGAAGCAGGGCATCAAGATCCTCACCAACACGGGTGTGACGAAGCTCGAAAAGAAGAGCGACAGCGTGGTCGCGACGCTCGACGACGGCAAGGCGAAGCAGACCGCCGAGTTCGAGCGCGTGATCTCTGCCGTCGGCGTGGTCGGCAATATCGAGTATCTCGGCCTCGAAAAGCTCGGCGTCAAAACCGAGCGCGGCTGCATCGTGATCGACGGCTACGGCAAGACCAACGTTCCCGGCATCTATGCCATCGGTGACGTCGCGGGTCCCCCGATGCTGGCCCACAAGGCCGAGCATGAGGGCGTGATCTGCGTCGAGGCCATCAAGGGCCTGCATCCGCACCCCATGGACAAGCTGATGATCCCCGGCTGCACCTATTGCAACCCGCAGGTCGCCTCGGTCGGCCTGACCGAAGCCAAGGCCAAGGAGAATGGCCGCGAGATCCGCGTCGGCCGCTTTCCCTTTGTCGGCAACGGCAAGGCGATCGCGCTCGGCGAGGACCAGGGCATGGTCAAGGTCATCTTCGACAAGAAGACCGGTCAGCTGCTCGGCGCCCATATGGTCGGCGCGGAGGTCACCGAGCTGATCCAGGGCTACGTCGTCGCCATGAACCTGGAGACCACGGAAGAAGAGCTGATGCACACCGTGTTCCCGCATCCGACGCTGTCGGAGATGATGAAGGAAGCCGTGCTGGATGCGTATGGACGGGTGCTGAATCTTTGACGACCACTGCCGCCGTCATTGCGAGCGCAGCGAAGCAATCCAGAATCTTTCCGCAGCGGCAGTCTGGATTGCTTCGCTACGCTCGCAATGACGAGCAGTAGGGCCTGCAAAACAAGAAGGAAATCACCCCATGCAAGACAACGACAATCTCACCATCGAACGCCCGACCTTCGTCACCCATCTCGAATGCGCGATGGAGGGCGATCACTACGCCGCCGATCAGGTCCACAACCTCTCCAAGGCCGGCAAGCCCCTTTTGGTGCGCTACGACCTCGCCGGTGTGAAGAAGGCGCTGACCAAGGACGCGTTGGCGCAGCGCCCCGCCGACATGTGGCGCTACCGCGAGCTGCTGCCCGTGCGCAAATGCCAGGACATCGTCTCGCTCGGCGAAGTCACGACCCCGCTGATCCGCCTGCCCAAGCTCGGCGCAAAGCTCGGCGGCGGCGAGATCATCGTCAAGGACGAGGGGCGGCTGCCGACCGGCTCGTTCAAGGCGCGCGGCCTCGTGATGGCGGTGTCGATGGGCAAGGCGCTCGGCATCAAACACATGGCGATGCCGACCAACGGGAATGCCGGGGCGGCGCTCGCCGCTTACGCCACAAGCTGTGGCATCAAGACCACGATTTTCTGTCCGGCCGATACGCCCGAGGTGAACGTCAGCGAGATCGAGCTTCAGGGCGCGACCGTCTATCGCGTCAACGGCTATATCGACGATTGCGGCAAGATCGTCGGCGAGGGCAAGACGAAAGTCGGCTGGTTCGACACCTCGACCTTGAAGGAGCCGTACCGGATCGAAGGCAAGAAGACGATGGGGCTGGAACTCGCCGAGCAGCTCGGCTGGGACGTGCCCGACGTGATCTTCTATCCGACCGGCGGCGGCACCGGCCTGATCGGCATGTGGAAGGCCTTCGACGAGCTCGAAAAGATCGGCTTCATCGGAAGCAAGCGCCCGCGCATGGTCGCGGTGCAGGCCTCCGGCTGCGCGCCGATGGTGCGCGCGTACGAAGCGGGCACCGAGCATGCCACACGCTGGGAGGACGCCCACACCATCGCGTCAGGCATTCGCGTGCCGCAGGCGATCGGCGACTTTCTCATTTTGCGCGCGGTGCGCGAGAGCAAGGGCTTTGCCATTGCAGTCGACGACGACAAGATCTCTGCCGCGCTGAACGAGGTCGCGCGCGAGGAGGGGCTGTTGCTCTGCCCTGAAGGTGCTGCGACCTACGCCGCCTACAAGGACAGCCTCGCCGACGGCCGCGTCTCGAAGGGTGACCGCGTGATGCTGTTCAACTGCGCCACCGGCCTGAAATACCCGCTGCCGCCGGTCACCCGCACGCTCGATCGCCACAAGCCGATCGACTATTCGCAGTTCTAGCGCGGCATTTCGTCCCTTCACGAACGATCCCTCTTCCCGTACGCGGGAAGAGACAAAAACAACAATGACATTGCTGGGGAGAACACAATGAAGGCCGCCTGGGCTGCGCTGATTGCTATTCTCGCTCTTGCAGGGGTCGCGCGCGCCGACGATTATCCTTCCCGTCCTATCACCATCATCGTGCCCTTCGCCGCCGGCGGTCCGTCAGATGCGATGGCACGAGTGCTTGCCGAGCGGATGCGGACGGCGCTCGGCCAGCCGCTGGTGATCGAGAACGTCACTGGCGCGGGCGGCTCGATCGGCGTCGGCCGTGCCGTGCATTCGGCCCCCGACGGCTACACGATCTCGTTCGGCCATCTCGGCACCCACGTTGCCAACGGCGCCGTCTACAAGCTCAATTACGACCTGGTCGCGGACCTCGAGCCGGTGGTGCTGCTGCCGAGCAATCCGATGATCGTCGTCAGCAAGAACGCGGTGCCCGCGACCTCGCTGAAGGAGCTGCTGGACTGGCTGAAGTCGCGGCCTTCGCCGCCGACCGCCGGCACCGCCGGCGCGGGCTCGGGCAGCCACATCGCCGGGGTCTATTTCGAGAGCGTCAGCGGCATCAAGCTGCAATACGTGCCGTATCGCGGCACCGCGCCCGCCCTGAACGATCTCATCGCTGGCCAGATCGACGTCATCGTCGACCAGACCTCGAACTCCATCAACCAGGTCCGCGCCGGCACCATCCGCGCCTATGCCGTCACCGATGACAAACGCCTCGCGTCGGCGCCCGACGTCCCGACGGCGGAGGAGGCGGGCCTGAAGGGTTTCAACATGACGCTCTGGTCCGGCATGTGGGTGCCCAAGGGCACGCCGAAGGCGATCGTCACCAAACTCAATGCCGCAGCCGTGGAAGCGCTGAACGATCCCGGCGTGAAGAAGCAGCTCGAAAGCCAGGGGTTGGAGATGACACCGCAGGATCAGCTCACGCCCGAAGCCCTCGGCGCGCGCCAGAAGGCGGAGATCGCGAAGTGGTGGCCGATCATCAAGGCGGCGAACATCAAGGTGGAGTGAGCGCCGTGTCGCCAGGGCTCGGCGCCGGCGTATCACGTCTCGGTTTGATCGGGGCCGGGCAGGGCCATCCGCAGACATTCAAGCAGAGCGGGCGTGGAGAACGGCTTCGCGAGAAAGCAGATAGCGCCCGCTTTCAGCGCGCGGTCGCGCACGGCATCGTCGGGAAAAGCCGTCATGAAGATGAAGGGCGTGTGGTGGCCGAGGCTGCGCATGTGCGTCAAGAGCTCAAGGCCGCCCATCAACGACATCTGCACATCCGCGATCACGCAGGACGTCGTCTTCAGTTCGGCCGATTGAAGAAATTCGTCAGCGGAGCGAAAGATGTTGACCGTGTATCCCCGCGACGTCAGCAGATTATTGGTCGCAAGGCGGACTGATCGATCATCGTCAATGACGGAAATGGCCAAGGGGATTGACAAGATGATCGCTCCTGATCGGGGAGCCGCCGATCACGGTGCCGCGCTTGGCGAAAGTGAGCCCTTGGAGCGAGCTTGAAAAGCATACTTAGGTTTGCACCTTTCCGCCCGGGCGTGAGATTCCGAGCGCCTCCACCATTCTGACGAGATCGGCCAACGACTTGGCGCCCATTTTCCGCATGATCTGCCCACGATAGATCTTGACGGTAATCTCGGCCAATCCAAGCTCGGCCGCGACCTGCTTGTTCATCAGGCCGGATGCCACCAGAGTGAGGATGTCGCGCTGGCGCGCGCTCAAACCCTCGAAGCGGGACCGCACTCCCGCGACCGACTCCTCGGCATTGCGTCGCTTGCGATCCCGTTCGATCGCGGCCCGAACCGCATCCAGCATGTCCTGGTCGCGCACCGGCTTGGTCAGAAAATCGATGGCGCCGCTTTTCATGGCCCTGACGGTCATCGGAATATCACCATGACCGGTGATGAAGATAATGGGCGTGTGAATGTTCGCCTTCGCGAGGTCCGACTGCAGGTCAAAGCCGCTTGAGCCCGGCAGGCGGATGTCGAGCACAAGGCAGCTGGGGACCGCCGGTGGCTTGGCTTCCATGATCTCCGCCGCGGAGCCGAAAGCCTGGACCTTGAGGCCGACGGATTGAAAGAGGTTGGTGAGCGCACGGCGCATCGATGGATCGTCGTCGACGATCAAGACGATCGGATCGTCGGAGCTCGTCTGCACCGTCGCCGCCTTGGGAATGTCGGTCACGACGTGTCCTCGATCGGCAAGGGCAGGGCAATCTGGAATGTTGCTCCGCTTCCGTCATTGGGGAAGGCCGAGAGCCGGCCCGCATGAGCCTCGATGATCGATCGGCAGATCGACAGTCCCATCCCCAGGCCGCTCGGCTTTGTCGTGAAGAAAGGTGTGAAGATGCGCTCCGTCGCGCCGTTGCCGAGGCCGACCCCGCTGTCTGTCACGATCAGGAGCATGCGGCCTTCGCCGTGCTCGCTCACCTGGCTGGAGCGGATCGCAAGCTCGCGCGGGCGTTCCACATTGGCGTGCATGGCTTCAATCCCGTTCATGACCAGGTTGATCAGCACCTGCTGCAGTTGGATCCGGTCGCCGCAGACTCTGGGCAGAGCGGACGCCAGCTCCATTCGCACCGACACGGCATGGGTGGCAAGCTCGCGGCGGACGAGCGCCACCGTCTCCCTGACGAGCTGGTTCATGTCGACCGGAGCCATCTCGATCTCGGTCTTCTTCGCAAGCGCTCTGATCCGGCGGATCACCTCGCTGGCGCGATTGGCGTCCTCGACGATCCATTCCACGGAACGGCGCGCGGCATTCAGGTCGGCCGGTTCGCGGTCGAGCCATCCGATGCAGGCATCCGCATTGGAGATCACGGCGGCCAAAGGCTGATTGATCTCATGGGCGATCGAGGCCGTGAGTTCGCCGAGCATCGTGACACGCGTGACGTGAGCAAGCTCGGCTTGCGCCTTGCGCAGTGCTTCTTCGGCCTGCTCGGCGCGGATCGCCGCCGTCACGTCGCTGCTGACGCCACGATAGCCGAGAAAGTTGCCGTTCGCGTCGTGCAAGGGCTTGCCGCTGGTGCGCACGTAGATCGGAGATCCGTTGCGATCCTTGCTTCGGTAGACCAGGTCGCGAAACGGAAGGTGGGCATCGAGTGTCGCGCGATGCCGCTCCCACTTCTTGGGCTCGAGCTCGGCATCGGGCGGAATGTCCCAACGGGCGAGGCCGATCACGCCCGTGGGCACGGGACCGGCCGTGTCGGCATGTTCCGAAATCCGTGTGATACGGTGGTCCGGCCCGCTCTCCCAAAACCAGTCCGAGGCGGTTTCGGCATAGTCGCGAAATCGCTGCTCGGACAGCTTGAGCTCGTCAAAGGCGTTTTGCAGCGCTTGTCTTGCGGCAAACTGCTCGGTGACATCGACGTGGGTGCCGATGATCTCCGTCACATCGCCGTCCCCGCCGACGACGGGATGCCCCTCCGTATGGACGTGTCGTACCGAACCGTCCGGACGCACAATCCGAAAATCAACTTCGAAAGGCTGCTTTTGCCGGATTGCCTGACGTTCCACATCGACGATCCGCTTAAAGTCTTCGGCGAGGATCCGTTGTTGGAAGGCCTGCGCCGACAGATCAATCTGGTCCGGGTTAAATCCGAACAGGCGATAGAGTTCGGCCGATCGGTAAGCGAATTCCTGACGGCGCACGTCCCAGGCCCAGCTGCTCGTATGGCTGAGGCGCTGGGCTTCGGTTAGATAGGCTTCGCTGCGACGCAGTCGCTGTTCGGTTTCCTTTGCCGTAGTGACGTCAGTGACCGCTCCGACAAACTCGATGTGGCCGGATCCATGTCTCACCGCGCGTGCCACGGAATGGAGATATTTGATGGATCCATCGGGCATCAGCAGACGATATTCATGGTCGAAATCGCCGACGTCACGGAAGGCCCGATCAAGGGTCTTGCTGACCGCATTGCGATCTTCCGGATGGATGCGCTGGAAAACAAAATCGAGCGTCGGTTTGACCTGCGGGTCACGTTGGAAGATGCGAAAGGTCTCCCTGGACCAGACGGCCTCGCGGGTTGCCAGGCTCAGGCCGAAGCTGCCGGTGCGGCTCAACTCCTGCGCTTGGGCAAGGTAGGCCTCGCTCTGGCGCAGCGCATCCTCCGCCTCCTTGCGCTGGGTGATGTTTTCGCAGGCGACCAGCACGATCGGCGTGCCGTCGCCGCGCCGCATGGCCTTGGCGTTCTCACGGACCCAGAGAACCGAGCCGTCCTTCCGGATCTTGCGAATCTCCCAGGTGTGCGACTGGTCCACGGTTTCCAGGCACAGCCCGACACAGCGACGAACGAAATCGCGGTCCTCTTCGAAAAAGACGTTCAGCACAGATTGGCCGGTCAGTTCGGCCACGCTGTAGCCCAGTTGCGCGGCGCCAAATGTATTCACGTTGAGCACCGTTCCGGCCGGATCGACCATGAAATACATGACCGGATTGTGCTCGAACACTTGTCGCCATTGCTTCACGGCGTCGCGCAGGTCGGCATTGTCCTGCCGCCGGCCCTCTCCAGCCGCAGGTCCGTCTTTCGCTGCATTGCCGAGAGATCGAAGCGCCGCAAGGCCGCCGAGCAGGAATTGCGCGGCCGAATTCCCTAATTTTGCGATCTGGCCAGGCATCATCGCAGGCGTCCCGGCCCGCTTGGGGGCAGGGCGAGTAGAGCACTTTGCGACAGGAGGGGCAATTCCCTCCGACCAAAGCAGGATTCCGAGTCGAGAATTCGCGGGCTCCGTGCAGCTTGCCGCCGTTGCGCCGTCTCGTTGCGGGTAGACGAAACTCCGGAAAATTACCGGACAAACCTATGTATAGGTCGCGCAACCCTAGTCATACGCTGCATTTACCTCCGTACAATTGAGCGGCCCGTCGCATGCGGACTAGTCTCACCGGCAATCCAGTGAAGTCGATCGCGAAGCACGAACCGTCGAGTAGCGCGGCGTCGTGCGCTCAAGAGGCGAGCTTCGCCTCCGCCGGCGTCCGACTTGCCGATGATCTGGCTGGTCACGATTGAGAAGCCGCATTTCGTTGACGAACGTGATGATTGTGCATCAGCGCCCGTGGGGATCCTCGACCGTCAGAGGCGCCCATCAGAGGCCAGGAGGAGAGATCATGTGCGATAAGCCCGAACACTCCGAGCGCCCTTCCGCGGCAAAAAGCTGCGCCGTCTGCAGCGGGAAGTTCGGCCTGATCCGGTATTATTCCTGGCGAGCGCCGCTTTGCTCCCGGAAATGTCTCGATCGCTTCAGGGCGCGCCGCGAACGCGATCGCCGATGGCTGTTTCGGTCTCAGGCGGCGTAAGCACCAGTCACCGGATCCGTCGACACGGTCTACTGCTTTGCGCTCGGAGGTGCCACATGAGGTTCATATTGGTGAACGGCAGGACCCCTTTCCGCAAAACGTTCTGCCTGTGGTGCTGCGAGGAGATCAGCGGCGGCTATCTGCGCGATGCGAAGACGCTGCTGCCCTACTGCGGCTACGAGTGTTACGCGCTTCATGGCGAAGCTGCGCCGCTGATCGAGGGACGCACACGAGCGGCGTCTTGAGCGGATAGGAGAGCGAAACGGGCGGTGGATTTGCCGTCCGGGTGAGAGGGCATCGCTATGAGATTCATGCTCGTCAATCAGGAAGGGCCTCGCCACGGCGGTACCTGCAGCGCGTGCGCGCAACCGTTGGGCGCGAGTTACGTCCGCCATGTGCCCGCTGAGCGGCGGTACTGCGACTATGATTGCTACCGTCGATATCAGCAGACGACGGTGGAAATGCTCTGGCCTTACCGCAGTTCGCTCGAAGCGATCACGGTGTCGAGCTGGAACTGGATACTGCAGACGGGTGCGCTCTCGCGCTCGCTGACGGAAGCATTTCTGCGCGCGTACGAACCCTCTGACCACGGAAGGAGGTGACGGCTCGCCGAACGATGCGGACCCGCGCAGAGAGGTCGGTCGCAGTCACCGCATCCAGCTTCACGCCGCGTCCAGCCCCGGCGTCGCGAAGCTAGGGCGCGGCGGCTGCGGCCGATGCCGTCGGCATCGCGCCCACGTTCGGCGTCGTAACGCGCTGCTCGGACTTCGCCGCGACGACGCTGCTGGCCTCAAACCTCGCACGATAGACCAGCACGTTCTCGATCACGCGCTGGACGTAGTTGCGCGTCTCCGACAGCGGGATGCGCTCGACCCAGTCGACCGGATCGACCTTGGGATCCCTGGGGTCGCCGCGCGCCTGCACCCATTCGCGCACGCGGCCCCGGCCGGCATTATAGCCGGCGAAGGTCATGATCTGATTGCCGCGGTATTCCGACATCAGCGCGCTGAGCTCGGCCGCGCCCATCTGCGTGTTGTAGACGGGATCGGAGACCATCTTGTCCCAGTCATAGGTCAGGCCGAAGCGCTTTGCGGTGTCGCGGCCCGCTTCCGGCGTCACCTGCATCAACCCGACTGCGTTGGCGGCCGATTTGTCGCGCTGGTCGAACGAGCTTTCGGTGCGCGCCACCGAATAGATCACGCTGGGGTCGATCGCGGGCGCGACCTGCTTATGTTCAGGGATGCCGATGGTCGGGAAGGCGTAGTGATCGAGTGCGAGCCCGCGCGCCAGCGCCGACTTGCCGACCTCCAGCATCACGCGCGCATCGTTGCGCCGGCCGGCGAGCTCGCCGAGGGCTTCGAGCGCCGCCACGTCGGTGCTCTCCTTGGCGAAATCCTCGGCGTAGTAAAACACCATGTCGCGCTCACCGACGCCGTAGAGCATGTCGGCGGCGCGCACGCGCTCGTCCGCGGGCGGCGTGTCGACTGCTGCCAGCACGGGCGAGGGCCCGCGCAGTTCGATGCGGTCGAGGCCGAGCCTGGCGCGGGCGAGCTGGCCGTAATAGGCGGTCGGATAGCGCGCCGCCGCCTGATAGCTCAGGCGCGCATCGGCGGTTGCGTTCATCGCCTCCGCCGCGCGACCGCGCCAATAATGCGCGCGCGACAGCGCGATCGGGTTGGCCGAGCCTTCGTCGATCGCGGCGAAATGCGTCATCGCCGCCTTGGGATCATCGAGATAGCGCAGCGCGATCCAGCCGCACATGAAGTGATAGTCGACGCGATAGACTTCCATCGCGGGCACGGCCGCCGAGCGCACCACGTCGTAGGCGGTTTTGAACTTGCCCTGGTCGAGCAGCTTTCGCGCGAGCAGGCGGCGCTCGCGCCACCAGGCGTCGGTGTCTTGCGCCGCCATCGTATCGGGCGCGGCGGCTAGGATCACCTCGGCCGCGTCGTCGATGCGGTCATTCTGGAGATGCCATTGCGCGCGGCACAGCACATAGCCGAGGTCGCGGCGCGCCTCGGCCGAGACGTCCTCGAGGTAATCCTTGGCCTTGCTGGCCTTGCCGGTGACGGCGGCGCAGGCCTTGACGATCGCGAGCGCATCCTCGCCGAGCCGCTTGGCTGCGCGCCGCGCACCTGCGTAGTCCTTGGCGCCGAGGCGCTTGTCCATGCGGGCACGATGATCCTCGGTGGTCAGGAGATCGCGAAACGCTTCGTAGGAATCTTCCTCGCTGCGTTCGGACAATTCGTCCGTGCGCCAGGCATCGCGCACCAGACGCTCGGCCCGGTCGCTGTCGCCCTCGGTCATCAGCACGCGGGCGAGTGCGAACTTGCCCTTGGCGCTGGTCGGCCGGTCCATCGTGAATTTGTGCACGGTCGCCGCGTCGGCCTTCTCCTGCCACAGCCGCGCCTCGGCGCGGCGGCGGAGCAGCGCGCTGCTCGGCCAGTCCGGATTGGCGGCGAGGAAGGCGGCGTAGCGCTTGAAATTGGCCGTGCTTTCGGAATGGCGCAGCATGAACCAGTCGGCGAGCTTCTGCCCCGCCGGGTCAGCAATGCGGTCGCGCGCCGCGCTCGCGTCCTCGGTCTTGCCCTTCCGCGCGAGATCGATGGCATCCTTCAGCGCGGCGAGATCGCCAGTCAGTGGCGGGGCTGCCGGATTGTCCGAGGGCGCGTCGTCCTGCTTCTTCGAGTTGCGTTTGGCCTCGGCACGTTTGCCGTGCCGCGCCTTGCTGGCGGAGGCGTGGCGCTGCTTGCCGGCTTTCGCCTCATGCGTCTTCTTCGGCGCGGACGATTTCTGACTGCTCTTCGCTGCCAGCTCGGTAGGGATGAAGGCCAAAGCGGCCACGGCAACGACGCACGCAAGCGAGCGTAGGCACTGGTTCATTCCGTGGTCCCCCTGCGAAACCAGTACAAACCAAAGTCCGCGACGAGATGCGGTTCGAGAATCAAAACGGCGTCAAAAACGGTGACACGACATCGTTTCGCATCCTCAAGCTGTTCCAACAATGCGGCGAAATACGGATGGAGCGAGGGAACTTGTGCAGCGGCGGGTCGAGCGGGTTTCTTAACCTTCATTAACGAACAAGGCTCGCGCGACGGTTGCGGCGGTTCAGGACGCCACAAGCGGCCAAATTGCGAGTATTCCCGGCGGCAAATCCGTTGTATTGGTTCCAAGGCCTTTCCCCTTCAGCCCATTGTCCCGCGCCCATGCCGATTTTCAACCAGTCGATCCGGCGCAAGATCGTCGGGATTGCGCTCGGCCTCATCATCCTGATGGTCGTCACCGCGATCCTGTCGATGGTGATGTCGAGCCGCGTCGGCCATCTTCTGGATGAGCTGACCGCCCGGTATATTCCGGCTTACGGCCACCTGGCGCGGTCCAATGTGCGTTCGTTGGAGCGGGCGCTGGCGATGCGGCGCATGGTGATCGCCAAAATGCAAACGCCGCCGGACGAGGAGGGCTTTGCGGCGCGGCTGAAGATCTTCAGGGAAACGGACGCCCAGGTCGAGCAGGAGGCCGAAGCCGCGCGAAAGCTGATCAACGCGATCATCAACGATGAGAGCACACCGTCGGACAACGCGGCACTCGCCCGCATCGAGACGCGCATCGAGAATGCAGTCAAGGAGCTTCGCCGCGAACTCGACGAGGAGGACGCCAAGCTGCTCCGGCTGCTCGATGACAAGGACTTTGCGGGCGCGCCCGACGTGCTCGTCCATGTGGACGCGCTACGCGACCTCTTCACCCAGCGGATCGACGCGATCCGAGCCGACATGCTCTCGCAGGTGTTCGTGAGCACCGCCCAGGTCATCCGCCATCAGCGCCAGGCGATCATCGTCTCGGGCATCGTGACCATCCTCGCGGCGATCGTCGGACTTGCCTTTGCGATCATGGTCTCCACCGGGATCACGCGACCGGTCCGGCTGCTGCTGGCCGGCACCCGCGAGGTCGAGGCAGGCCATTTCGACAAGACTATCAGCGTCTCGACCCAGGACGAGATCGGAGAGCTCGCTGCCGCCTTCAACCGCATGGTCGAGCAGTTGCGCCAGAACGAGCGCATCCGCGAGACTTTCGGCCGCTATATCGATCCCAAGGTGGTTCAGGGCCTGATCGACCGGCCCGAGGTCGCCATCGAGGGCCAGCGCCGGGTCATGACCATCATGTTCTGCGATATGAGCGGCTTCACCTCGATGAGCGAGGGCATGACCCCGCGCGGTCTCGTCAGGGTGATGAACCACTATTTCACCGTCATGTCCGGTCCGATCAGGAGCAACCGCGGCATCATCGACAAATACATCGGCGATGCCATCATGTCCTATTGGGGGCCGCCCTTCATCGAGGAGGAGGAGCAGGCTCAGCTTGCCTGCTTCGCCGCGCTCGACATGGCCGACCAGGTGCCCGCGCTCCAGAAGCAGCTCCCGGATCTCCTCGGCATCCGCGCCATGCCGGTGCCATGCGATCTGCGCATCGGCATCGCCACCGGCGAGGTTTTGACCGGCAGCATCGGCTCCGAGCTGATGATGAGCTTCACCGTGATGGGCGATGCCGTGAACCTCGCCTCGCGCTTGGAAGCCGTCAACAAGACCTTTGGCACCCGTATCCTGATCTCGCAGGCGACGGCGGACGCGATCGGCTCACAGCTCGAATTGCGCGAGGTCGATCGTCTTGCGGTCGCCGGCCAAAGCGTGCCGCAAACGATTTTCGAGGTGATGGGCCGGGCAGGCGCGCTGACTGCCGCGCATGAGAGTCTGCGTTCGCACTACGCCGAAGGCCTCGCGGCCTATCGCGCCCGCCGCTTCGACGAGGCCCGTACCGCCTTCAACGCGGCACTTGAAGCCGTCCCCGGCGACGGCCCGTCGCGGGCAATGCTTGCCCGTATTGCGCGGTTCGAGGCCAATCCGCCGGACGAGGGCTGGGACGGCGCGTGGCGGTTGGAGCAGAAATAGCCGGCCGCGCGGAAAAATTGATTCTACTCGATAACGATGTTCGCTGTGACCTATTTCCCGGGCTTAGGTTTGATGTCCTTGAGGCGTTTGACGGGGACACGCCGATGACAGAACTTGAGAACAGGCTCGAACGGTTCGAGACGCTCACCGCCGAATGCGAGCTGATCGCCAGGCTGGCCACCGACAGCACCAAGCGCGAGTTTTATCTGAAGCTATCGGAGCAGTACCGCCAATTGGCCGTGGACATGCGGCAGGCCATCGCGAGCAAGGCTGCGGCCTGACGCCGGCAATCCGTTCTTAACACTTGGCGCGCATCCTCAATGCAGAAGCGGGGACGCCTGCGGCGATTTCCGCTGTGGAAATGCCGAGGCTCGCTGCGGTGCAGCGCGCCTCGCGAGATTGTTTTGTCGTGCCTCACAGGGCGATCCCATGCGCCTCCTCGCGGTCATCATGTTTGGACTCATGACGGCAGCCTGCAACCAGGAGCAGGACATCACCGGCTCGACCCCAGTCTGCGCGATGCGGAACTACAGCTCCTTCAATCCCCGCGACATGACCCAATGCGTTGCCGCCTGCAAGGCGTGCGACCACGGCAACACGGTCACCTGCACCACGTCGTGCACGCTCAAGGGCGCCCATTGAGCCGCTCCGCCTCCTGGTTCGGGGCCGACGGTGTCTTGACGGTTCCTTGACGGTGTCCTTGGCGGTGTCTCGGCACCGGAACGATTCACATGGATTAATCATTGAAGGGATGGCAGGACGCGGAGTCCTTTGGAATGGGTATGCTCGATCCCGGTCGGTTCCTGGTGTCATGCTCTCACTGCGCAGCCTGGCCGATGGCCGCCAATGTAAAACGTTCGAGCTGGTCGGCTTCGCCGAACGAGGTCCGCTTCGTGTGCCCGCGTTGCCGCCGCGAGGAGACCGCGATCATCTCCGCCTCCGGCGAGTTGACGCCGATCCGGCGCGTCGACGTCCCGCCGCGCGACGTCACCGCGGCCTGGGCTCAAGCCCAGCGCGCAAGAGGGCGAGCGTAGCCGGCCCGTTCTAGGACAAGAGGGCGCGTTACCATCTCTCACGACCTCCGATGGGGCAGTTGGAACTGTCGCGGGAGGCGATCCAACCAATGCAATGTGCTAGGATCGCCGGCAGGAGTTCATCCATGCCCCGTCAGATCCTGCCCTCTCACGGCGACCGTTTCCGTCTGTACCCGGTTGCGCCGCGGCTTGCGCCGCTGTTCGGCTTCGCGCTGCTGACGGTGTCATGCGCGCTGGCAAGCTTTGCATTCGCCTGCGCCACGCCATTTGCCGCTTTCGCGGTTATCGCCGCCGCGATGCTGCCGCTGCGTCCGGCGCTGCTCGTCGTCACCGGCGCCTGGCTGGTCAACCAGACCATCGGTTTCGGCGTGCTGCACTATCCGATCGACATCAGCACCATCGCCTGGGGCTTCGTCATCGGCGCGGCTGCGCTGCTATCGACCGCAGCCGCATCGACGGTCCTCCGTAGGCTGCCACGAGGCCGCACGCCGCTGATGCTGGCGATTGCGTTCGCTGCCGCCTACGCGGTCTACGAGTTCGCGCTGCTTGTCGCGACGCCGGTCCTCGGCGGCGAGGGCGCCTTCACCGCCGCCATCGTTGCGCGCATCGGGCTGACCAGCGCCGTCTGGCTCGCCGGCCTCGTTGCCGCCTGTGAGATCGTCCGCCTGGTCGATCCGTTCGGCCGTGCGATGCGGAACGCGTAGGCGCCTCCAAGGCTTTAAGTTCCGGTCATGGCGATGACCGGACCCAGCGCCGTAAGGCGACCGCTGTCCAGACCGTCTCGACAAGCCCAAACGGCCAGGTCCCCTGGAGAAAGCCATAGACCGCGCTGAGCGCGCAGGCTGCCGCGAAGGCCAGCACAAAATGCGGTCCGCGCGGCTCGAGCGCGTAGAACAACAGCATCGCACTGACCGACAGCAGTCCGAAGATCGTGATTGCGTCCATCAGCCGGCCGGATGCTTCGGCTTCTTGGCGAGACCGAGGGCCTGGAAGACAGCGGGCCCCATCACTGGCCACAGCGCGGCTGTCGCGGTCAGAACGGTCGCGGCGCACATTGCAGCCAGCACGGACGATCGGATTTTCAAGCCGCGCGTCCGCGATCGCCAGACGATCCAGCCCCAGGCGCAGATCACGACGGCGATGGACAGTATCGTCATCAGCCCGTGCGCATGGTCGAACACGGCGATCAGGCTGCCTGCACTGGCGAGCACGACAGCGGGCAGGGTAAAGGGAAGCACACAGCACGCCGTGCAGGCTACAGCGACAACCGCGGCCGCGACCGCCGTGCCGGCGGCCTTGCCGCCTCCTGGTTCGGTCCCTGGTTCGAGCTTGGCCGCGCAGCCGCATCCTGGCGACGTCTCGGACGGAAGGTTGCAGGACGGTCCTATAACGCTCATGTGATTCTCCTCATGCTTGTGCGCCACGGACCGGATCGCTACGCCCTCAAGCCACTTGAGGTTCAAGCGAAAAGTGAGAGCTCCATGAGAATTGGCGTCCTCGCCAAGGCGGCCGGCGTTTCGGTTCCCACCATCCGCTATTACGAGAGCATCGGTCTTCTGACGCCGCCAGCGCGCCAGGGCGGCCAGCGCGTCTACGGCGGAGAGGCTTTCAAGGCACTCAGTCTCATCCGGCACTGCCGCGAACTGGACTTCTCCATCGACGAGACGCGCGACATCCTCGCATCGGGTCAGCGGCGCTTGCCTTGCAGCGATACGAAGACATTTGCGGAGAAGCATCTCGGATCGATCAGGAAGAAAATTGCGGAGCTGCGGGCACTGGAAGCGACCGTGGCCGCGCTGGTCAGCAGTTGCGAGACGACGTGCTGCGGCAGCGCCGCGCCGGATTGCGTGATCCTGCAGCCCGGATGCGGGGCCGCGTGATCCCGGGTCGCCTTGATCTGACTTTCACGATGCAGTCGCCGTGACCCGTCGGGCAAAACACCCGACCATTTCTTGACATGCTCGTGTCAAGACGGTGTGTCTAAAATATTCTACTTTACCGAAATTCGGAAACGGCGTATGTGTCGGTCATCCCGGCTCATCCTTGAGGGGCGATCTCGTTGTCGTCTTGATTGCGAGCCGGGCTTGCGGTGGACGCGGCAGCGTCGGCATGAGAGGTGCGGGCAGGGCGGGTACTCCCTGTGAGCCCGTGGCCACGTGCGGACGAGCGGCGCTGTGAAGTTCGTCTCGTCGGTATTTCGATGGCTACGTGCACGAGGCCGTCGAACCCTGCGGCGAAATGGCGAATGCGCGTACGGCAAAACCGTGTGGTCCTGGCCGTCGTTGCTACGGTCAAGCTGTCGCGGAGGTGTGTGCGAGCCCAACCGGGCAGACAGCATCATCCAATTCGCGAGGCGAGGGAGGCCAGAAGGAAAGTTCGGCTCCCGGGAGAGCACGGCATAAGCCGTCCAACCATCGCGCAGGGAAGGCCGAGTGATTGGCACCACCTGTATG